>NZIY01000024.1 GCA_002691795.1 SAR116 cluster bacterium
GTTTTTTAAATCTATAAAATTTTTATCAAAGCTTAAATTTGGTAATTGTCCTGGTTTAAAGGCTTCCAAAATAGATTTTTTATCTTTAGCACTTACTTGAAGACCACTATTGGGGTTTACAGATATAAGTTTTATTCCTGGTGGTCTCCTAAACGGAATATCTGGAATATTTAAAAGTGCTTCTTTCATGAAATCTTTAAATATTGGCGCTGCTACAGAACTACCAGTTTCTCTTTTTCCCAATGTAAAAGGATTATCAAAACCTACAAAGACACCCACAGCTAGATCACTAGAAAAACCTACAAACCAAGCATCTTGATTTGAATTAGTAGTTCCAGTTTTACCAGCCAATGTTTTATTTAATTTATTGATTAATCTACCAGTCCCCCTCGTTACCGCTCCACGAAGCATAGACACCATTTGATAAGCTGAGCCTGGGTCAGTTATTTGATCTCTCTCATCAACTAAGATTGGAATTTTGTTTTGATTATTAAGATTGTTTGATTCACAATTTTTACATTTTCTTAAGTCATTCTTAAGAATAGTCTTCCCTCTTCTATCTTGTACTCTATCAATAAAGAATGGTGAAATTTTTTTTCCACCATTGACAATCATTGCATAAGCAGTGGTTAACCGTAACAAAGTAGTTTCACCAGCACCAAGTGACATTGACAATAAATTAGGTAGATTATCGTAAATTCCAAAGTTGTTACTATATTTTTTAATATTCTTCATACTTACAAGTAATGCCAATCTAGCTGTCATAAGATTTCTAGATTTTTCAATTCCCAATCTTACAGGGCTAGGTCCATAAAACTTTTTAGTATAATTAGCTGGTTTCCATTTAGGTAAACCTATACCTTGATCGTATGACAATGGTGCATCTAAAATAATGTCAGTAGGTTTAATTTTTTGGTCAAGTGCTGCTAAATATACAAAAGGCTTGAAAGCTGATCCAGGCTGTCTAAAAGCTTGAGTGGCTCGATTAAATTCACTTTTGCTAAACTGATATCCACCAGTCATAGCTAATACACGACCAGTATTTGGATCTATTACCACAATTGCACCATTAACTTTTGGAATTTGTGAAAGTATATAATCTTGATTATCTTTTTTTATTAAGACTATATCCCCTAATTTTAAAAATTCTTTAAATGAACTAAATTTTTTATCATGACCAATTTGCTTATTATTATCTTTATCAGTATAAATTATTTGTCTTCTTAACCATGATTTGTTTTGAAATTTAATTTCCATGATCTTACCCTGAGCATAAACCTTGATTTTATCTGAACTAATATTTTTAATTACAGATACAAATCTATTTTTTGGAAGACCTAATTGAAGTTTATTTAAAACTGCATCTATTTCTTTTTTATTTGCATTTTTTATCTGAATATTTGTAATTGGACCCCTCCAACCTTGTCTTTTATCTAACTTTTCTAATCCTCTAAATAATGCCTCGTCTGCAAATTTCTGAAGTTTTGGATTTAAAGTTGTTCTAATTGAAAGACCGCCTTTATACAAAGCATTATAACCATAATCTTTTAACATTTTTCTTCTAATTTCTTCAGAAAAGTATGGAGCTGATGTGTCATCTAAACCAGTTGATTTCTTTATAGTTATCTCTTTGCTTTGTAAATAATTTTTATTACTTACAGTAAGAAATCCATTCTTATACATTTGGTTTAAGACCCAATTTCTTCTATTAAATACTTTGTTATAATTTGTTTTTGGATTATATGCACTTGGAGCTTTTGGTAAGGTTGCTAAAAATGCAGCTTCATCAATAGATAAATCATCAAGACTTTTATCAAAATAGTTTAAAGCAGCGGCAGCTATACCATAAGAATTATTTCCTAAATAAATTTCATTAAGGTATAATTCTAAAATCTGGTTTTTTGTAAAAGCTCGCTCTATTCTTATTGCTAAAATTGCTTCTTTAATTTTACGTTCAAGAGAAACTTCAGAACTTAGTAAAAAGTTTTTTGCAACCTGTTGAGTTATGGTTGACGCCCCTACTAACCTTTTGCCTTTTCCATAGTTTTTAAAGTTTGTAATTAAAGCTCTTGAAATGGCTTGTAGGTCAACGCCAAAATGATGGTAAAAATCTTTATCTTCAGCAGATAGAAAAGCAGAAATAATTTTTTTTGGTATTACATCTACAGGTACAAAAACTCTTCTTTCGATTGAGTATTCTTTTAGTAAAGCACCATTTCCAGCATGGACTCTACTTACAATAGATGGTTCATATTTTGAGAGTTGTCTGTAATCAGGCAAATCTCGTCCAAAATGCCATAAAACATAAAAAAACGATCCTAAAATTAGAATTGAACTAAAAAAAAGGAAAGTAAATATTAAAGTAAACAATTTCATATATAAGAATTATAGACACAAAATTAGACAACAATTAGACACTATAAACTAACTCTTCTGATTTAAATAACTTACAATAGAGAGAGATAAAATTGTAGAAAGTTTTTTTAAATATATTGTTCTATTTAACAATTTTTCTTCACTTTTGTTAGTTAAAAAACCTAATTCAATTAAAATGGACGGGGTCGTTAATGACTTTAATACAACAAATCCTGCATTTCTATGGCCTCTGTTTTTAACTGGGAATTTTTTAAAATTTGTTATAACAAAATTAGCGAGCTTAGAGCTTTCATTCATAGTTTCTCTTTGAAAAATTTTTATTAAATTATCTTTTATTAATGGGTCAGAATGTTGAATTTTTAATCCACCAATTAAATCTGATTTGTTTTCTCTTTGAGCAAGTTTTTTTGCTTCTTTGTCTGATGCCCTGTCAGAAAGACTAAATATTGAAAAACCTCTTGCATTTAAATTTTTTGATGCATCAGCATGAATAGAAATAAATAAATCCGCTTTATTTTTTTCTGCAAATTTAACTCTTTGATTTAGGTAGAGATATCTGTCATTTGCTCTTGTGAGCTTAACTAAAAGGTTTATTGATGATAAATCAGATTTCAAAATTTTTGCGAATTTGAGATTGATATCTTTTTCTAATGTTCCATTAAACCCAATAGCTCCAGGGTCTTTTCCACCATGACCAGGGTCAATTATAATTGTGTATTTTTTATTTAATTTATTTTTTTCTTTTTTTAATTTATTTACCAAATTATCAAATTTATAAAATGTTAAATTATTTTTGTTATCTAAATCACTAGTTCTTGGAGTAAATTCTTTTTCATTGTATGAGCATGAACTAAAGAACAATAATAAAATGATAATAAATTTTTTTAATATGAATTTATGTGTTTTATTAAACTGAAGTAATTTCATATTTACTAATAATAAGAATAAGTTACTTGATAAGAAAAATTTAATAATATACTGTAAAAAGACTGAATTACAGAAATTTATAAAAAAAATAGACAGATAGAACAATAGTTAACTTAATTTATATATTTTAAACGAAATGAAATTTCAAATAGATACGATCACATTTAGTGAAATAAAATACAAACAAAAATACACAAAGTTTTTGGTGAATTTTTCTTCTTCAACTAAATCTAGCTGTCATTCCTTTTACGGAGATACAAATGACAAAGAGAATTTTAATTGATGCAAGAAACGAACAAGAAACAAGAATTGCTTCCATTGAAAATGAAATCATAGAAGATTTTGAATATGAGCTTATTGGGAAAAAACAATTAAGAGGGAATGTTTACTTAGCTAGAGTTAGCAGAGTAGAACCAAGCCTTCAGGCAGCTTTTGTAGAGTACGGTGGAAACAGACAAGGTTTCTTAGCATTTAGCGAAATACACCCAGATTATTATCGAATACCAGTTGAGGATAGAGCTAAATTATTAGAAAAAGTATCTAAAGATGAAAATGATGATGATGAATTACAAGTTAACAACAATAGTGAAACTATTGACGATGAAATTGAGGAAAGTAGAGACTTAAAAAAGGTTAAAAATAAACTTTATAAAAACTATAAAATTCAAGAGGTTATATCAAAAGGACAAATAATTTTAGTTCAAATAGTTAAAGAAGAAAGAGGTACCAAAGGTGCCGCTTTAACCTCTTATTTATCTTTAGCTGGTAGATATTGTGTCTTAATGCCTAACACTCCAAAGGGAGGAGGTATAAGCAGAAAAATTTCAAACAGTACTGATCGTCAAAGATTAAAAAAAGTATTGGAAGGGATTGATCTAGATTCTGGGATGGCATTAATTATTCGAACTGCGGGAAGTAAAAGAACAAAAGTTGAAATTAAAAGAGATTTTCAAAATCTTATTTCAATGTGGAATGATATAAAAGATAAAACAGTTCAATCTAAAGCTCCAAATTTGATTCATGACGAAGGTTCTATTATTAAGAGGGCTGTTCGTGATATGTATAATAGTGATGTAGAAGAAATTCTAGTTCAAGGAGAAACTGCTTTTAAAACTTGTAAAAATTACATGAAATCTTTAATGCCAAGTCATACCAAAAAAATTCAAGAATATACTGATAGTAATGTACTTCTTTTTCAAAAATTTGGAATTGATTCTCAACTTTCAGATATTTTTAAACCAATAGTTAATTTAAAATCTGGAGGTTATCTTGTTATAAACCATACAGAGGCACTTGTTGCAGTTGATGTTAATTCAGGAAAAGCGACTAAAGAAAGATCTATTGAAAAAACTGCTTTTCAAACGAATTTAGAAGCAGCTCAAGAATTTGCAAGACAAGCAAAATTAAGAGATTTATCTGGTTTAGTTGTAATCGATTTCATTGATATGGAAGATTATAAAAATCGAAACATTATAGAACGAAAGTTAAAAGAGGCTTTCAAAAAAGATAGAGCAAGAATCCAAATAGGTGAAATTAGTTCGTTTGGTCTTCTAGAATTATCTAGACAGAGACTAAGGCTCTCTGTATCAGAAACTACTACAGACGTATGTAATTTTTGTGGGGGTGTAGGAAGAATCCAATCTTTCGAGGTTAACTCTATGCAAATATTAAGAGAGGCAGAGGAAAAATTAATTAATAATCCACAAAGTGAAATTACTATATCTATTACATCTAATCTTGCCACATATATTTTAAACAGTAAAAAACAAAATGTTACAGACATAGAGAATAGACATAAAGTTAAAATCATATTTAATATAGATAATAATTTGGCTATATCAGAATATGATATTAACGATAATGAAAACAAAAAAGTTGAAGAATTTAAATTTGAAAATCAACAAAAAGATAAACTATCTAGACGAAAAAGAAATCAGAAGAAAACCCGCGAAAAGGATGATACAAATGCTAGTAATTTAATTTCTTCTAAACAAAATGATGAAGATGTTATAACCCCTAAAAAAACAAATAAAGGAAAGAAAAAGGCTTCAGTCTCAAAAAATAATAAAGTCCAATCATTGAATCAAATACATGAAGAAGATAAAATTACAGAAAAAACTTCAGTAGACGATATTTCAACAGAGATTAAAGAATTAGATAATGAAAAAAATGTAAAAAAGAAAGCCATAAGAAAAAAAAGTATAAGAAAAATTCAATCTTCAGCAAAAATTGACGTTGTTGATTTAGATGCCCAAAAAAATAGTTCTAAACCAAAAAAAACAGGTTGGTGGAATAATTAGATATACTTCTTTAAAATTATTTTTTTTAACATTCATCTCTTGTTATTTCATTGTATTTCCTGTCAAAGCTAAAAATAACAATAATGTATCAATAATAAGAGATGCTGAAATTGAATTTTTTTTAGAACAAATAATTAATAATTTTACTAATAGTGAACAAACTAAAAACTTATCAATAAAACCAATTATTGTTTTTAATGAATCTATTAATGCTTTTGTAACTGGAAATAACAAGATATATATTCATTCTGGTTTATTAGAAAATTTAGATTCTTTTGAAGAATTAGAAGGTATAATAGCTCACGAGCTTGGCCATTTAGTACTTGGTCATGTTGAAAGCAGAAAAATAATGCACGATTTCAATTCAAAAATCACAAATGCTGGAATATTTGCACTTATAGGATTATCGTTAAGTGGAATGAATAATAATATAGAAGGTGCAATAATTGCAGGTAATGATTTTTATTATAAAAATCAATTTAGATACAATAGAACTCAGGAATTAGAAGCAGATATTTTTTCAATAAAAGCATTAAATAGATTAAAAAAAAGTTCACTTGGTTTAAATGATTTTTTTAAAAAAATTAAACGCCGTAATCAGCTTTTTTTAAACAAAAACAACTATTATAATTCTCATCCAAACCCAGAAAATAGACTTGATATAATTAATAGCTTGTCACGGGTTAAAAAAACAAATCTAACTAAAGTTATTTCATATAAAAATATTGAATTAGATTTACAAAAATTGAAAATAAAATTGTTAGCTTATACAAAAAACAAAAATCAGTTAAATTTGATTAAAAAAAATCTAAAAAAAAATGATCCCTTTTTTTCAGCAATTAATTTCTATTGCAAAAATGATCTCGAAAAATCTATTAAATATACAAAAGTTTACCAACAACAAAATACTCGTAACCCTTTTGCATATGAAATGTTGGGTAGTTTAAATTTTTTAAATGGAAATTATATCGAAGCAGTTAAAAATTTTACCGAAAGTTTAAAAAAAAATGATGAACTTAAAATTGTTCCTTCACCAATCCTAAAATTTTCAATAGCTAATGCATTGATAAAAATAGATAATAAAGACTCATTGAGAAAAGCATTAACCATTTTGGAACAACTTATACCAATTAAAAATAAATCCATTAGGTTGTGGAGATTAATTGGAGTCACGTCCCATAAACTTAAAATGAAATCTATAAGTATGGTTGCACAAGCTGAAGAAAAGATATTAAAAAAACAATACAAAAAAGCAAAAAAAATTGCATCAAAGGCTTTACAAGATAATAATATAAAATCTTTGTATAAAATAAGAGCTTTAGATATTATAAACTTAAATTAAAGGCTTACTATGAATATCAGATTTTATATATTTTTTTCATTTTTTCTCTCAATAACTGTATTTAATTATTCTTTTGCTCACGAACTAAATGAAAAAAAAATTAATTCACTTATAAAAAAATACATTGTTGATAATCCAAAACTTATAGAAGATACTTTAAAGAAATTAAATCAAGATAGATCTGTTAAAAATTTTAAATCTGCTCTTAATGATCTAAAAGAAATACCTAACCCAAAGTTAATAAACAAAAAAGCAAATATAACTATATATGAATTTTTTGATTATAATTGTGGTTATTGCAAATCAGTTATGAATAGTGTGTTTAATCTTCATAAAAAAGATAAAAAAATTAACATAGTTTTCGTTGAATACCCAATTCTTTCAAAAAGTTCTCTAACGGCAGCCATATCAAGCTTAGCTGCACAAAATCAAGCTAAGTATTTTGAATTTCATGCTAAACTTATGTCTCATACTGGTAAAATTGATGATGAATTAATTTTTTCAATTGCAAAAGAATTAAAAATTGATATTGAACAGTTAAAAAAAGATTATTCAAATCAAAAATTAATGATAATTATTAATAAAAATAGAGAAATAGCCAGTAGACTAAATATAAGAGGAACACCAGCTTTCATTATTGGTAATACAATATACCCTGGCGCAATGAGTGAAAAAGATATAGAAAAAGCAATAGAAATAGAAAGAAAAAAATAAATTAAATTTTTTGGAGATATTTTTGAAAAGCAAAATAAACATTATTAATGGCCCTAATCTTAATAAATTAGGTATAAGAGAGCCTGATAAATATGGGACTTTAAGCCTTAAAGAATTAGAAAAAATTTGTAGTGAAACATGTATTGATTTAGGATTTGATTTTACTTTTTTTCAATCAAATGTTGAAGGTGAAATTGTAGATTCAATTCATAATGCAATTGACGAAAACAGCGACGCTATAATTATTAATGCTGCAGCTTATACACACACATCTATAGCTATATTTGATGCTCTACAAATGTTCCAAGGTATTATAATAGAAGTGCATATTACAAATATTCATTCTAGAGAAAGTTTTAGACACAACTCATTTATTTCTAAAGTAGCTCATGGAGTAATTGCTGGATTTGGGGTAGAATCTTATGTAATGGGTATTAATTTTTTAAAAAGCAAACTAAAAATCAAGAAGGTCTAAAATGAAAGAACACTCAAATAAAGATCTAGAATTAATACGTAAACTTTCTCAGCTAATGTCTGAAGAAAAAATATTAAACTTAAAGTATGAAAAGTCCGGACTAAAATTATCTATAGATAAATCAAACAAAAATGAAAATTTTAACTTCATTGAATCCAGCGACATTACAACAACAAAAGCAACTAATGATCAAAATTTTAAAACCCAAACTAATTTAGATTCAACTCACCCCGGTGCTCTAAAAGCACCTATGGTTGGAACAGCATATTCATCGCCTGAACCTGGTAAACCTCCTTTTATTGGACTAGGTGATATTGTGAAAAAAAATCAACCACTTGTAATTATTGAAGCAATGAAAGTAATGAATACTATAAATGCTCCAAAAAGTGGTAAAGTTGTATTTATTGGTTTTGAAGATGGGCAACCAGTAGAATTTGAACAATTACTTATAATAATTGAATAATATGTTTTCTAAAATATTAATTGCTAATAGAGGTGACATAGCTCTAAGAATATTACGAGCATGTAAAGAATTAGAAATTAAAACTGTAGCAGTACATTCGACTGCAGATAATGAGGCTATGCATGTAAGACTGGCTGACGAAAGTGTGTGTATAGGTCCTGCTCATTCTTCAAAATCATATCTCAACATCCCATCCATTATAACAGCTGCACAACTAGTTGGCGCCGATGCAATTCATCCTGGAGTTGGGTTTCTATCTGAAAATTCATCCTTTGCTGAAATAGTTAAAGCTCATGATATAAAATTTATCGGCCCCAAAATCAAACATTTAAAAGACATGGGTGACAAAATCAAAGCAAAAGAAATTGCAAAAAAAATTGGATTACCTCTTGTTCCAGGTTCTAAAGGAGTAGTAAAGGATATTCAAAATGCAAAAAAAGAAATACAAAGAATTGGATTACCGATTCTAATCAAAGCATCTGCAGGAGGTGGTGGCAAGGGAATGAAAATAGTCCAAAGCATCGATGAAATTGAAATAGCATTCACATCTGCTAAAAATGAAGCTAGAGCTGCTTTTGGAAATGATGAAGTATATATAGAAAAATATTTATCAAACCCAAGACATATTGAAGTTCAAATTATTGGTGATACATTTGGTAACGTTTTTCATTTAGGTGAAAGAGAATGCTCTATACAAAGAAATCACCAAAAGCTAATAGAGGAAGCACCTTCGCCAGCTTTAACAAAAGATGAAAGAGAGTATATCTGTAATTTATCAGCAAGTGCTGCTAGAGATATGCAATACGAAAGCCTAGGCACAATTGAATTTTTATACGAAGATGGAAAATTTTATTTTATTGAAATGAATACTAGACTTCAAGTTGAACACCCAATAACTGAAGCTATCACAGGGAAAGATATTGTAAAAGAACAGATAAAGATAGCAGCAAATCATAAGCTTGAATGGAAGCAAAAAGATATTAAATTTTTTGGGCATGCTATTGAATGTAGAATTAATGCTGAAGATCCTAAAACATTTATGCCCTCTCCTGGAAAAATCAATCAATTTCATAGTGCAGGGGGGCTAGGTATTCGAATAGATTCTGGAATTTATTCTGGGTACAATATTCCTCCCTATTATGATAGTCTTATTGCTAAATTAATTGCACATGGCAATAATAGGAAAGATTGTATATTAAAGTTAAAACAAGCTATTAAAGAGATGGTTATTGAACCAATTCCTTCTACACTAGAGTTGCACGAAAATCTTTTAGAAAATCCTGATATAATTAATGGAAATTTTGATATCAAATGGTTAGAGCAAACTTATCTTAATGGAAAATGAGTTTGATAAAACTTTAAATTATGAATTTATAATTCAAATTTATAAGCTTGGTATCTTCCCAATGGCTAAAGATAGGCACGATAAAAAAATATACTTTATAAACCCAAAAAAAAGAGCTTTAATACCTATTCGAGAATTTCATGTATCTAAATCATTTAAAAGATTTTTAAAAAAGAAACCATTTTTTGTAACAATTAATTCAAACTTTAGAGAAATTATAAATAAATGTGCTACTGAAAATAGATCAGAAACATGGATTAACAAAATTATAGAAGATAAATTTAACGAACTACATGAACTTGGCATTGCGCACTCTATTGAATGTTGGAAAAATAATGAAATCGTTGGAGGAATTTATGGTATTTCAATAGGTGGTTGTTTTTTTGCTGAATCTATGTTTAGTAAAGTTAGTAACGCAAGTAAATTTGCTTTGATAAACTTGGTTGCAAGATTACACTCTTTAAATTACTCAATCTTAGATATTCAATTTATAAATCAACACTTAAGGCAATTTGGAGCTTATGAGGTTAGCCAAAATGTATTCAAAAAAAAATTAGATTTGTGTATTGATAAAAAAATTAACTTTCAATCCCTAAGTGTTGAAGATGAAGACTTATTTGAAAATGTTTTAAACTTTTTGCAAGAGATCAATGAAACATCATAGACTGGATGTTCTATGGCATTCAATGCTGGACTTGAAGCAAATATCCAACCTTCAAAAATTGATGTTTTATTAACTATATTTAACTGTTTTTCAGATTGATCCAATACTTTAACGAATGCAATTGATTCTGGTTTATCTAAAGGTTTAGAATAAACACATTTTTCAAGACTTATATCTAAAACTCCAAACCTTTTTNTCAAACCTACTTCAATATCGAATGTTTTAATTCTTGCTGTTATTTTATCTAAACCTTGAAAAGTACCATACTCTCCAATTAACCAATCNTTCGCATAAATATTTTTACTAATAAAATATATAAGTAGGTACAATGTTATTGATAATAACTTAAAAAAATTTTTAGTTGCCATTTGACATGATCATCTTACCAATCATCTCAGTAAAGCTTAAAGATGTTGCAGTATCATATATTACAGATTTATTTTTTAAAAACACATCAGAAGAACCTGGAACGATTTCTAAAAATTTTCCACCAAACAAACTTGTTGACGAAATTTTAGCTGATGAATCTTCGGGTAATTTTATATTTTTGTCTATCTCAAATTTAACAATAACTTCAAATTCATCTTTTTCTAGCTTAAAATCAGTTATTTTCCCAACATTAATACCGGAGATTTTAACTTTATCTCCAATACTTAAACCTGTTACATTTTCAAAAATAGCAGAAATTGAAATGTTTTTAGAACTTAAATTTTTTTCTATAGAAAANCCAAAAAAAAGAAATAAAATTGCAATTAATATAACTCCAAATCCCATTAATGTTTCAATTAAACTATATTTCATATTTATTTTTTTGGTGTCCATGATTCATAATCAGCAGAAGATCTTTGTCTTGAACCCTTTTCTAACAGACTACCTTGAGGTTTTATTGCAAATACAGTCCCNGTTAGATTNGGTAAATGTTCTTTTTGCCAATTATATATTTTTTTNCTTTTTAAAGGNGGTTTNTTTNTAATTTGATGCACCCATGCATGCCACATAGGTGGTATCTTTGAAGCCTCAACCTTCCCATTAAAAAGAACATATCTTTTATTTTTCATTTTTTTGTGTTCGTAATATTTATTTCCATATTGATCTTNACCAATAAAATTGGANGTTAAACGTATTAAAATTTGAGAAACTATATTCATAAAAACTTTATAATTGTTATTTAAAATTACACAATAAAATTATTAATTTCAATTTTAAAAAAATATTCAATTAAATTAATAATTTAAAAAATTTTTAATTTTATTGCTTTACTATTTAATACTAAATACGGTATNTTATATCTTCATCTTAACAAGATATAGTTATNTTTCCTTTGTTAGTAAATTTTTAAGGGGAANTNAAAGAATCACCGATTAGGTTGTTTTTAATAATGAGAGGGATACAATGAAATTTACAAGGTTTTTTACAAAAAATAAATTAGATGTTTATGAAAGTATAAAATTTAAAACCACCTCAAGTGAGATTAAAAATCCTGATGGAACAATAGTTTTCTGTGCCCCTACTATTGAAGTCCCTAATAACTATTCACAAGTAGCTGCAGATGTAATAGCTCAAAAATATTTCAGAAAAGCTGGAGTTCCAAAATATTTAAAAAAAATTAAAGAAAAAAATGTACCAAATTGGTTATCAAGATCTGAACCAGATCAAAATAAATTAAATGTAATTGCAGATGATGAAAGATTTACTTCTGAAACTTCAGCAAAACAAGTATTTGATAGACTGGCTGGGACCTGGACATACTGGGGTTGGAAAGGTGGTTATTTTAGCTCAGAAAATGATGCCATGGTATATTATGATGAAATGAGATATATGCTAGCTTCTCAAATGGGTGCTCCAAATTCTCCTCAATGGTTTAATACTGGACTTTATTGGGCATATGGTATTGATGGTCCAAGTCAAGGTCACTATTATGTAGATTACGAAACTGAAAAATTAGTTAAATCTAAATCTTCTTATATACATCCACAGCCTCATGCTTGCTTCATTCAATCCATAAAAGATGATCTAGTAAATGAAGGTGGAATTATGGATTTATGGGTTAGAGAAGCAAGATTATTTAAATATGGATCAGGAACTGGAACTAATTTTTCAAATCTTAGAGGAAACAATGAGGAACTTTCTGGTGGTGGAAAATCTTCTGGAATGATGAGTTTTCTAAAAATTGGTGATAGAGCTGCTGGTGCAATTAAGTCTGGTGGTACTACAAGAAGAGCTGCTAAAATGGTCACAGTAGACGTTGATCATCCAGATATTGAAGAATTTATTGATTGGAAAGTAGTTGAAGAACAAAAAGTTGCAGCTTTAGTAGCTGGATCTAAGTCAACTGCTAAACATCTTAAAGCAGTGATGGATGCCTGTAACATTGAAGAATATAAAAACGAAGACTTATATGATGCTAAAACTAACAAAGAATTAAAAAAAGCTATTCTTGATGCAAGATCTGTAATGATTCCAGAAAATTATATTCAAAGAGTCATACAATTTGCTAAACAAGGTTTCAAAGAAATAGAATTTAAAACTTATGATACTGATTGGGATAGTGAAGCCTACCTGACTGTTTCAGGACAAAATTCTAATAATTCAATAAGAGTGAATAACGACTTTTTACAAAAAGTTGAAAATAATCAAGACTGGGAATTAATTAGACGAACTGATGGGAAAGTTTTTAAAAAAATTAAAGCAAAAGAACTTTGGGAAAAAATAACTGAAGCTGCGTGGTCTTGTGCAGATCCAGGTTTACAATATGATTCTACAATAAATGAATGGCATACTTGTCCTCAAGAAGAAAAAATAAATGCCTCTAACCCATGTTCTGAATATATGTTTATTGACGATACTGCCTGTAATCTTGCTTCTCTCAACTTAATTAAGTTTAGTCAAGGTAATAAAAAATTAAATATTAATGCTTTTGAATATGCTTGTAGATTGTGGACATTAACACTTGAAATTTCAGTTATGATGGCACAATTTCCATCAAAAGAAATAGCTCAAAAATCATATGATTACCGAACTTTAGGCCTTGGTTATGCTAATATTGGAGGATTATTGATGTCATGGGGTATTCCTTATGATAGTAATGAAGGCAGAGCAGTATGCTCTTCTATCTCAGCAATTATGACCGGAGTTTCATATGCTACATCCGCTGAAATTGCAAAAGAATTAGGTCCTTTTACAAAGTATAATCTTAATTCAAAAGATATGTTAAAAGTAATTAGAAATCATAAAAAAGCTGCAGATGGTTTTAAAGATGGTTATGAAGGTTTAACAATTAACCCAGTGCCTCTTATAAANGAGGATTGTCCATCTAATGATTTNCCAAATGCTGCAACAAAAGCNTGGGAAAAAGCTCTTAATGATGGACAAAAATACGGCTTTAGAAATGCCCAAACTACNGTAATTGCACCAACNGGAACAATTGGTTTAGTTATGGATTGCGATACAACTGGTGTTGAACCAGACTTTGCNATGGTTAAATTTAAAAAATTAGCTGGCGGTGGTTATTTTAAAATAATAAACCAAGTGGTACCAGATGCTCTTAAAACTCTTGGCTACAATAATGAAAAAATTGAAGATATTAAGAAATATGTTTTAGGAACAGGTAGTTTAAAAAACTGTCAATCAATTAGTCATTCAGCTCTAAAAGAAAAGAGGTTTGGTGAAGAACAAATTAATCTTATTGAAAGCTCTCTAGAAAGNGCTTTTGATATTAAATTTGTTTTCAACCAATTTACTTTAGGTAGAGATTTTTGTAAAAATGTCTTAAAAGTTTCAGACAATCAATTAGATGATTTNTCATTTGATATGCTTAATTTTTTGAATTTCACAAAAGAAGAGATTGATGCAGCTAATATTCATGTTTGTGGATCCATGACACTAGAAGGAGCACCTCACTTAAAAGAAGAACATTTAGATGTTTTTGACTGTGCAAATGTTTGTGGAAGAATTGGTAAAAGATTTCTCTCTGTTGAAAGTCACATAAAGATGATGGCAGCAGCTCAACCATTCATTNCAGGTGCCATTTCAAAAACAATTAATATGCCAAATAATTCTTCTATAGAAGATTGTAGTAATGCCTANATGCTTTCATGGAAATTATGNCTTAAAGCTAATGCTCTTTATAGAGACGGATCAAAGTTAAGTCAGCCTCTTAATTCTAGCTTAATTGAAGATGAAGAAATTAATGATGAAGAAATTATCACTGAAAAAACAACTAAAGTTGTTGAAAAAATTGTGGAAAGAGTNCTTAGAGCAGAAAGAGAGAAACTACCACATAGAAGAAANGGATATACACAAAAAGCTATAGTAGGAGGTCACAAAGTTTATCTAAGAACAGGTGAATATGAAGATGGAAAATTAGGAGAAATCTTTGTTGATATGCANAAAGAAGGTGCAGCGTTCAGGTCTTTAATGAATAATTTTGCAATCTCTGTATCAATTGGATTACAATATGGTGTCCCATTACAAGAATTTGTTGAAGCTTTTACATTTACCAGGTTTGAACCTCAAGGAATTGTTACTGGTAATGATACAATTAAAATGTCCACATCAATTTTAGATTATATTTTTAGAGAACTAGCTATTTCTTATTTAGATAGGCATGACCTTGGTCACGTTGATGTTAATAATATTGATACAAGTCCAACAGGTGTNGGNACNAGAGGTGACGAAACGACTCATAAAGTTGCATCAAGAGGTTTTGTAAGAAGAGAACTAAAAGTTGTATCAGGCGGTAATATGGATAATGTTTCTGTTTTTCAAACAAAAGATTATCTCGATACATATGAAAATGAGCAAAGAGATATAGAAGCTGAAAATTCAACAGATGAAGTTCTTATAAAACAAAATACAACNATCTCTAAAGAAATTGAGGCTAAAATAAAAGGNTTTGAGGGCGAAGCTTGCGGGGAATGTGGTAATTTTACTTTAGTAAGAAATGGCACCTGTATGAAATGTAATACATGTGGAGCAACCTCTGGTTGTTCATGAAAAAAGGAAATTATGTCTATGAACTTTGAAGACAATCTTAAAAAACACAATATAGAATTGGAAAAAGCTTCNATTCCAGCTGGAAANTATGTACCATATGTAATTACTAACAATCTNGTTTTTATATCTGGACAATTACCATTTAAAAATGGAGTGATACCNATTACNGGTATTGTNGGNGATACAGTAAGTGCTGAAGANGCTATTGAAATGTCAAAATTATGCGCATTAGCATTAGTGAGTCAGGTTAAAGCTTCTTGNAATGGTGACTTAAATCAGGTAGCCAGAGTTGTTAAACTTGGTGGGTTTGTTGCGTCTTCAAATTCATTTACAGCACAACCAAGTATCATTAACGGTGCGTCAGACATTATGGTAAAAATATTTGGCGATAACGGTAAACATTCTAGATTTGCAGTTGGAGTATCAAGTCTTCCACTAAATGCACCGGTCGAAATAGAAGGTATTTTTGAGATAAAATAAAGAATATGAATTTAGATATAGTTTCAGATATATCTAAGATTGATGGGGAAGTTTGGAATAACCTTAATATAAATGAACATCCATTCACAACTCATGAATTTTTAAATTCATTAGAACAATCCAAATCTGTATGCGCAGAAACAGGATGGTTGCCGCAACACATAGTGTTAAAAGACATTAATCANAAAATAATTGGAATTTTACCAAATTATCTTAAAAGTCATTCATATGGAGAATATGTTTTTGATCACAGTTGGGCAAATGCTTACCATCAAGCTGGAGGATCTTATTATCCAAAACTAATCTCAAGTATACCTTTTACACCAGTAAAAGGTCCAAGATTCTTGTATGAAAAAAGTAAAAAAAATATTGTTTTCAAAAATATTAGTCATTTTTTGATGAAAATAGTTGATAAAAATAATCTTAGCTCAGCACATATAAATTTTTTAAATGATGGTTCAAACAAATTTTTAGAAAATCAAGGTTGGTTAAAAAGGTTAGGATTACAATTCCATTGGGAAAATCATGAGTATTCTAATTTCAATGATTTTTTAGCTCAATTAAAAAATTCTAAAAGAAAAATGATTAAAAAGGAAAGAAGTACTATTCAAAATTCAGGAATAATAATTAATAAAATCAGTGGTAATGATTTAAATTCTGATATTTGGGATAAATTTTATAAATTTTATTTAAATACAATCGATAAAAAATGGGGAAGTGCTTATTTAAATAGAGAATTTTTTGAGTCTATTTCAAGTACGATTAACTCAAAAATTCTTCTTATTTTAGCAAAAAAGGATAATGATATCATTGCTGGAGCGCTCAACTTTATTGGTAAAGATTGTTTATATGGTAGAAATTGGGGATCTAATGTTCATATACCCTTCTTACATTTTGAGATGTGTTATTATCAAGCTATTGATTACGCAATTGAACAAAAATTAAAATATGTTGAGGCTGGTGCTCAAGGCCCTCATAAAATTAAAAGAGGTTATTTAGCTAAACCAACTTATAGTTTTCATTATTTACCTAACTTTTCATTTAAGAAAGCTGTGTCAGCATTTGTTGACAGTGAAAGTAATCATATACAAAAGGAAATAGATTATATCAATAAAAAAGAAAATCCTTTTATTAATAAATAAAAGTAAATTAGATTTTTATTTTATTAGCTTTTTTTGTCTCTGTGTTTTTTGATAAAGATTCAGATTTAATTAATAATTTATCTCCCTTATTATCAACAAAAACATTCCCACCTTTAACTAATTTTCCAAATAAAAGTTCTTCTGCAAGAGGCTTTTTAATTTTTTCTTGTATTAATCTGTTTAGAGGTCTAGCACCAAAAACCTTATCGTATCCCTCTTCTGCAAGCCAGTTCCTAGCGTTATCTGACAGCATTATAGAAACACCTTTATCAGATAATTGGGCTTCTAATTGCATTATAAATTTATCAACAACCATTTTAATTACTTCNANANCTANATANTCNAATGGTATNACNGCATCTAANCTATTNCGAAATTCTGGAGTAAATANTNTTTCTATTGCTTNTNTATCAGCATCATTTTTNGTNTCATTTAANAANCCNATNGANGATTTNGATAACTCTGANGCCCCTGCATTAGTAGTCATNATTAAAATAACNTTTCTNAAATCTACNGANTTNCCNTTATTATCAGTNAATTTNCCNTGATCCATTACTTGNANNAATAAATTAAANAAATCNGGATGTGCTTTTTCAATTTCATCTAAAAGTAAAACTGAATGAGGATTTTGATCTATTGCATCAGTCAATAATCCACCTTGATCAAACCCAACATAACCAGGAGGAGCTCCTATTAATCTAGAAACTGTATGTCTTTCCATATATTCTGACATATCAAACCTTGTAAGTTTAATACCGTACGATTCAGATAATTGTCTTGCAACTTCGGTTTTTCCTACACCAGTAGGCCCTGAAAATAAATAACAACCTATTGGCTTTTCACCTTCTCTTAGACCTGCTCTAGAAAGCTTAATACTTGAAACTAACTCCTGGATAGCAGTATCTTGACCGTACACCATTCTTTTAAGATCATTTTCTAAATTAGATAATGCTTTTTTATCGTCTTTAGAGACATTTTTAGGAGGNATTCTAGCAATTAAAGCTACGGTTTCTTCTATCTCTTGCTTATCTATTNTTTTCTTTCTTTTATTTTGTCCAAGAAGCATTTGAGCAGCCGCAGTTTCATCTATAACATCAATAGCTTTATCAGGAAGCTTTCTATCATTAATATACCTAAAAGATAATTCTACAGCTGTTTTTATTGCTTCATTAGTAAATTTTANCTTATGATGTTCTTCATACCTTGATTTAAGACCCATNAAAATTTTTATTGAATCATCCACATTAGGTTCTTTAACATCAATCTTTTGAAATCTTCTAACAAGAGCTCTGTCTTTATCAAAATAACCTCTATATTCTTTATAAGTAGTTGAACCAATACATTTTAAAGTACCTGTTTGAAGAACAGGTTTTAATAAATTTGATGCATCCATTGCACCACCACTTGTTGCACCTGCACCAATTATTGTATGAATTTCATCAATGAAAAGAATTGCGTTTTCATTTTTTTCAATTTCTTTCATTACAGCTTTTAAACGCTCTTCAAAATCACCCCTATAACGAGTACCAGCAAGAAGTGCTCCCATGTCAAGTGCATAGATTTCAGAGTTTAATAAAACTTCAGGAACCTCACCTTTAACTATTTTATCTGCAAGACCTTCAGCAATTGCTGTTTTTCCTACACCAGGATCACCAACTAATAGGGGGTTATTTTTTGTTCTTCTACAAAGTACTTGTATTGTTCTATCAAGTTCTTGTTTTCTACCAATCACTGGATCGATTTTGCCTGATGCAGATTTTTCATTAAGATCAATTGCATATTTTTTTANAGCAGTTTCTTTCTTTAGATTAATTTCATTTTCCTCGTTNNTTTCATTGTCANTTTTAGCTTGTGAATAATTGGGATCTTTAGCNAGACCATGACTAATAAAACTAACNGCATCTAATCTTTTCATATTTTGTTTTTGNAGTAGATAAACTGCATAACAATCTCTCTCAGANAACATAGCAACCAAAACATTAGCTCCATTTGCNTCATTCTTTCCAGATGACTGGGTATGTATAACAGCTCTTTGAACAACTCGTTGGAANCCAGAAGTTGGTTGGGTATCAATATCTTCATTGGAACTNACNATTGATTTTAAATCTTTATCCAAATAACCNTTTAAATCATCTTCCAGTAATTTCATGTCTANACCACATGCTTTAAAAACCTCAATAGCATCTTTATCTTCAAGTAAAGAAAATAATAAATGCTCTAATGTAGCAAACTCATGTCTTTTTGAGGATGCTATATTCATTGCACGTCTTAATGTTTCTTCTAATGATCGTGATAACATTTTTATTCCTTTTCTAATTGCATTTGAAGAGGATGTTCATATTTGCGCGCATAATTGGTAACTTGAACAGCTTTAGTTTCTGCGATCTCATAAGTATAAACACCACAAACTCCTATACCCTTTTGATGTACATGAAGCATAATTTGCGTGGCTTCATCTTGTCTTTTTCCAAAAAATTTTTCTAAAACTTCAATCACAAATTCCATTGGTGTATAATCATCATTTAACATTAAAACTTTATATAAGGATGGTTTTTTTGTTTTAGGTTTAACTTTAGTTATTACACTTCCATCGGTATTATCATTTATTTGATCATTATCTTCATTTTCTGATCGAATTTTTAAGAATTTTTTACTCATAGTTTTAATTTAATGATTATGGACTTTGGTATCAATACCTTTAGTAAATATATTTTGAAAATATACTATTTTCAAATATCAAAATATTGTATATAAATATTAATGTATATCAACATAATGTATTAAAATTTATAATATTTTGAATTGTTCATGAATATTCTGAAAACTTTTATCCCATCATTTTTAAAAAAAACCTTATTAATTATGTTTTTTTTTATTTTCTTGTTTTTATTTACTAAATATTCTTACGCAAAGTACGCATCAATAATTATGAATGAAAAAACAGGAAAAATTTACCATTCAATTAATGCAGATACAAGAAATTATCCTGCATCACTCACTAAGATTATGACGATTTACATGATTTTTGATAAACTGCAAAAAAATAAAATTTCAATGCAAACTAAACTTAAGGTCTCTAGAAGAGCTTCATTACAACCACCTTCCAGACTTGGTCTTTATCCTGGTCAAACAATATCAGTTAAACAAGCAATTTTATCGCTTGTTACAAAATCAGCAAATGATGTAGCAACAGTAGTTGCAGAAAATTTTGAAAAAACTGAAAGAAAGTTTGCTTATGAAATGACTAAAAAAGCTAAAAGTATTGGTCTGACTCGTACCGTTTTTAAAAATGCGTCTGGACTTCCAAATAAAGGCCAACTTTCAACAGCTAGAGATATGGCAAAATTAGCAATAATAATCAAGAAGAAATTTCCAGAGTATTTTTATTTTTTTAATAAAAAATCTTTTGTTTTTAAAGGTATTGAATACCGTAATCACAATAATTTACTTGGCTCTTATTTTGGAACGGATGGTATTAAAACTGGCTACACAAACGCATCAGGTTTTAATTTAGTAGCCTCTGTTGAAAGAAATGGTCAAAGAATAATTGGGGTAGTATTTGGCGGCAGAACTGCAAGGAGCAGAGATAAACATATGATAAAATTATTAAATAAATTTATTTCTACAAAAATTAAAACGCCTCTAATTCGAACTGCTAAACTTTCTGAAATTCCTTCTAAAAGACCTGACTTTATTTCATACCCTATTATACAAAAACCAAAAAATTTTCCTATTTATAATATTTCTCACACAGATGATTGGTTTATACAAATAGGAGCTTTTAAAAATAAACTTAATGCTCATATTGCAGCAAAAAAAGCTCGTAACGCTGCTCCAGAACAGTTGGGCAATTTACCAGCATCTTTACAAAAGATTCAAAAACAGTTGAAAAATAAAAAAGTTGTAAACTCTCTGTGGAGAGTAAGATTTATTGAATTGGCAGAAAACCAGGCAAGATCTGTTTGTGCTGAATTATGGTCTTCTGGGCTGAGTTGTATTCCTTTGCCTCAGAAAAGATTAAATTAACTTTTATTTTACAATTAATAGCTGATCCCAATTAGTTGTGTATGATTTTGATTTAAAATGAGATTTCATATTCCATTTTTTTTTATTTTTTTTAGATTTAAAAACTCCTTGAGATCCATAAAATAAAGTTTTTGAACCCATTTTATTATTGATATAATCTAATACGGTCATTTCCTTATCTGATAAAATATTATTTTTTTTATCATTACAAAATAAATTTCCCTGAGTTATGTAATGTTCTGATGTAGAAAGACAGACTGACTCATTCAAATTAAAATTAAGCTCTGTACTTTTAATTTTTAAATCAAGAAGTGTAACACCTATTTTTTTATATTTAAAACCTGAACAATAAATTTTTTCTAGTATTTTGTATCCCCCTTTAATCAAGTCAGGTGTATTGTTTGTAGGCTCATTAAAAATTATTACTCCTGAATTATTATATTGTGATTCACTTTTTTTAAACTTATTCGTGTTAATAAATACACATAGAGATCCACATAATCCTTTTTGTAGCCTAAGTTTTTCAGCTGCTCTAAAAATATGATTTGAAAGTGCTTCTTTCAAACTTTTTAAATCGCTTACCATTTCTCCGAATGAACGTGAAATAGTTATAGATTTTTTGGAACTAACTTGTTCTAGATCTAAAGTAGAAATACCTCTTAATTCATACACAATCCTCTTACCAACTACAGATATATGTTGTTTTATATGATTAGGGTTAGCTTGTTGTAATTGTAAAGCGTGATGTATGCCAATTTTTTTTAATCTATTAGCCCAACCTTTTGATATGCCCCAAATTTTTTCTAGTTCCATGCCATTCAAAACTTGATTAATTTGATCCGAATTTTTAAATTCGTAAACTCCTTCATTAGAACATTTTTTTGCTATTCTATTAGCTAGTTTTGCTAATGTTTTAGTTGGTCCAATACCTACCGAGACAGGTATACCAGTCCATTGATATATTTTTGTTTTCATGAAAATCATCTTTTGGTAAATATTACTTTTATTAAATCCTTTTAAATCCAAAAAAGCTTCATCTATAGAATAAACTTCAAAATTTGGAGTAAAATAATAAAAACAATCCATTACTCTTAAGGACATGTCTCCATATAAAGTGTAATTAGATGAATAAACTATTACTCTATTTTGTCTGATTATTTTTTCCCATAAATGTAACGGTCCTCCCATAGGTATGCCTAAAGCTTTAGCTTCATTCGATCTGGCTATTATACATCCATCATTATTTGACAAAACAACAACAGGTTTATTATTAATAGACGGGTTAAAGACTCTTTCACAAGATACATAAAAATTATTACAATCAACTAGCGCATACAATTGTCTGGCCTTTAGCAAACAGAATGAATAGATGTAACAACTACACCCCAGATCTCTATATTCATATCTTCTTTTATCTCAATTGGTTTATATAAGGTATTCTCTGGCATCAAAATTAATTTTCCAGAGTGCTTATATAATCTTTTAACAGTCATATGGCCATCAACTACTGCAATAACTATTTTGCCATGTGAAGGTTTTAAGCTTCTGTCTACTATCAATATATCATTATCATTAATTCCAGCATCAACCATAGAGTCTCCGTTTACACGGACAAAAAAAGTGGCAGCAGGATGTTTAACTAAATGACTGTTTAAATCTAAATTTCTTTCTAGATGATCATCTGCAGGAGAAGGAAATCCAGCAGATATTTTACAACTATATAAAGGTAATTCTGAATCTGAATAAATTTCTTGATCTCGTGCAGTATAAGGTAAATCAAATATTTTGACATTATCTTGGGGTGAATAATGACCATTTAAAATTAAAATTTCTTTTGTTTTCTCTATACTATCAATCATTGGGATCCTCTTTGTTCATGTTTTGTTCTATTTATNCATAAAAAAAANNAATTGAAAAGACTTTTTAGATNTTAATTAAAAAAAATTATANCTTTTTNTATTTATCTATTAGNGATTCTAAATCATGNTCAACGTTTTCATCATAGCCATGTTTAGCNGAAAAAAAAGCTAATGCCATTAAACCAGANCCAATAATAANAGACATAACAATACAAATCAAAATAGCAAATATACCATGNGAACTAATATTAATGAAATCCAAATTAATCCATAATTTAATAGAAAAAAATGATNCAAGAAACAATACTAATAAGAAAACNAATATAATTATTTTATTTTTAACAAATAACATNNGTTTATAAATTACCTTCCTATTGATAATTGGTTATGAACAAGGTTANACCAGTAAGAAATTCCTAATGGGATAATTTTGTCATTAAAATCATATTTTGAATTATGCAACATACAACCACTTTTACCTTTACCAGCACCCAACCATATGTAAGCTCCTGGTTTATTTTCAAGCATATAAGCAAAATCTTCAGCACCCATCGATGGTGCAAGGTTATCTTTAACAGATTCTGTTTTAACAACTTTTTTTGCAACCTCAATAGCAATATCACTTTCTAAAGAAGTATTAACAGTAACAGGATATCCCTGTTTAATTTCAACNTTTACANTACAATCATAAGCCTTAGCNGTTGAATTACAAATATCAATAAATTGTTTTTGAACTGAAGTTCTTGTTTTAGGACTTAATGTTCTTATAGTACCAATAAANTNAGCATCTNGCGGAATAATATTAAAAGCTGTACCAGATTCTATTTTAGTAACAGAAACAACAACTGAATCTAAAGGATTTTGCCTTCTAGAAACTATTTGCTGCAAAGATTGTATTATACCCGTAGCAGCAAGTATTGGATCAGAAGAAAGATGTGGAGAAGCAGCATGACCTCCAACGCCATTAATTAATACACTAAATTGATCGAAAGATGCCATTACAGGTCCTTTGTGAACAGCTATTTCTCCAATATCCAAGCCTGGCCAATTATGNAANCCCCAAACACTTTCCATAGAAAAATTATTAAATAACCCATNATTAATCATTTCTAAACCACCTGCCCCACCTTCTTCTGCAGGTTGAAAAATAAAATATACATTACCATTGATTTTATTTTCTTCTGAAAGAACCTTTGCTGCACCTANAAGCATTGCAACATGACCATCATGACCACAAGCGTGCATTTTNCCTAAATATTTTGATTTATAAGTAAAATCATTTTCTTCTTCAATAGGAAGAGCGTCCATATCAGCTCTTAAACCTATTGAACGATTACTTTTGTTTTTAAAAGAACCCGATCCATTTAAAATACCTACNACACCTGTTTTTCCAATTCCACTATGAACCTCAAGGCCAAACGANCTTAACTTTTTAATTATAAAATTTGCAGTCCAATTTTCTTCATAGCAAAGCTCNGGATTAGNATGGAGTTCATGCCTCCAAGTCGTTACTTCTTTATGAATGTTTTTTATGTTTTCNGAAATATTCATTGTTTAATAATGTATTAAAGTATAATGATTAAAAACACAAAAACAAATAAATCTATAAATTAAAATGAAANACCCAAAAACGATANATCAAAAAATAATATTTGTNTTTTTACCTTTTTCAGCTGGTTACTTTTTNTCTTATGTTTACAGATCTACCAATGCAATACTAGCTCCTTATCTCAACCAGGATCTAGGAATTAATGCAGAACAACTTGGCCTCATTACATCTGTATANTTTTTAACATTTGCTTTGTTTCAATTNCCATTAGGTATTTTACTNGACAAGTTTGGTGCAAGAAAAGTTCAAACTGTTTTATTTGTAATAGCATCCTTNGGTGCAACNTTATTTGCATTAGGAGATAGTGTNTTTTCTTTAACCTTNGGTAGAGGTTTAATTGGTCTTGGTGTATCTGGTGCATTAATGGGTGCCTTTAAAGCTATGTCCATTTGGTTTCCAAAAGAAAGACTCAGTTTATTAGTTGCTCTATTNTTAGCTGTAGGAGGTTTAGGNGCNATTTCAGCTTCAAGCCCTCTAGAATATGTNCTTCAAATTATAGATTGGAGAACAATTTATNTCATTCTATCTATAACTACTTTGGTTGTAGGATTTGTNATTTTTATAGTTGTACCCGAAAAAAAAATAAAAAACGAACAAGATGAACCTGTCTTAAAAGTTTTAAAAATAATTTATACTAATTACCACTTCTGGAGAGCAGGTCCTTTAGCTGGCCTCGTTGGTGGTACAACAATGGCAATTCAAGGATTATGGGCAGGTCCATGGTTAGCTGACGTGGGAAAGTTTTCTCAAACAGAAATAGCTGATATTTTGTTCTTATTTACGGTATCTATGACCATTGGAATTATACTCATGGGAATTATATCAGACCAATTAAGACAACGAAATATTTCAACAATTAGTGTTATGGTTGGCATGGTAATTATATTAATAATNCCAACTGTAATTATAACTTTTGGTCTATTACCAAAAGCAATATGGCCATGGATTTTATTCAGTTTAACCTCTTTTTGTGCAACATTATGTTATTCTGGATTAAGTGATTATTTTCCATTGAATTATGCAGGACGGGTGTCTACAGCCGTTAACTTGATTACGTTTATGGTAGCTTTTATTGCTCAATACGCTATCGGAGCAATAATGCAATTTATTGAACCGGGAAAAATGACTGGTTATTCATTGTTTTCGTATCAAATAAGTTTTGGTGTTTTCTTAATATTAATAATTATATTACTAATAAATTATTTTATAATGACACATCTAAAAAAAACTAAGGATAGTGTCTTTGACAGTCCCAAAGCTTAGTCCCAATATTAGGCCTTAATATAAACCTATCATGTAATCTAAATTCTCCATCTTGCCAGAACTCAAACTCTTTTGGAATAATTTTAAAACCTCCCCAATGTTCAGGCCTTGGAACATTTTTACCAAATTTTTTTTTAAACTCGTCAACTTTTTTTAATAATGTGTCTCTATTATCTAAAGGTTGTGACTGTAAAGAGGCCCATGCTCCAATTCTGCTCCCTAAAGACCTACTTTGAAAATATATATCAGAAACTTCTTGTGAAACTTTTTTAATTTCTCCAACAACTCTAATCTGACGATTTAAAGATTTCCAGTAAAAGCATATAGCTGCTTTCCCAGTCTGAGAAATCTCTTTAGCTTTTCTACTTTCATAGTTTGTATAAAATATAAAGTTTCCATCAGTAATATCCTTTAACAATACTGTTCTTACAGATGGGTATCCTTGCTCCGACACAGTAGCAATTTGCATGGCATTAGGGTCACTAATTTCTTTCTCTTTAGCTTCTAAAAACCATTTTCCAAAAAGTTCAATTGGGTCTATTTTTCTATCTAATTCCATATTTTACCATGTTCAAATTTTTGCCATATTTATGAGATATATATATGTATCAACAAAAGGAATTAAAGTAATGAAATTTATATTAAGCATCTTTTTTATAATAATACTTCCATCTATAAGTTTTTCTAAAACAATGATTATTCAGACTAGTGGATATATACAATCAGTTGAAGTATTAAAAAAATACATAACACAAAATATACCAAGAAAAGAAAAAATATGCGAAATGAAGAGAGTACCAGTTCAAAAAACATCTCAAGGGTTTGGAGCAGATAACTTAATTGGTGCTCTAATCGGTGGAGCAATCGGTAATAAACTAGGTGAAGGGGGAGGAAAACAAGGATCTACTGCAATTGGCGCTCTGATTGGATCTGAAGTAGTTAGAAATCAAAAGGGGGCTTTGGCCAACGAAAATCAATTTGTTGAAAAAGAAGTATGTAGAATTCAAACTATTACCTACACAGAAACTTCAGAACAAATATCTGGATACAAATTAAAAGTAGAAGTTGATGGTGACATTTTAGAATTTAGAAGCAATAAGTCTTATAATCCTGGAGATACTATTTCTATAAGAAAAGAGATTAATTATACTTTAAATTAATTTAAACAATTTTATCTGTTTAATTCATTAATTATCTACTATAGTTAATTTAACTATAATATAAAGTATTTATCTATATGAATAATCTGATGAAAAACAAACGTGGTTTAGTCATGGGTGTTGCCAATGACAAATCAATAGGATGGGGTATTGCTAAAGCAATTGCAGATCAAGGAGGAGAACTGGCATTTACCTACCAGGGAGAAGCTCTAAAAAAAAGGGTTATTCCGTTAGCTCATAGCGTTAACTCTGATATAATTTTACCTTGTGATGTCTTAAGTGATGATGACATTGATAGTACTTTTCATCAGTTAAAAAAGGTATGGCCAAAAATTGACTTTCTTGTTCATGCCATAGCTTTTTCAGATAAAGATGAATTGAAAGGTGAATATATAGACACATCTAGAGATAACTTTATAAAAACTATGGATGTTTCCGTATATTCTTTCACTGCAATCGCTCGTAGAGCGTCAGTAATGATGACAGAAGGTGGATCAATGTTGACCTTAAGTTATTATGGTGCGGAAAAAGTTATGCCACATTATAATGTTATGGGATTAGCTAAATCAGCACTAGAGTCATCTGTAAGATACTTAGCGACTGATTTAGGGAAAGACAAAATTAGAGTAAATAGTATTTCTGCAGGTCCAATTAAAACTCTTGCTGCAAGTGGAATTGGAGATTTTAGATATATATTAAAATGGAATGAATATAACTCACCAATGAAAAGAAATGTTACATTAGATGATGTTGGNGGAAGCGCAGTTTATTTACTCTCTGATATGTCAACAGGAGTATCTGGGGAAACTCACCATGTTGATTGTGGCTATCATGTTGTTGGCATGAAAGCAATNGATGCTCCAGATATGAGTCCAAACAAAAATAATTNATATAATGTCATATAATTCATTTGGAAATTTATTTAAATTTACAAGTTATGGTGAAAGCCACGGACCAGCTATAGGATGTGTTGTTGATGGAGCACCACCCAATATAACACTTAACGAAGCCGATATTCAAAAATTTTTGGATAGAAGAAAACCTGGTCAATCAAAATTTGTTAGCCAAAGAAAAGAAAATGATAAGGTTGAAATTCTTTCTGGAGTCTTTGAAAATAAAACTACCGGGCATCCAATTGCATTAAATATAAAAAACGAAGACCAAAGAAGTAAAGANTATACTGANATTGCCAATAAATTTAGACCAAGTCACGCTGATATTACATANTATGAAAAATANAAAATTAGAGATTACAGAGGCGGAGGAAGATCAAGCGCAAGAGAAACAGCTGTTAGNGTTGCTGCAGGAGCAATTGCTTTTAAAATTTTAAAGAAAAGATTTCCAAAATTATCTNTCAAAGCAAGTGTAATCCAAATAGGAAAGCATAAAATAAATAAAAAAAACTTTTCTTGGCATAANGTTGATAATAANCCATTTTTTTGTGGAGACGAAGAAACTGTTTNAATTTGGGAAAAAGAATTAAACACTCTAAGAAAAAAAGGNAATAGTACTGGTGCAATAATTGAAGTTATAGCAGAAAACGTTCCTAAAGGAATAGGAAGCCCTATTTACAAGAAATTAGACTCTCAAATTGCAGAAGCACTGATGTCCATAAATGCTGTAAAAGGAGTTGAAATTGGANCAGGTTTTANTTCAGCTTCTTCAACAGGAAACNAAAATAATGATGAAATACTTCCAAATAATGACCAAGGATATATATTTAATTCAAATAACTCTGGAGGAATTCTTGGAGGAATATCAACAGGCCAGCCAATAATTGCTAATTTTGCTGTTAAACCAACAAGTTCAATACTTATAGAAAAAAATTCTATTAACCTTTCTTACGAAAAAACAAAAGTAATCACAAAAGGAAGACATGATCCTTGTGTTGGTATAAGGGCTGTGCCAATTGCTGAAGCNATGATGGCAATTGTAATTGTNGATCAAATAATGATGCATGAAGCTCAAATTGGTCCTTTAGATTAAAAANTTAATTAACTAACATTGGGCATAGATTAAAAATTCTTTATTTCCTTTTGAACCATGTATTGGACTTTCAATAACTCCTATAACATTTAGANATATTTNTTTTTCAAAAAAATATTTTATGTCATTAATTATCATTTGATGGTGCTCAGGATTTTTAACTATACCTCCTTTACCTAATAGATTTTTACCAATTTCAAATTGGGGTTTAATTAAACAAATTAACCAACCGTTTTTTTTTAAAAATTTTATATTTGGTGNGATAACTTTCTTTAAAGATATNAAAGATACATCNCAAACAATAGNATCTAATTGATCAACAATAATTTTACTATCTATAAATCTNGCATTTGTTTTTTCCAAAACAACAATACTTTTATTATTTCTTATATTCCAATCTAATTGACCATACCCAACATCAACACTGTAAACTTTTTTTGCACCTTTTTTTATTAAGACGTCAGTGAAACCACCAGTACTTGAACCTATATCCATAGCTANAATTCCTGAACAATCTAAATTAAAATGNNTGATTGCTTTGTTAAGTTTATGTCCTCCNCTTGAAACCCACTGTTTGTCTTTCTTTTTTAAAGTTAAATTACAGTCTATTTCAACTNTTGTACCTGGTTTATCAATTCTTTTTGTGTCAATGAATACATTACCTGAAAGTATTAATCCAATTGCTTCTTGTCTGCTGTTAACAAGATTTTTATCAAAAAGTAATTTATCAATCCTGATTTTATTTATTTTTTAATCTCTTATTAATCTCTAAGTTTTTTTTNATTTTCTGAGACTTGATNCAAGNTTTTATTTTATTATAAATTCCATCCACATNTAGATTTGCTTCAATCAATTGTTCTTTTTGTGAGGCATGTTCTTGAAAAAAATCTGGTAAAGTTAAACACCTAATTATTTTAGGAGTTTTATTTAACATATCATTAGAAGTAATAATATTTAAACAATGTGAAGAAAATCCACCAGTAGCTCCTTCTTCAATAATAAATAAAATTTTGTGGTTATTATATAGATCCATCAACAAATTTTTATCAATTGGTTTNGCAAACCTTGCGTCAGCAACAGTTATGTTATAACCTTCAGTTTTAAGTTTTTTAGATACCTCAATAGAGTTTTCTAACATTGTTCCAATGGATAAAACTGCAATATCTTTCCCTTTTTTTATTACTCTACCTTTCCCAATTTTCATTTGTGACAATTTCTTCGAAATCTCTATACCTGTTGCTTCTCCTCTAGGATATCTACAAAAAATTGGTCCTGAATTATATAAAGAAGCTGTGTAAACCATATCTTNTAATTCATTTTCGTCACTAGGAGCCATTACAACAACATTAGGTAGACAAAGTAAATAAGCTAAATCAAAAGATCCCGCATGAGTTGCCCCATCTGCACCAACCAAGCCTGATCTATCTAACATGAATTTGACAGGTAACTTCTGTATAACAACATCGTGAATCACTTGATCATATGCTCTTTGAAGGAAAGTTGAATAAATTGCCACAAAAGGCTGTATGCCTTGAGATGCTAATCCAGCTGCAAAAGTAACAGCATGTTGCTCAGCTATACCCACATCAAAAAATCTGTTTTCAAACTTTTCTTTAAATTTATTCAACCCTGTTCCTGAAGGCATTGCAGCTGTAATAGCTGTTATATTTTTGTTATTTTCAGCTAAGTTACAAAGTGTTTCAGCAAATACTTCAGTATAAGTTGGGATGTTTGATGAAGATTTGAGAGTATTTCCTGTTACAACATTGAATTTTGAAACTGCATGATACTTCTCATCTGAGACCTTAGAGAATGGATGACCTTTACCTTTTTCAGTAACAATATGAAGTAAAATAGGTCCATGCCTAGAGCCATCATTCAAATTTTTTAAAATTTTAACTAAAGTTTCAACATCATGACCATCAATTGGCCCTAAATAAAACATCCCCATCTGACTAAAAAAAGTATTATCTTGAGTTAATATATTTCTAGCCAAATCCTCAGCTTTTTTTGCTGTCTCGCTAATTTGTTGAGGGAAAATTTCAACCATTTTTTTTGCTATTTCCCTAACTGAATTAAAAGGTTCACTTGAGACTATTTTTGATAAATAATTGCTCAAAGCGCCAACTGCAGGTGCTATTGACATTCTATTATCATTGAGAATTATAATCATATCACTCTCTAGAATCCCCGCATTATTCATGCCTTCGTATGCTAAACCAGCACTCATTGCTCCATCACCAATCACAGCGACTACTTTATTTGTTTCTTTATTTAAATCTCTAGCTACAGCCATACCTAAACCTGCAGATATTGATGTTGATGAGTGACCAGCACCAAAATGATCATGTTTAGATTCACTTCTTTTTAAAAAACCAGAAACTCCACCTTTTTGTCTTAAATAATGAAGCTCTTTTCTTCTTCCTGTCAAAATTTTGTGAGGATATGCTTGATGGCCAACGTCCCAAATTAATTTATCTTTAGGTGAGTTAAATACAAAATGAAGTGCAACAGTTAACTCTACAACACCTAACCCTGCTCCTAAATGACCACCCGTTTTTGATACGATATCGATCAATTCTTCTCGCAACTCAGACGATAGAACTTTTAAATCATCTACAGATAAATTTTTTAAATCTTCTGGAGAATTTATACTTTTCAATAATAATGTTTTATTTATTGTTCTTGTCATAATTTAAAAACTTCTATTAACTACATACTTTGCTAGTAATACAAGATTTTTAGAATGATTTCCAAAAATATTTAAAGATTTTATTGATTCTTCTAAATAATACTCCATTTTTTTGGTAGATTTTTTTTCGCCAAAAAGATTTACAAAATTTGGTGTCTCATTCAATTTATCTTGATGAATGGGTTTTCCAAGGCTTTTTAAATTACTTTGTAAATCTAATAGATCATCTTTTAGTTGAAAAGCAAGACCCAAAAATCTAGAAAACTCCCTGAGTTTACTCAATTGACTATCAGTAGCATCACAAATAATACAACTTAAAGTTACACAACATTCTAAAAGAGCTCCAGTTTTCTTTTGCTGAATCCAAAAAATATTATCTTCATTTAAATCTTTGTGGGTGAAATCGATGTCTCCTTGTTGTCCTCCAACCATTCCTGAAAAACCAATAGCTTTTGACAATTCAAACACAGCTTTAGAAATTTTTCTAGAATCTTCAAGACTTTTTGGATTTGATATTAACTCAAAGCCCCAACTTTGAAGAGCATCACCAGCTAACACTGCAGTAGCTTCATCAAACTTTATATGTGTTGATTTCTTGCCTCTTCTAATGTCTGAATCATCCATAGATGGAAGATCATCATGAATTAACGAATAGGTATGAATCGCCTCTATTGCAGATGCAATTACAACTAATTCTTTATTTTTTTTTTCATCAAAATTAGAATTATTTAAATGTGAGATAACTTTACCAGACTCAATAACCAAATAGCTTCGTATTTTTTTTCCACTACCTATTAATGAATACTTAATTGCTTGTGATAATTTGTTGTTTAAAGATTCAGCCTTAGGTAAATTATATTCAATAAAATCATCTATGATTTGACTGTTTTTTACTAATTCATTTTCGAGATTTTTAAAGTTAATAGTCACTCTTCTAAACTTTGTTTAAAATTTTTACTATTATTTTTTTCTTTATCTTCTATTTCTTCAACTTTAAGCTTTGCTTCATTTAACCTTTTTTCACATTGTTCTTTGAGAGCAGACCCTTTTTCATATGCTTTTATAGCTTCATCTAAAGAAATATCTCCCTTTTCAAGCTTAATCACGATATCTTCTAATTCTTTTAATGCTTCTTCAAAAGATAATTCTTTTTTCATTTTTTCCTCTAACTAAAGATAGTTAATTTTGTCTTAAAGAGTCAATTATTATATGATTTATACTTTTTGAAATCTCAGAAAACATCGAATCTTCAAAACCTGAATGAGCTCCATTCTCAACAATTTTTAAATCTGAATTTTCCCAAATTTTTGATAACTTATACGCACAGACAGGAGGGCATATTACATCATGCCTTCCTTGAATAATATGGCATGGTTTTTTACTAATTTTTTTAATATTTTTCAATATGTATCCATCTTCAATGAAACAATTGTTGATAAAATAATGTGCCTCAATTTTAGCTATTGCTATTGATTGTTCTCCTGACATTTTCCTTTCCAAATACTTTAATGTAGAACAAGAACTCTCATAAGAGTTCCAAATAGATGCTAAGTCATTAACATTCTTAGAGTTATGGAGGTTCAGATTTTTATTAAACCATTCTAAAATATTATTTCGTTCTTTTTGAGGTATTTTTCTTATAAAATTATTATGGGCTTCAGGAAAAAAACTTTTCATCCCATATAAAAACCAATTAATCTCGTTTTTGGTTCCCAAAAAAATTCCCCTTAAAATAAAACCTAAGGCACGAGATGGATGTTTTATTCCGTATAATATAGCAAGTGTACTTCCCCAAGAGCCTCCAAAAATATACCATTGATCAATGTTTAAAAATTCCCTTAGTTTTTCAATGTCTTTGACTAATTCAGATGTATTATTATCTCTTAATTCTGCCTGAGGCAAACTTCTTCCAGATCCCCTTTGGTCAAAAAAGATTACTCTATGTTTCTTAANATNAAATAATTTCCTNTGAAAANACGANAAACCNGCGCCAGGACCTCCNTGCAAAAATAGAACAGGNATNCCAGNNGGATTGCCAAACTCTTCATAATANATTTTATGAATATNGCTGACCTCTAAATGACCTTTATTAAAAGCCAAGGGTTATCCTAACATTAAATATTTCTTATGCNGCTTCTTCAGTNCTGTCATCAATAATTTTTTCTAATTTTGATGCAGCATCAGTTTTATCAACATTTTGAACAGCAGCAAATTCTCCTGCAAGTCTTTCTAAAGCTGCTTGATACATCTGTCTNTCAGAATATGATTGTTCTCCTTGATCTTCTTTTTTNTAAAGATCCCTTACTACTTCAGCTAAAGAAACAAGGCTTCCAGAATTAATTTTTGTTTCATATTCCTGAGCTCTTCTTGACCACATTAATTTTTTGACTTTTGCCTTACTCTGCAATGTTGTAATAGCCTCATCCATTTGTGCTTTNCTAGATAAAGTTCTTAAACCTGATACTTTAGCTTTATCTAAAGGGACTCTTAAAGTCATTCTATCTTGTTCAAATCTAATCACNAAAAGTTCAAGTTTATTTTGATCAATTTCTCTTGTTTCAGTCCCGATTATTTTACCAACACCATGGCTTGGGTAGACAACAAAGTCTCCAGGAATAAAACTATTTTGGTTAGTTTTCGACAATTAATTCACCTATGAAAATTATATATTTGCAAATATATTTTGATTAAAAAACAGCTTATACCATAAAACCCNNTAAAAGTCTATCTCTAATAGGNATTTATTCTTTAAAAAATTTATTGTATTTATCTTCAACTTCAACATAATCGTCAGCGTCAGCTGGTGGATCTTTTTTCTCAGTTATATTGGGCCACTTTTCTGACATTTCTTTATTAAGAAGCAACCATTTTTCAGCACCATCTTCCGTATCTGATTGTATTGCATCAACAGGACATTCTGGTTCACANACNCCACAATCAATACACTCATCTGGATGAATTACAAGCATATTTTCACCTTCATAAAAACAATCTACAGGNCACACTTCTACACAGTCTGTAAACTTACATTTAATACATTTTTCATTAACTATATATGTCATGANCACAGTATATATAACATTTATTTTAAAAGTTTCTACCTGTAAATTTATCTAACTTTCTTCTATTAGATTTTGTTGGCCGTCGACCATAACTAATTTTATTTAAAAATTTTNTTTCTTTNGTTTTTTGAAGGATGAACGGTGTTATAACTTCATAATGAGTACACGCTTCTTTAAAAGGACCTCTTCTAATTGGAATTTTTAAAATTTTAATTTTTTTTACTGTGTCATCATTTTTTATAGTAACAATATCTCCAATATTAATAACTTTGTTTTTCTTTTTAATTACAAAATCATTAACATTACACGATCCTCTCTCTATTGCTTTAGATGCTATTCCTCTTGTCTTGAAAAACCTTAAATAATATAATAATTGATCTAATCTGGNATTCAGATTGAAGNGATTTTCAAGTGTCATGATTTCCATGATTTTAATATNTAAAAAGGTGAATCTTTATTAATAATGGGTTTNTTTATTTTAGAATTTTTGTTTTTTATCTTATTTTTTGGGTATTTTTTTTTCTGAAAATAAAATTCAGCAACATTTTCGTCGCTTTCATTGTTATTTGAAACTAAATTATATTTTAGAGTTTTTACAATAAAATTTTTTAAATCTTCTTTAGTTGCCCCAGCAATTGATAACATACTNTCAGTAATTGTAAATTTAGNTTTTTTTGCTTCATTTCTAATTAAAGCTGATAACCTTTCATATATATCTAATCTAAGACCAATNTTACCACATGGAATATAGCCAATAAAAGAATAAAAATCTTTATTAATNGAATGATTTATCTGGCAATTTACACGTCCATCTTCTGGTAAATTTTCAAGACAAAATTGATCGTTATATATAGACCATAAAATTCCTTTTAATTTTATTACTTTTGGTTTCAAAACAACAGGNAAATAAATTAAATCCACACCTAAACGAATACCTAATTTGGCTATTGCTAATCTATCAGANTCTTCNATTTTTTTAATTTGAAANGGTATATTNTTTATAAAAGCGCATCCTANACCCTCATAAACATGAAAATTAATAGCTTTAACTTTTGAAGATAACTCAACCTNTATATCACTTTTNGAGTCTTNAATNATTTTTAAATTTTTTAACTTTAAACAATCACTCAAAATTTTGTTAATTATTTCAGAAATTGATTTTTCACATTTTTTTTGGATCTTAGAGATTTGATCATTAGTTAACATGTCAAGACTTTTTAAAATAACTTTAGGATTATAAATATCATCACCTTTTAAAAGTCTACCAATTGAACTTTCCATCCATAAAATATTTCCTTGGTTGTCTATCTTGAGAGCGTCATCTGAAGAATTAATAAACTCAGTAACTCTTTTTTCTAATTCTTTTGGCAATGCTTTTCTTGCAGCGGATAAAATTCTAGAGGAATGTTCATTACTAGAAATTTCAGGTATAAAATCAAAATTTTTTAAATAGCCAACATCCTGACCTTCTACAACTACTTTGCCATCAAATTTAATTATTGCTTCCAAATTCAATTTCTCATTCATTTTTTTAGCTAATATTGCTATTTTTTTATCAACAAATCTTTTTGTCAACCTTTCATGCAACTCATCGGAGAGTTTATTTTCAATTATTTTAGTTTTATGTTGCCATAGATCTGGGTCTTTTATCCAACTACTTTTATTTGTTATGTAAGTCCAAGTCCTTATATTAGAAAGACGATTCAAAAGTGTGTCTATTTCACCTTCTAATCTAGATAGAGATGTGATTTGAGCATTTATCCAATCATTTTCAATTTTTCCATTAATTAAAATCAAATACAATTGTTCTAATAATTTTATATGCCTGTCAGAAAAAATATTTCCAAAATCTGGAATCTGGCAAACATCCCACAAAAGCATATTTAGAGATTTATTATCCTTATTTTGAATTACAAGGTCTAATTTTGATAATTGAGTTAAACATAAAAAATCAAGTGCATTTCCTTTTTTCCTTAAAAAATTATTATCCGACTTTTGATCAAGTGATAGTAGTAAATTTTTTATTGAAGAAAAATCGAGATTAGAGTTTCTCCACCAAATGTGTGATAAAGAATTAAATTCATGATTTTCAACCATTTGAATAATTTCTTTATCAAATTTTAATTCATCATTAATTACACCGAATGTACCGTTTTTAGTTGAACGACCAGCCCTTCCTGCGATTTGTGAAATTTCAGTAGCAAACAATTTTCTAGAATTTTTTCCATCATACTTTAAGTCTGAAGCAAATGCCACGTGTTCAATGTCTAAATTTAATCCCATGCCTATAGCATCAGTAGCTACTAAGTAATNAACATCCCCACTTTGATACATTTCTACTTGACGGTTTCTTGTTCTTGGAGAAAGNGCCCCCATNACNACAGCTGNACCCCCTTTTTGCGTCCTAACTAATTCAGCTATTTTATAAATCTCTGGAATAGAAAAAGTTACAATTGCTGACCTTTCTTTCAATCTTGTAATTTTTNTTACACCTGCATAACTTAATGTTGAAAGTCTAGGCCTTGTTTCAATTTTACAATCAGGTAATANTTTTTGGATTAACTNCTTTATTNTTTCAGAACCTAAAAATATNGTCTCATCTTCACCTCNAGCATTTATCAATCTATCTGTGAAAACATATCCTCTTTCTAAATCTGCACACAATTGAATTTCATCTACACACAAAAAAGANACTTTTTTTTCAATTGGCATTGCNTCCACNGTGCAACAAAAATATTTTGCANTTTTAGGAATAATTTTTTCTTCTCCTGTAACCAGGGCTACATTATTTTTCCCGACAATCTTTATAGCTTTATCATAATTTTCTCTGGCTAAAAGTCTCAATGGNAAACCTATCATACCAGATTTATGAGATAGCANTCTTTCCATCGCATAATATGTTTTTCCAGTGTTGGTTGGACCAAGTATAGCTTTTACTTGTGTATCTCTAAAATCAGGNGNATCCATATAATTAATTTTATGTTTTGTTAAACGATTTAATCTTTATAATTAATTTAAATCATTATTATATTTATNGNAAGAATATATGAAAAGTAGAAAGATAATAATTACTGGTGCAAGTAAAGGAATTGGNAAAGCAATAGCCAAAAAGTTTGCNGATAATAATTGTGAAATTTATTTAATTTCTTCAAACGAACAAACACTTCAAAATACGTCTAAAGAAATTACTAAAGGCAATACTTCTAAAATACATTATTTTGCATGTNATCTTAAAACTGAAGAAGGTTGTTCTGATGTTATATCAGATATAAAAAATAATTTTAATACTTTNGATACTATAATATTTTCAGCAGGCGANACAAAAAGTGGAGATTTTTTATCACAACCTGTANATGATTTTTTTGATGGCTTTGATCTAAAATTTTANAGTGTTGTAAGATTATTAAAAGGTTTATGGTATAATTTAAAGCANCANAAAGGATGGGTGGTTGCAATTAATGGTCAAATGGCTCATTCGCCGAATCCAAATTTTACTGTAGGTGGAGCTGTCAATTCAGCTTTAGATAACTTGTGTAAAGCTCTTTCAAAAAGAGGCATTCAAGATAAAATAAATATTAATGTTATTCATCCTGGAATGACTTCAACGGAAAGGTTGATCTCAATAATTAACGCTACAGCTCAAAGAGAAAATATTTCATTTGATCAAGCNAAGCAAAATGCTCTAAAATNATCTGGTCTCGATAGGTTTTCTACTCCTGAAGAAATTGCGGAATTAACATATTTTTTATGCCAGGATCAAGTAAGACATATTAATGGAACCTCTATCACTATAGATGGTGGAATTAAACCAACAATATAAGGAAATTAAATGCCAAAAGTATCTTCTATTTTCATACAAACCTTAANAAATCATAAAGTTGATAGATTTTTTTGTGTTCCTGGTGAATCTTATTTACCTGTTATGAACGAGTTAGTTTCAAATCCTATAATTGATGTTGTTACTTGCAGACATGAAGGAGGAGCAGGTTTTATGGCTATTGCNGACGCCAAATGCACTGGTGAACCAGGTNTAGCCTATGTTAGTAGAGGACCAGGTGCTACAAATATTTCAATTGCAGTTCACTCAGCACATCAAGGAGCGATACCNATGATAGTTTTTGTAGGCCAAGTAAGTAGAAAAAACCTTGGAAAAATGCATTTGCAAGAAATGGATTTTTCAAAAACNTTTTCTGATATGACAAAACANGTAGAAGAAATTAAAGATCCTGAAGACTTTCCAAGAACAATTTCTAATGCTTTTAAAATTGCAAAAGAAGGAATTCCTGGACCTGTGGTTATATCAATTCCTACAGACATTTTAGATGCCGAAATATCTCAGATAGCCGGNNAACCANTAAATATATCTAGTCCTAAACCAACTGATCAAGAAATTCAAAAGATATTAAATTGTATAACAAAAGCTAAAAANCCAATTTTTGTTGTTGGTGGTGAATTACAGTTTTCAAAAAAAGCTAAAGGTTTTATAGCGTCAGTTGCAAAAAAGTTTTTNNNCCCAGTTTTATGCACATATGAACATCAAGATTTAATTGATAATGAAAGTATATATTATGCAGGTGAATTAGGCTTAAGACCACCAGAACCAATTAAACAAAATGCACTTGAAGCAGATTTAGTTATTTGTGTTGGTCATAAACTAAATGGTGTTCCGAACATGGGCTATACATTTCCTACAAAANCCCAAAAATTTATTCATGTNCTACCTGATAAAGATGGNCTTAATAAACTATTTANAACTGATATTNCAGTAGTTTCTTCNGGNGAAAATTTTTTACAAAAATTAAATGATACTCATTATTTATTTAATAATAACGATTTGTGGGTTAATAAATGTCATAAAAGATATATTGATAATAAAGCCACTCAAAATATAAGAAAAGCAAATGATGGTTTAGACTTTGCAGCTATTATTGATGAGTTAGCAATACAAGCACCAGAAGATAGTATAATTACAAATGATGCAGGAAACTTTACTAGTTGGATGCATCATAGATTCCCGTTTAAATCAAAAATGAAATTAATTGGATCTGAGATTGGGGCTATGGGAATGGGAATACCNGCTGGAATTGCCGCATCTTTAAGAAATATAGATAAGAAAACATTTGTAATTGTAGGAGATGGAGGTGCACTAATGACTGGGTCAGAATTGGCAACAGCTGTTCTAAAAAAAGCGAATATAATAATCATTGTTGCCAATAATAATCATTATGGAACAATTAGATATCACCAAGAAGTTCATTATCCAAAAAGAAACCATTACGCTACTACTCTATTGAATCCAGATTTTGCAAAATATGCAAAAAGTTTTGGGATAGAAGGTCTAAAAATAAATACTATAGATGAAATAAAACCAACTTTAAAAAAGGCAATTGAGATGAATACATCTGTTCTTATTGAATATAATATGAGTTTAGAAATTAATACTAGTACAACTACTCTAAAAGAGTTACAAAATTGAATTTAAACCAAAGATTATTTTTTTAATATTTTGTATACTTCTGTGTGATCAGATTGATCACCAATAATTTCATAAGACTTTTTTAAATACGTCAAAACATTTGTTGATAAAGGATTATCTGAACTCATAATTTTAATTAACTGGTCCGCAATTGATACGTCCTTAATCATTAAATTCAAAGCAAATCCAGAATTATATTTTCTAGAAACAACAAATTTTTCTAATTTTACTTCAGTCGTATTATTTTTCCCTGTTGCTCCATTTATTATCTCTATAAAATCTAGAGGATTTATTCCATATTTTTTTGCAGTATGTAATGCTTCAAAACTAGCAATTAATCCAGCTGCAGAAACATAATTATTTAAAGATTTCATAGCATGACCAGCTCCCAGGGGACCTGCTTTTTTAACATTTCCCATGATATCAAGTATTCCATTAACTTTTTCAAGTGTAGTCTTATCTCCTCCAACCATGATAGTTAAATCACCAGTTATCGCTCTTGAAACACCACCTGAAACTGGTGCATCTATAAATTCAATATTTCTTTTTGTTAAATAATTACCTAATTCAATTGTATCATTTGGGTCACTAGATGACATATCAATCATTATTGATTTACTTCCTAACTCTAAAAGATTTCTTACAACTTGATTTACAATTTTGCCGTCTGGAAGCATGAAAATGATAACATCTGTATCATGTAAACCTTTCAAATTTTCAACTATTACATAGTCTTTGCCAGAATTAATTTTGTTTATGTCAAATCCATAAACCTCAAAGCCAGATTGGGCAAGTAACGGTGCCATTTTTGATCCCATTGCTCCTAAACCTATAAAACCAATTTTTTCCATTTGAAACTCCATTATGAATCATTACAATAAATAATTTTTTCTTTAATCATCTTTTCAATTTCGTTTTCTGTATAACCCAAGTCTTGTAAAACTTTTTTGGTATTACTTCCATGATTTGGTGCTTCACGGCTATTTTGATTGTCAATTTCTTTATTAAAATATATTGGCAGTCTTGGATACATTAGATTACCTTCAGTGGAATGTTTATAATTTTTAAAAAAATTTGTTTTAACTAAATGGTCATCAATAAATAAATCATTTGGTTCATTAACCCTCATTGAAGGAATGTCTATTTCACGAAGCTTCTTAATCCAAAAATTTGTGCTCTCTTTTTTTAACTCATGAATAAGTATTTCATAAAGTTCATCTACGTTTTTATTTCTATTTTCTAAGCTTGAAAATTTATCAGTATTAATTAAATCTTCTTTTTTTATGAATTTTAGAAATCGTAACCATTGTTCATCATTATAAGGTAATACCGCAATATATCCATCTTTTGTCTTGTAAGGTTTACGATTTGGTGATGATTGTCTAGGATAAATTGGTTCATCCTTAGGTGGAACAAAATTATAACCATACAAATGTTCAACTAATGTAAAATCAACCATTGTTTCAAACATTGGAACTTCAACTTCTAAATTTTTATTATCTTTACTTCTTTTAAATAAACTTGATACAACACCTAAAGCAAGCATAAGCCCTGTTGCTTTATCCGCAGTTGCCCCAGATGTATATGCAGGTTGATTAGAGTAAGCTTCTTGATAACTGGCCATACCACTTGCAGCTTGAATGATATCATCATATGCAGGTAGATCTTTATACGGTCCTTTACTTGAAAATCCAACAGCAAAAGCTGTAATTATCTTATCATTATACTTTACAAATGTTTTATGATCAAAACCGAGTCTAGAAAGTGCAGATTTTCTGATGTTTGAAATAAAAACATCTGACTTACTTATAAGTTTGTAGATAATTCGTTTACCTTTTTTTGTTTTGAGATCAATAGANACACTTTTTTTGTTTCTATTTAAATTTAAAAAAANAGCTCCCATACCCTTATTCTNATATGGGCCAATATANCTAGTATTATCNCCNACAAGTGTTTCAATTTTNAAAACTTCAGCCCCTAAATCAGCAAGGACTCTAGTACAATATGGGACCATTAAGATTGAAGATAAATCNAATATTTTAATTCCATNTAGAGGTTTTGTTACCATTAAGGNCTACTTTTAGTAAGTTTATTTTGAATAAAAATAGCAATAATTATTGTTATATGCTTTAACTAAAATAAAATATTAGATTTAATCTAACAAGACAAAAATCATGATTTTAAAAAATATATATTTGAGAAGAGGAATAAAAACTATTTTTTCTAATTTAANTCTAGAATTTAAAAGTCCTGGCATAAATATTATTAAAGGAGAAAATGGTTCTGGGAAAACTAGTTTATTATTGATGATTTCATCACTTATACCTCCAGATGAAGGATATATTTTTCGGNTTAATTCNTTAAAATTAAACGATTGGNTAAATGAACATATTTTAATAANGCAAAATATTTCTCTAAGCAAAGAACTTACNATCGAAGAAAATTTAAAAATTTGGTGTGGAATAAAAGGTTGGGATATTGATCAAAAAAAAATTGAAAAAAACTTANATTCNTTTGGNATTCATANATTTAAAAATTTTTTCTTATCNGAATGTTCAGCAGGTATAAAAAAGAAAGTAGAGTTGTGTAAATTAAATTTTGAAGAAAGTTTTAATTTGAAATGTTGGTTGCTTGATGAACCTTTAAATCACTTAGATGACAAAGGTAAACTTAAACTTAAAGATATTATAGATAAGTTTATACAAATGAATGGTACAATATTNATGACGTCACATGATANAACAATTAATCATGAAAATTTTAAATTAATNCAATTATAAAAGTATATGAAAATTAATTACAAAAATATTTTAACANNNCTCATTATNAAAGATNTNAAAACNTATTCTCGATCTATTAATGATTTTATGAACATGATTGTNTTTATGNTAGCAATTATAATTTTATTTCCGTTAACAATGGGACCATCAGAAGANAAACTTACACTAGTTTCAAATGCTATTGTTTGGATTGCATTAATAATTTCAATTATACCAACTTTAGATAAGATTTATAGTAATGACTTTNATTGTGGTTGGCTGGAACANTANTACTATTCTCCTTTAATTTTAGAGGNAATCATTTTAATAAAATGTTTTATCTTTTGGNTTTTTTTAATNATTCCAATTTCAATATTCATTCCTATATTCTCTTTATTTCTTAACATAGAATNTGAGATAATTTTATGGAATTTTCTTATTTTTCTTATCGGTAGTCTTGGGTTTTGTTTGATTGGATCAATTTGTTCATCTTTAACACTTGGTTCCAAATCAAATAATCTTATATCACCCTTATTGATTTTACCGTTATCAATTCCTATATTNATCTTTGGGAATGGAGCTGTAGAAGCAGTTAAATTAAATTATGACCCTTTNCCAAATTTATNTTTANTAATNACTGTCTGTTTAATTNTGTTGATAATAGCACCACTAATCTCAGCGTATTCAATTAAAATAGCATTAAACAAGTAAGNATAAATGATAAATTATTTAGCAAACCCAAAACGATTTTTAAGTTTTATCAAACCTGTTGAATTTTCAATTGGCATTTTAGCTTTTGTATTAATTTTAGTTGGATTGTATTTTTCTTTACTTAAAAGTCCTGATGACTATCAACAAGGTGATACTGTTAGAATAATGTATCTACATGTCCCTTTTGCTTGGTTTGCCTCTTTTCTGTATCTGAGTATATGTCTTTCAAGTATATCATTTTTAATATGGAAACATCCTTTTGCTGATATTATTGCACGTTCAATTGCTCCATTAGGACTTATTTTTGCAATTTTGACAATTTTTACCGGTGCACTTTGGGGTAAACCAATGTGGGGAACCTGGTGGGTTTGGGATGCAAGATTAACATCAATGTTAATTTTATGTATATTTTATGCAGCATACATAGGCATATCCAATGCATTTCCTAGAAAAATCGATGGAGCAAGACCTGCTGCTATTTTGTCAATTGTAGGTATGATTAATCTTCCTATAATAAAATTTTCAGTTGATTGGTGGAATACATTGCATCAACCTGCAAGCATATTACGGTTTGATGGTCCATCAATAAATGAAGACATGTTGTTACCCTTAATAATCATGCTAATTGGATTTTTATTTGTGTCAGTTTATATAATTTTGATAAATATAAAAACAAATTTAATTCTTAAAAAATATCAATCTGAAATAATTAAGTTGGGATGACATTAATGGTAGAATTCTTAGATTTTGGGAAATATAATTTGTATATTTGGTCTAGTTATATATGCAGTATAACTGTTATTTTTGTATACTTAATAATTATCTCTATAAAATATAAAAAAGCTTTTAAATTATTAGAAAAATTAAAAAGCAAAAAATTTATTTAATGATGACACCAAAATCACAAAGATTAATTATTTTAATATTTTTTTTGAGTTTATTAAGCTTATCAACATTCTTAGTCTTGAAATCTTTAGAAGATAATATTGTTTATTTTTATTCTCCAACTGAAATAAAGAAAAAGGTTAAATTAAATCAACTTGATTTATCAAAAAAAATTAGAATTGGTGGTTTAGTTAAAAAAGATAGCATATATAAGGATGCTCAAAAAATAACCTTCAAAATTTATGACGGTATAGGTGAAATTTTAGTAGTTTACGATGGAATATTGCCAGATTTATTTCGGGAGGGCCAAGGTATAGTTGCACTTGGAAAAGTAGTAAATAATAATTTTAATGCAATTGAAATTTTGGCTAAACACGATGAAAACTATATGCCGAAAGAAGTTTCAGATATGTTAAAAAAGAACGGAAAATGGAAAGGTAATTGAAATTGATTTATGAATTTGGTCACATAAGTATAATAATTGCTACTTTTTTGTCATTTTTATCTATTATAATTTTTCTTCTGCATTTTTTAAAAATATATTCTTTTTTCTATTCATTAATTAAATCATTTTCTGAATTGACATTTTTATTAGTTCTACTTTCATTTTTAATTCTCGAATATGGCTTTATTAATTCTGAATTTTCATTAGATCTTGTTGTTAATAATTCACACACAACAAAACCATTAATTTATAAAATATCTGGACTATGGGGNAATCATGAGGGNTCNATTTTATTATGGATATTAATATTATCATTTTTTACATATTTGATTGCAAAAAGTAGGTCCATAAAATCATCGAAATTTCATTTAAGCGTTTTAGGTATTCAAAATATAATTCTTTTTTTATTTTGTGTATTTTTGCTATTTACCTCAAACCCTTTTTCAAGGAATTCCAATCCACCTTTGGAAGGTTTAGGATTAAATCCTCTTTTACAGGATCCAGGATTAGCCTTTCATCCGCCAATGCTTTACGTTGGATATGTAGGTTTGTCAGTGTCATTTTCATTTGCAATTGCAATTCTTTTAAACAAAAAAATAGATTTTGAGTGGTTCAACTATTTAAAACCATGGACACTTATAACTTGGGCTTTTTTAACATGTGGTATCGCTTTAGGTAGCTGGTGGGCATANTACGAACTGGGATGGGGAGGATGGTGGTTTTGGGATCCAGTAGANAATGCATCTTTGATGCCATGGCTTATATCAACTGCACTTATACATTCTCTTACTGTAACTCAAAACAAACACCAGTTTTATAATTGGACAATTTTACTAGCTATTTTTGGTTTTTCTTTTTCTCTATTGGGAACATTTATTGTTAGGTCTGGGCTCCTTACTTCGGTACACGCATTTGCATCAGATCCTACTAGAGGCGTTTTTATTTTAATCATATTAGCTTTTTCTACTTTAATACCATTATTTCTTTATGCTTTTAAAGACACTTATCGAAATGAAACNAGATTTTTAATTTTTTCAAAAGAAACAGGTCTTCTTTTAAATAATATNTTTTTAGTCACATCAACACTAATTATACTTATTGGTACATTATATCCACTGATTTTAGAAACTATTAACAGTTCAAAAATATCAGTAGGAGCGGCCTACTATAATTCTACATTTGCTCCAATTATGATCCCATTTATAATGATTATGACTTTTGCTCCTTTTCTTGGATGGACAAACACACCAAAAAATTCTCTGTTTAAAAATATTTTTATAATTTTTATTCTTACTTGTTTTTTAACTTCTCTNATTTTCATTTANAATCCCAGCTCAATTTTTGGANTAATCTGTGGCTATCTGTCAATTCTTTTATTTTTTTCAGTAGGGTTATCTTTCCTAAAAAAGTTAAATAATCTTAAAAAGTTACCACTTAATTTTTACGGGATGCTAATTGCTCATTTGGGATTGGCAATATTTCTCTTTGGAGTAACAGGAGAGCAATTCTTTAAAAAAGAAACGTCTAGCCAAATTANAATTAATGAAACAATTNTTTTGAATAANTATAATCTTAAACTAGAAAACGTTAATAAAATAAAGATTGATAATTATTTGTCTGAATCTGGTTTTTTTAGAATCACAAAAAATGGTGNTTTTATAGGAAAAATAGTATCAGAACAAAGATTTTATCCAGCAGAAAGAACAAAAACTACTGAGGCAGGTATTTTTAGTTTTTTCTTAAGNGACATTTATATAACTATGGGCGAAGGAAATTTTGAAGANGGCTGGATNGTAAGAGCATACTATAANCCNCTTGTGAAATGTCTATGGTTTGGTGCTTTTTTTATGGCATTAGGTGGAGTTGTTTCTTTACTCTCAAAAACAAATAGAAGGTTTATATAAATTGAAAATCAAATTGTCAAAGTTTCTACCATTGTTTATTCTAATATTTTTAATTACAATTTTTGCAATTAATTTAAATATAAAAAAAGATGAAAAAAAAGTTGCTCAACTTATATCACCTTTAATCAATCAGAACATACCATCAAAATCTATTAAACTTTTTCAAAAAGAAGAAGTAATAGAATTAAAAAAAATATATAAGAATTTATATGCGGTTAATTTTTTTGCATCATGGTGTTTGCCTTGTAAAATAGAAGCGCCCTTTATAAAAATGTTAGCAACTAAAATACCTGTATTTGGAATAGCTTTTAAAGATAAAGATAAAGATATTTTTAATTTCTTGATCTCTTATGGCAACCCATATGATAAAATTGGTATTGATAAGGACGGAATGTTAGGCGTTGAGTGGGGTGTTTACGGAATACCTGAAACTTTTATAATAAATAAAAAAGGTAAAATAATTTATAAATTTTCAGGACCCTTAAGTATTGAGGAATTAGAAAAAAACATCTATGGTTTAATAAAAAATGAAGGTTAAAAATCATCTAAACATTTTCTTAATTTTTTATTTTATTTTTCATATTGGTGTATCTTACTCTAAGAACTATGAAAGTAATAATCAAGCTCTTGAAAAAAGAGTAAATGAAATTTCAAATAATATAAGATGTCTTGTTTGCAGAAATCAAAGTATTTATGACTCAAACTCTGATTTTGCAAAAGACATAAAAATAATAATTTCAAACTATTTGAAAAAAGGTGAATCTGAACAATTTATTTATGATTTTTTAGAATCTAAATATGGTGATTATATTCTATTCAAGCCACCTTTTCAGTTAAACACCCTATTATTATGGATGCTCCCTTTCTTATTAATATTTGGTGGGCTAACCTACATAGCAATTAAATATATAAAGTACAAAGAAAATGATTAATTACATTTTTATTCTAATTTTTGTAGCATCAATTTTTCTATTACTTTTACCTAAATTGAGAAAATATGATGAATTTAGAAAAATTAATAAAAGTAAATTCCTAAAAACCTATATTTTTTTATTTATATTTTCATTAAGTACAATTTCAGTTACTTACCATTTTTTAGGTTCACCAAATATTTCAAACTCATTACTTAAAAATGTAAAAGAAAAAAAACAATTTTTAAATCAAAAAGAAAAAGAAAAGATTGCAAAAATTAAAAACGATTTAAAAACTTTAGATAAGATGTTAAGTAAAGATCCAAATAACTTAAATCTTTTATTAGCAAAAGCATCAATGTCAGCAATAATTATGGATATTAAAACTGAAATTAACACTTTAAAAAATATATTGACAATAAATCCTAATTCAAAAGTGAAATCTCTATTAGCTCAAGCTTATTTAAGAAATAATAATGGAATAGTAAATGAATCAATAAAAAAATTAACTAATCAAGTTTTGTCTGAAGAACCTGAAGATCCTGGCGCAAATTATATTTTAGCAAAGTATTTAAAACAACANGGAAACATNAANGAATCCAAAAATTTACTTTTAAAAATNTCTAAAACTTTNGATGTNAAANGNCCATGGATTAAAATTTACAAANATNCATTAGAAATACAATAATTTATTCTTNTTGATATTTTTTAATTATTGGAATTGAAAGCAATCCAAATATCACTGANAAAACAGGTATTCCAAATGCNTTGAAAGATACCCAATCATCTGTACTTAAATTTCTCCATGCTATTTCGTTTGCTANCGCCATTACAATAAACATTCCAATCCATAACCAAGTTAATTTATTCCACCCAATTGTATCTAATTTAATAGAAGATCTCATTACAACAGATAAAAAGTTTTTACCTAGAAATTGTCCAAATAATAATATAAGGGCAATGATTAANGAAACTACAGTTGGTTTAACTTTAATAAAAAAATCATTATCAAAAAATAATGTAAGTCCACCAAACAAAACNACAGCCAAACATCCAAAAGCAGCCAACATTGGTATGTTCTTAAAAAAATACCAAGATGCAATTAAAGCTATTATTGTACTTATCACAAGAATNGCTGTTCCTGCATAAATACCNTAAAAATAGTTTACACCAAAAAATAACAACAAAGGACCCATTTCCAATAATGATCTATATGATTCTTTTTTTTCCATCTAAAACTCCATTTATTATGCGGCTTTTCTATGAGATATTATTTTTTCGATTTTATCTGTAGCAAACCTAATTTTATCACCTTTTAATTTATAAAAGCTTTTATCTAAAATATTTTTTCTCCATTCACNAGAACTATNCATATTATTATATAAACCCAAAATATGTCGTATTATCAAATGATCATTATTATTAATTAAATATTTGTCTATATAATCTGCAACTTTAAATGCAACCATTTTTCTGGTAACATTTTCTTTTTCAGAAAATCCATAAACTACTTTATCTACGCAGCTTAAAATATAAGGATTTTTGTAAGCTTCTCTTCCAATCATAAAACCATCTAAATTCAAATCTCTTATATATTGAATTCCATTCTCTAAAGAGAGAACCCCACCATTTAAAATGATAATCAAATCCTTGTTATCAGTCTTTAATCTTTTAACTCTTTCATAATCAAGAGGGGGTATATTTCTATTTTGTTTAGGACTTAATCCTCTCAATATAGCTTTCCTGGCGTGAATAATAAATTTGATTACACCTGCATTGGATGTTACAGAAACAAACTTATCCAGACCCTCAGATGACATGTCGTCAATCCCAATCCTACACTTAATCGATACATTAAGATTTGAATGATCTTTTATTGATTTGACACAATCTGATACTGTCTGTGGACTTGCCATCAAACAAGCACCGAAGTTTCCTGATTTCACTCTATTTGAAGGACAACCAATATTTAAATTAATCTCAGTATAACCATATTTTTCGACAATTTTAGCTACTCTACCCATTTTTTTTGGGTCATTCCCACCAACTTGTAATACCGTTCTATCGTCAAAACAGTTAGAAGACAAAAGTTGATATGTAGGTCCAAAAATTATTGCATCAACGGAGATCATTTCGGTAAAAAGAATTGCTCTTTTTGTTAAAATTCTATGAAAATATCTACAATGTTGATCCGTACATTTCATCATTGGAGCAATAGAAAATGTCATTTTATTTACTCATCTCATCAAACCTAATTAATTTTTCTACCAAATTTTTCTATCGCATCTGAAGATAATTTTAATCCAAGCCCTGGATCTTCATTCATATATAAAGTACCATTTTCAATCCTTGGTGGATTTTCAAAGAGCTCTGCTTGAAGTGGGTCTCTCTCTGGATCTGTAAAAGATTCAACAATTAATCCAGAAGGACTTCCTGCTACAATGTGAGCATGAATAAAGCAATCATGGTGCGGTGCTATATCAACGTGATTTAATTCACATAAAGCAGATAATTTTTTTCCACCACTAAACCCACCAAACATTGTGCAATCGAACTGTAAAATTTGTATTGCTTGTTCCTCTAAAATTGATCTACATCCATAAATTGTCATTTCACTTTCACCGCCAGACAAAGGGATATCTGTTTGCTGAGATAAAAGTTTTAATTCACGTCTGTCATCTGACCATCTTACAGGTTCTTCAAGCCACCTTGGATTCAGCGCTTTTAATTCTTTTGCACCTTGTATCGCAGTTTTCAAATCCCAAGCTCTATTAACATCAACCATAAGCTCATTTTCATCTCCAATAATTTCTCTAACAATTTCCATTCTTTGAATATCTTCTTTTAAAGACAAGCCACCAATTTTTCCTTTATAGCCTTTATGACCTTGTGCAATGAGCATCTGCATTTCATCTTTTAATTCTATATTATCTTTTCCATCTCTATAATAAGCACAAGTTACATAACAAGGTACTTTATCTCTATATCCACCAAATAATTTATAAAGAGGAAGATTGGAAAACTTTCCTATTATGTCCCAACAAGCTATATCAATAGCAGCAGAAATTCTTATTAAAGTCTCTTTACTCCATTTTTTTTCAAATGATAATTTATTTGACGTTAGACTAAAAATTTTATAATAAATTTTTTCTGGTGCTGTAGCATCCATTCCAATAATTTGATTTAAAAATCCTGATTTTACTGAATCTACAATTGGATTTATGTCGGCATAAACAGTACATATACCAAAACCCTCGATACCATCTTTAGTCTTAACCTTTACTAACAACTCATTTGCAGTTGGAACTATAAAATGNCTTACCCAGTGCGGCCTTGNTTCATCTGGTCCTGTTAATACAAATGCCTCTATATTATCAATTATCTGTTTCATAAAATCACTTTCATAATATAATGATTATCACATTATACAATTTGTATAAGATATATAAGATTCATACAATAAAATTTGTAAGAGAGAATTATGGAAAAAACAATTAGAAATATGATTAATNAACAAAGTGACAATCAAATTCTCCTAACATCTGAAANNAATGAAAAATTAACCTATGGAGAATTTAAAAGTTTTAATAGAACAATTTCACGCCAGTTAGCTNCTCAAAATTTTAAAAATTTTGAAAGAGTAGCAATTGTATTACCAAATGGACCTCTAATGGCGAGTTCATTTTTAAGCATATCTAGTTATATGTGTGCGGCACCTTTAAATCCTACATATAAAAAAGAAGAATTTGAGTTTTATCTTGCTGACCTTAAGCCTAAATTTGTTTTAGTAGAACCAAANTCAANAAATGCTGTTATANCTGCTGCTAAAAANTTAAANATTCCAGTATGTGAAATGANNATTTCTAATAATCAACCTCTTGGAACNTTCAACTTATTTGACAANGAAATAGAATATAATAATCCTNAAAACCATAATGAAGCTCTTGTTCTTCANACATCTGGAACTACTTCTAGACCTAAAATTGTTCCATTATCAAATTTAAATATTTTTACNTCTGCAGAAAATATTTCAAATAGTTTAAAATTAACATCGCGTGATCATTGTCTGAACATAATGCCTTTATTTCATATACACGGTTTAATTGCTGTGTTAGCAGCATCAATTAAAGCTGGTGCATCTATTTGTGCAAGTAATGGTTTTAACGCTCTTAAATTTTTGGATTTAGCTAAAGAGCAAAATATAACTTGGTATTCTGGAGTACCAACNATGCATCAAGCAATTTTACTTAGAGCNCAAAAAAATGCCAAAAAAGCAAAAAATCTAAATTTACGNTTTATCNGGTCATCATCAGCATCTTTACCGCCTGTTATTTTTGAACAATTAAATGATGTGTTTCAAACACCGGTAATAGAAGCTTATGGTATGACTGAAGCAACGCATCAAATGGCTTCAAATCCACTGCCGCCTGCTTTACAAAAACCAGGCTTAGTTGGTATCCCAGCTGGACCAGAAATATGCATTATGAATGATAAAAATGAAAAATTATCTCAAGGTGACATTGGCGAAATTTGTATCAAAGGTGACAATGTTACCAACGGATATGAAAATAATCTTGAAGCTAATAAACAATCATTTGTAAATAATTGGTTTAGAACGGGTGATGAAGGTTTTTTTGANAAAGATGGTTATCTAAAAATTTCAGGTAGATTAAAAGAAATAATTAATAAAGGTGGAGAAAANATATCTCCTTTAGANATTGATAACATTTTAATGAATTTTCCACCTATTGATCAAGCTGTATGCTTTGGATACAAAGATAAAATGCTAGGAGAAGATGTTGCTGCTGCAATAAAGCTGAAAGAAAATTATAATTGTACNGANGATGATATTAAATCCTATGCAAATGAAAAATTAGCAAAATTTAAAATTCCAAAAAAGATATTTATTGTAGAAGATATTCCTAAAGGAGCTACAGGAAAATTACAAAGAATTGGATTAGCCCAAAAGTTTGGATTAGAATAATTTATGACAAAAATATGNATATTTGGTGCTGGAGCAATTGGCGGTTATCTAGCATGTTCACTAAAAAATACTAATTGCGANATTTCGATAGTTGCTAGAGGACAACATAAAGCAGTTATTGAAAAAAAAGGNCTAACATTAATAAAAGATGGAAACGCAAAATTANATAATTTTNATGTTTCAGATGATTCAAGGGTTTTAGGTCAACAAGATTATATTTTTATCGGTGTAAAAGCTCAATCTATTCCATTAATAGTAGATGACTTGGTACCAATGATTAGTGAAAATACAACTATAATTTCCGCTGTGAATGGTCTTCCTTGGTGGTATTTTTATGAAGCTAACACTCAAACAAACTTGGACAATAAATATTTAGAAAGTGTTGACCCAAATGGTAAAATTTGGAACACTTTAAATCCCAAAAATGCTATAGGTTGCGTTGTTTATCCTGCTTGTGAAATTATTGAACCAGGTGTTATCAAACACACTGAAGGAGATAGATTTTCACTAGGAGAACCTGACGGAACTAGATCTGAAAGATTAAAAACCATATCAAATATCTTGATTGAAAGCGGTTTAAAAGCACCACAAAAAAAGAATTTGAGAGATGAAATATGGATAAAATTATGGGGAAATTGTTCATTTAACATAATAAGTGCTCTAACAAACTCTACATTAGATGAAATAGGAAGAAATCCTAAAATGTTAAAACTTATAAGAAAAATGATGGAGGAATGTCAACTTGTCGGAGAAAAAATTGGAATTAAATTTAAAATTTCTATTGAAGATAGGATTAATGGTGCAATATCTATTGTCGGCCATAAACCCTCAACAACACAAGATCTAGAAGCAAAAAAAAGTCTAGAAATTGATCCTATAATTGGTTCAATCATTGAAATTGGAAATAAACTTAATATAAATACTGATAACTTAAAAGAAATGTATAATCTTTTAAAATTTAAAGGAGAATTATTGGGTATTTATAGTAAGAATATTCAATTAGAAGACTTAACATCTTAGGTATATTCAAAAAAGTTTCTTCCTTTTTTATCTTCAATTTCAACCACCCATATATCAGGATCAATTCTGACTTCATTTTCAACTAATTTATTTAGATCTGAATAAACTAATTCAGTGGAATCATGTAATTTAATAAATTCTACAAATGACATGTCTTTATCAAGAGAATATGAAAGATTCCTTCTCAATAACCTTCCTTTACCATTAAGCAAGTCAATTTTAATTAAAATAATACCTGAATCAAAATCACCTTTTTTAAGAATAAAAATTGGGACGCCTTCCCTTTGAGCAATTCTAGTAACAGATTTAATAATTAATTCTGATTTTAAAATGTCTTCCATACGGATTAAAAGTCACTACATCTTCCATTTTTCTCCCAATCTCCATATCGAGTGGGCTCCTTACCTTTTGGACCACCAATTTCACTATTCTGTCTATTTTTTTTTTCAAATGAAATACTTTTTGACTTTGAATTTTTATTCTTTTTTGATAATGATTCTTTAAAATTTATTTTATTTTCTTTCATAAAAATCCTTTCGATTTTATCTTAAATATAGCTATATAGTCATACACATGAAGTCAATTACAAAAAATAAAAATAATGTAAGATTAATATCTTTAAAAGTTTGGAAATTACTCTTTATAAAAAAGAAAAAATTAAGTGACATTTTTCAAAATGAACAATCTTTTTTATATTTAAATGTTAAAGACCGATCTTTCGTTTACTTTTTAATTCATATTGCAATTAGAAATTCAAATCAAATTAAATTTATTTTAGAAAAATTTGTTAAAAAAAAGATTGATAAAAACTTAATTTCTTTAGAAGGGATTCTTGTACTTGGTACTTCAGAAATTATATGGGCAAGAACTCCTGACTATGCCGTTTTAAATTCATATGTTAATTTAACAAAAGATCAATGTGGACAAAAATACTCTGGTTTTATTAATGCTGTTCTGCAAAATATTGTAAGAGAAAAAGAAATGCTCTCTTCAGAGAAATGGGATCTTAAAAATAATTATCCAAAATGGCTAATATCTAATTGGGAAAGAAGTTATGGTATCAAAGACACCATAGATATTATCAATATGTTCAATAAAGAACCATATTTGGACTTAATTTGTTCAAAAAAAATGTCTTCTAAGTCAAAATTAAAGTTAATTGATTTTCTTAATGGGATTGAAATCTATCCAAATGTAATTAGAAGTGATTACAAAGGTAAAATTAAAGAAATTTTATACTATGAAGAAGGTATTTGGTGGATACAAGATCTAGGATCGTACATACATATTGATTTTCTTATAAGTGAAATTAATAATCATCAAAAATTCCAAGATAAAAAGTCTTTAAAAATTTTTGATTTGTGTGCAGCTCCAGGTGGGAAAACTTTCCAACTAATAGACAATAATTTTCAAGTTACTAGCAACGATGTAAATGAAAAAAGATTAAATCTCATGATAGAAAATTTAAAACGTTTGCAATTTAATGTAAATTTACTTTCAAAAGATGGTCGGAATTTTAAATTTAAGGAAAAACAAGATATTATTATAATTGACGCTCCATGTTCATCAACCGGAACGATTAGAAAAAATCCTGATATTCTAATAAGAAAAAATAACGTAAATCATGGAAAGTTAAAATATATTCAAAATGAATTGTTACTTAACTCATCTCTAAATTTAAAAATAGGTGGACTTTTGATGTATATAGTTTGTTCTTTGGAAAAAGAGGAAGGTGAAGATATAATTAATAAATTTTTAAAACAAAACAAAAATTTTAAAATTATAAAATTCAAAAAATTCAATTCTGATCTTACACTTAAACCTAATATTACCTCAGAAGGCTTTTTGAGGCTTCTTCCAAATTATTTTAAAAAGCATAAAGATCAACGTTTAAATGGTAATAATGGCTTTTTTTCTACTATATTAGAAAGAATGTTTTAATGATAAAAAAATCAATAAATATAATTAAAAATTATTTCTTTAAAAAGAAACTTAAAATTAAAGAATTTGATGACCCAACAATTATACTTTCTGACAATTGGAGTGGAAATTCGATAAATGGTGAACAAATCACAAATTCTAAAACTCCTCTTAAAATCATTAAAAATTTAGATAATTTTGATTTTTTAAGAGATCTTAAGTCGTGTGGAATTTTAAAAACAAGACCTATAGCTAGAAAAATTGTCAATTATTGGATTGATCATAATACAAACTTCTTTTCAAAACCATTTGAACTTAATGTGATGGCTAATAGAATTACAATCATGTGTATGACTTATTCATGGTATGCTAAAAGTGGTGATTTAAGCTTTCAAAAAAAAGTTCTTAAATCAATTTATACTCAATTAGAACTATTGGAAACATTAATAGTTAAAAATCAAACTCTAATTAATTTCAAGATAATAAAAGCGTTAATTGTTGGTAACATTTTTTTATTCAATGATCTAATAAAGATAAATGGTTTTCTAAGTAAATTAAAATCTTTGTCAGAAAGATATGTTCTTCATGATGGAGGACATTTATCAAGATGCCCAATGATACAATTAAATGTACTCAGAGATATATTAGAAATAAGATCCGCTATAGCCTCAAATAATAAATTGAACTCTCCTTTTATACAAATATTAGTACGAAAAATGGGGAATTATTTCAAAATTTTTTGTATATCTAAGGATACTTTTTGTAACTTTAATTCTTGGTCATTAATTGAAACCCAAAAAGTCACTGAAACTCTAAAACGATTAACTGGAGCTAAAAAAAATTTTACTTTTGCAAAAGATTCTGGATATGTTTCAATTTTATCAAATAGATTAGAATTTATTTTAGATACAGGAAATAAAAATCTCTTATCAAATAATAAGAATTTAAAGAACAAAGCTAGCATCTGTGCTTTTGAACTTTTTTATTCTAAAAAAAAAATAATTACGAATATTGGAAGTTATTATTTTAAACCAAACAATCAAAATAATTTGAAAGCAATTTCTTCTACGGCTGCGCATAGTTCACTTTCAATAGATGATCGAAATAATTTTGATTTAAGCGGGCATAGGAAAATTAATTATCTAAATGTTAAAACAAATGAGGATAAAAATGGTTATTTGATAAATGTTATTCACGATTCTTATAAAACTATTTTTGGAGTTGGACACAAAAGAACAACCTTCATCTCAAAAGTTTCTGATGAATTAATCGGTGAAGACGAATTATTTTATTTTAATGGTCATGGTATTATTCCAAAAATTGCAACAATAAGATTTCATTTAAATCATGATATTAACCCTATAAAATTACAAAATGGGAGTTTATTACTCCAAAATAAAACCAATAATGCAATCGGAAAATTTATTACATCATCGCTTAATACATCAATAGAAAATACAATAATATACGAGAGCAATAAAAAATTTAATAGCAAACAAATTGTAATTGTTATTGCACTAGATAATATTAAAAGCTTAAGTAAAATTATAACAAAGTGGTCTTTCAAATTTGGAAAGTTTAATTAATAATCAAATAGTTTTAGAGAAATAAATTAACATGTCACAATTCAAAATTAAAAATGCACTTATTTCATTAACAGATAAAAATAAAATAGAAATAGTTGCAAAAGAATTAACAGAACTTGGTATAAAAATCATTTCTACAGGTGGTACAGCTAAATATCTTAAATCTTATTCAATTGAAGTTGATGACATTAGTGAAATTACTAATTTCCCAGAAATACTTGGAGGAAGAGTTAAGTCACTTCATCCTAAAATTTTTGGTGGTATCTTATACAGAAAAAATAATAAACATGATCTCAAGGACATAAATACTGCACAAATTAATAGTATTGATCTTGTAATTGTTAATTTATATCAATTTAAGGAAGCAACAAAAAACCTTAGTTCATCAGAGAAAATTATTGAAAATATTGATATCGGTGGTCCATCACTTATACGTGCTGCTGCTAAAAATTTTGCTTTCACTACCGTCATTGTTGATATTAATGATTACGATCTCTTAATAAATAAACTAAAATCAAATAAAGAAATTGATTTGAACTTAAGAAAGAGTTTAGCAGCAAAAGCTTTTAAAATTACTTCAGAATATGACAAATTAATATTTGATTGGTTTAATGAAGACAAAAAAAAATTAAAACTACCTAAAACATTAAATATAAATCTAAACAAAATATTTGAGATGAGATATGGAGAAAATCCACATCAAAAAGGTGCCTTATATAAAGATCCTAACATTATAGATGAGTCTGGAATAGCTAACTACAAACAATTTCAAGGTAAAGAATTATCTTATAATAATTTAAATGATGCTGATGCTGCATTTGAGTTAGTAAACGAGTTTAAGAACCCAGCAGTTGCAATTATTAAACATGCAAACCCTTGCGGAGTTTCTCAAAATAAAAGCCTATTAAAAGCTTGGGAAAATGCTTTTAATACTGATCAGACAAGTGCATTTGGAGGAATAGTAGCATTGAATAGACCTCTTAACGAAAAAATAGCTGAAAAGATGTCAAAAATATTTCTAGAAGTTATTATTGCTCCTAAAATAACTAAATCAGCCGAAAAAATTCTAAGTAAAAAGAAAAACTTGAGAATATTACTTTGTCAATTTCCTAATAGAAAAATTAATAATAACTTTATGATAAAAACAATTTCAGGTGGATATTTGTTGCAAGAAAAAGATGATGGATCGTTAGGTAAGTATAATTTTGAGGTTGTTACAAATAAAAAGCCTACAAAAAAAGAAATTATCGATTTAAAATTTGCTTGGATTGTTTCAAAACATACAAAGTCAAATGCAATTATTTTTGTAAAAAATTCTACAACACTTGCAATTGGAGCTGGTCAAATGAGTAGAATAGATTCAGTAATAATTGCACAAGATAAATTTAAAAGAAACCATCTTAACTCAAATAATAAAAACTTATCTCTTGTAGGTAGTGTGTTATCAAGTGATGCTTTTTTTCCATTTTCTGATACTTTAATAACCGCTGCTAAAGCTGGAGTTTCTTCTATAATTCAACCAGGAGGATCAATTCGAGATAAAGAGGTAATTCAAGAGGCAAATAAAAGAGATATATCCATGATTTTTACATCTCTTAGGCATTTTAGACATTAAATGTATTTTAATATTTTACTTATTATTTTATGATAAAGTGTAGGTATACCAGATGAGTTTAGAGCATTAAATTTAATGAATTTCTGTTTTGATTTTAATTCAAAATTTTTATTTCCAAATTTATAAATTATAATATTTGCTTCTAAATCGAAATGACTAAAGCTATGTTTTACAATTCCACAGTTTATTTTTTGTTTTCTATAAAATAGATTAAAATCTATAATGTCATCTTTTTTTTGCCACCCTTTTGATGGTAGGATATACATATTATTAAATAGCTTATTTTTTTCATTTTTTAAAAACAAAATTTCTTTTTTTGAATTAAGTAAACAATAAAAGTCTCCAAATCTTATTACTTTTCTTTTTTTAACAGCCTTTTTCGGATAATCAATAGCATGATTACTAAAACTAACCTCACATCTTTTTTCTAAAGGACATATTTTACAATTAACGATTTTAGGCATACAAATTGTTGCACCAATATCCATTAATCCTTGAACAAATAAAGAATTTTGTTTATTTGGAATATTAGCAAGTAAAATTTGCTTAACTTCCTTTTTTAAAAAATTTCCTTTTGATTCTATTTTATATAGTCTAGATATTACTCTTTCAATATTACCATCAACGACAACAGTTTCTTTATCAAACGCTATTGCAGCAATAGCTGCGGCAGTGTAGTCACCTATCCCAGGCAATTTAATTAAAGAAGCGTAATCGTTTGGAATAACGTTACTTAATTCATTATGAATAATATTTGAGCTTAAATATAAGTTAGTAGCTCTTCTGTAATAACCTAGACCAGACCACATGGTTAGAACTTCATCTAACTTAGCATTAGCCAATATATTTATTTTTGGATATTTATCAATAAATTTAAGGAAATAAGGTATTACAGTTTTTACCATAGTTTGTTGCAACATAAACTCTGACAGAAATACAAAGTATGGATTTACCTTTTGTTTGAAATCGTAAGGTCTCCATGGTAGGTTCCTAAAGTTTTTTTTGTACCAATTTATTACAATTTCTGCTAATTTAAAGTTTTGCATATGTTATTTTTAATGCAAAAAACAATTAAATCAATTATGAAAAAATTAGATAAATTAACATATGAATTAGCTGAAAATTGTCTTAGCAAAAACAGTAATATCGAAGCTAAATTATTTTTGAATTGGGATAAAATATTTATAAACTATATTGATATAATTAAACCATTAAGAATTAACTTTTTTTCAAACAAGAGTAAAAATGGAATTTTAATTTTAAGAGTAAAAAGAGGTTTTGAATTAGAAGTTCAAATGGAGCAAATTAAAATATTAAATTTAGCTAACACCTATATCGGTTATAAAGCCATTGAAAGAATTAAAATTTCAAATGAAGGATTTTAATTAAGTTAAGCATATACAGGTAAAAAAGATTGAGATATATATATATTATGAAAAATAGAATAGCAAAAACTTTAATTTTTTCTTTAATTAAACTTTTAATTTTTTTAAATATTGCTTTTGCCGATAAAACAAATTTGACACAAGTTACATTAGGAGATGATAAAGCTCAAATTATAATTAAAGAATATTTTTCACTCACATGCAGTCATTGTGCAAATTTTCATAATAACACTTTTCCAGAAATAAAGAAAAAACTTATAGATACAGGAAAAGTTAAATTCGAATTTATTGACTATCCTCTTGATAGACTTGCCATGATTGCTGCGACAGTTGCTAGATCTCTTCCAAAAGAAAGCTATATTGAAACCGTTGATGTATTGTTGTCAAATCAAGAACGGTGGGCTTATTCTAAAGATCCTCTAACAGAATTGTTAAAATTATCAAAATTATTTGGTATCACTGAAAAACAATTTGACAAAATATTATCTGATAGAAATTTGATGCAAAATATTCTAAACAAAATGGAAGAAGAAAATTCTAAACACAATATTGAATCTACTCCTACGTTCGTGATAAATGAAAAATATGTAATTTCTGGGTCTTTTAAATATGAAGAATTATTAAAAAAACTTAAAGATCTTCAGCTCTTAGATTAAAGGTTATTTTTTGAAAATTTTATCTATAAAAATGATTGGCTTTAAATCCTTCCTAGATGTTACAGAAATTAATTTAACATCAGGACTAACAGGAATTGTAGGCCCTAATGGTTGTGGTAAATCTAACATAGTTGAGGCAATTAAATGGGTTATGGGAGAAAATTCCCCTAAACAAATGAGAAGTTCTGAAATGAATAGCGTTATTTTTTCTGGAACAAATGATAGACCTTCAAGAAACTTTGCTGAAGTCATTATTAAAATAGATAATGCAGATAAAAAAATTCCCTATCCTTACACTAATATAAGTGAAATTGAAATTTCAAGAAAACTGGAAAGAGATAAAGGTTCTAATTATAAAATTAATGGGAAAAATGCGCGAGCAAGAGATATTCAACTTATTTTTGCAGACACTGGAACTGGATCCAAGTCATCAGGAATTGTTGGACAGGGTAAAATTACTGATATAATAGAATCTAAACCGGAAAACAGAAGAAGTATATTAGATGAGGCTGCAAACATTACAGGTTTGCACAATAGAAAGCATGAATCTCAGTTAAAGCTTAATTCTGCAAGTAATAATCTTGATCGACTTTCTGATATTGAGTTAACAGTTAATGACCAAATTAACGAATTATCTAAACAGGCTAGACAAGCTGCAAGATATAGATCTATAGGAGATAGGTTAAGAAAAGCTGAAACATTACTATTTATTAATCAATACATAAAACTTGAGTATTACCGAAATGAAATAAATGAAAAAAAACTTCAGGTCTCAAAAATAATTGAAGAATATCAGAGAAAAATAAGCATATTAGAAACTAAAAAGTTAGCTTTTTTTGATGAACTGCCAGAGCTTAAAAAAATCGATAATGAAAAATCAGAAACTGTACAAAATTTAAAGATTGGTAAAATTAAGCTTGAGCAAGAGATTAATTCAATAAATCAAACTAAATCTTCACTTATAAACCAAATGGATCAAATAAGTAATGAAATTGATAGAGAAAAAATAATTATAAATGACTCACAAAATAAAATGACATATTTATCAGATGAAATTTCATCTTTAAATGACAATGGTTTTAACTTCTCCAAAAATATTGAAAATGCTCAAAAGATTACTTCTGAAACTAGAAAAAAATTAGATTCATCCACTGCAAAACTGACAGAAATAAACTCTAAAATTATTTCTCTATCATCAAACAAATCCAAACTAAAAGAACAGCTTGAATCCTCTATTCAAAATAAAAGTAAAATTAATGAAAAATTATTAACTCTTGATCCTCAAAATGATCTTTTAAAATTAAATGAATTAAGAGATAATTTCATATCATTAAAAAACAATCATGAAAAACTTTTAATTTCAAAAAAAAATAATGATAAAAGTTTTTTAATTTTAGAAAAAAAGTGTTACTCAATTAAAGATGAAATAATCAATTTAAATAATAGTATTAGCAACTTTAAAACAGAGCTAGAAACAATAGAAAACTTCATTAATTTTGACGATAAAAATAGCTTAGAAAGTACTATTGATAAAATTAATGATTTGGAAGATCCAATAGCTTATGTTTTAGGTGAATCCCTCTCGGCTCCAGTTATTAAAAATGTTGATCAAAATAAAGATAATTTTTGGTTAGAGGGTTTTTTGTCAAAAGAAAATGTGAAATTACCTAAATTTTGTAAACCGATAAGTGAAAGTTTGAATAACCACAAAATATTGAAGAACTCATTAAAAGGTGTCGGTTTAGTTGACACATTCGATAAGGCTTTTGAATTGCAAAAAGATTTGGGTTACGGACAAGCTCTAACTACACCCAAAGGTGGTCTATGGAGATGGGATGGTTATGTAGAATTACCTAATGGAAAAAATAGCTTTGCCAACAGACTTGTCCAAAAAAAGCGATATAAAAAGATAAAAGAAAGTTTAGAAAATAGTCAAAAAACTCTTGATAAATTATTAATTAAAAGAAAAATATTAGAAACAGAATTTGAAAAGATTAAATCTTTTAATAAAAAAGAAATTGAAGAGATAAATAACAATGAAAAAAAATTAAATGAACTTAGTCTTAATATATCTTTACTTGAAAATAAACTAAATCAATCTAATGATTTAATTAAAGAATTAAAATTATCTTCTAACGAAAGTGATAAACGTATAGAAGATTTAAAAATACAATTAGAAGCATTTAAAAATTTGAGCGATCTTCAAACTGAAGAACTAAAGATTAGAAACGAAAATGATAACCTTAAATCTGATTTTGAAAACGCATTATCAAATGAAAAAAAAATAAATTCAGATGAAGAATATAGAACTAAAAATTTAGATCAATTTTTAATTGAACAAAAAGAATGGGAGATTAGAAAAAAGGATTCTAATAATAGACTTGAAATTCAATCAACTAAAATTGAGGAATTGTCAGAAGAAATTGAAAAATTAAAGCTTTTGCCAGAGCAATTTGCTGAAAAAATAAATAATTTCGATAAAAAACTTANTGAAGCCATAATAGAACAAAAACATAGTGAAGATAANGTTGTTAGAAAAGATAGCCAAATAAGAGAAATTGAAAAGTTACAAAAAGAAGAAAGCCAAAANCTTGAAAATTTTAAGGGAGAAAATATTAGATATGAGAGCGAACTTAATGTAGTTANGTCAAAAACTGAAGGACTTGGNGAGAAAATTTCAGATAAATTATCTATAAGTTTACAAGACTTGATAGACACTAATAAGAATAGAATTGTATTGCGAGATATAAATCAAAATGAAATTCATCAATTAGAAAATAATGTGGAGAGATTAATTAGGGAAAGAGAAAATTTAGGAGCTGTGAACCTTCGAGCTGAAATTGAAATTGATGAACTTAAATCAAAATTATTTGAGATGCAGACCGAAAAAGAAGATTTATCTTTAGCTATACAAAAATTAAAAAATGGGATTNGTGAGCTTAATAGAGAAGGTAGAGAAAGATTACAGAAGAGTTTTCAAACGGTTAACACTAACTTTCAAAATCTTTTCAAAAAATTATTTAATGGTGGTAACGCAGAACTAAAACTTACTGGAACTGACGACCCTCTTNCATCTGGTTTAGAAATTTTTGCTAGTCCACCTGATAAAAAAATGCAATCACTATCTCTTTTATCTGGAGGTGAACAAGCTCTAACCTCAATTTCATTAATTTTTGCTGTTTATCTGTCTAATCCTGCACCATTATGTATTCTAGATGAGGTTGATGCAGCTTTAGATGACACAAACGTTGGCAGATTTTGTGAAATTTTAAAATATTTATCCAATGAAAAAGATATTAGTTTTTTAATAGTTACTCATCATAGGTTAACAATGGCAAATATGAGTAAATTACTGGGAGTAACTATGCAAGAAAAAGGAATTAGTAAACTTCTTACAGTCGATTTAGAAAAAGCTACTGAGATNAAAGAAGCNAGCTAAAAATATANAAATGAATAAAGAATTAAATAAAAAAATTGATTTAGCTTTATCAAAGAAAAATAAGAAATTAAATAATAAAAAAACATTTGATAAAAGTTTTTCCAGTATTTTATCTAGGGTAGCTACTGAACTTGTAGCAGGATTAATTATTGGAACTGGTATAGGTTTAATGTTGGATAAATGGTTTGAAACAAAACCATTATTTTTAATTATTTTCTTTTTTTTAGGAGCTTTTGCNGGTATATATAACCTGTGGAGACANTTAACAGGTAATGGTCTTAAAATAGGTTATTTTGATAAAGGTAAAAAAGATTAAATATGAAATCACCAGTTGAACAATTTACAATTAAAACCATANTTCCAATAGAAGCTTTTGGATATGATATATCATTCACAAATGCATCTTTNTTTATGATTTTATCAGTTTTANGCTCATCATTATTCCTTTATTTTGGNATAAAAAAAGGGTCGTTGATTCCTAATCGTTTTCAAAACTCTGTAGAAGTTTTGTATGAATTTGTTTCAAACATGGTGAAAGAAAATGTTGGTCAAGGAGGAAAGAAGTACTTTCCTTTTATATTCAGTCTTTTTATGTTTATCCTATTTGGAAATCTATTGGGTATGATTCCCTACAGTTATACCTTTACCTCACAAATAATAGTAACGATAACACTTGCTATGATTATATTTATTGGTGTTACTGTAATTGCTTTAATAAAACACAAGCTTAAATTTTTTACATTCTTTTTTCCATCTGGTGTTCCTATTGCGCTTGCACCACTTTTAATACCTATTGAAATTATTTCTTATTTAATGAGACCTGTGAGTTTGTCAGTTAGATTATTTGCTAACATGTTAGCGGGGCATACAATGATGAAAGTTTTTGCAGGTTTAATTATAATGATGACTTCAGCTTCTGGTGTTTTAAAAATTGGTGCTGTACTCCCTCTTTTAGCTGTGATCGGATTAACAGGATTAGAATTTTTAGTTGCTGCCTTACAAGCATATGTTTTTAGTATTTTAACTTGTATGTATCTTCATGATGCGTTACACCTACATTAAATTGAAAGAAAGGAAATTATAATGGAAATTGAAGCTGCAAAACTAATTGGTGCTGGTTTGGCTGTTATAGCTCTAGCTGGAGTTGGCGTTGGTATAGGTAATATCTTTGCTGCATTAGTTAATGCTATTGGAAGAAACCCAAGTGCTAAAAATGAAGTCTTTGGAATTGGTATTTTAGGTTTTGCTTTAACAGAGGCTGTTGCGTTATTTGCTCTAGTTATTGCATTACTTTTACTTTACACTTTTTAATTTAAAATAGAAAAAGTAAATTAGTTGATGTTAAAAAATTCATTTTTTATTTTTTTCTTTTTTATATCTATAAGTTCTGCTCAGGCAACTAGTAAGGGTTTACCCCAATTAGATTTCTCAACTTATCCATCATTAATTTTTTGGAGTATTTTAAGTTTATTATTTCTCTACTTGATAACAACTTACGTGATTACTCCAAAAATATCTTATGTGATCAATGATAGAGAACAGAATTTACAAAATGATTTAATTAAAGCTAANTCAATCAAGGAAGAATCTGATAAAATTTTANATGAAATTAATANCCAATTAGACAAAACTAAAATTGATGCTAAATCATTAATTGATCAATCATTGGTAGAAGCAGATGATGAATCAGATAAGACACTAAATGAAATTAATGCTAAAATTAATAAAAAAATTGAAAAAACAATTCTAGATATAGAAAAAAATAAAAAGAGTTCTTTAAATACTTTATTTAAAGAATCTTTTGAACTTTCAGACTTAATAATTTCAAAAACATCTGGTCTAAAAGTAAATAAATCTAAATTGACAAACATCATTTATCAAAAAACAACACTAATGTTATAAGGATTAGGAAATGGAATTAAGTCAAACAGCATGGGTATTAATTGCCTTTATTTTATTTTTTATAATTGTTGGAAAGAAACTATGGTCTTCTTTAACAGATAGCTTAGATAAAAGAAGAAAACTTATTGAAGCTGAGTTAAATGAAGCAAAAAAGCTAAGAGACGAAGCTCAAGTTGAACTTAACTCAAGCTTAAAAAAACAAAAAGAAATAAATAAACAAATTTTAGAGATTATTGAAGATGCAAAACAAGCTGCGAAAAAAATTAAATCAGATGCAATTCATAAAACGGAACTTGTAATTAAAAGAAAAGAAGAACAAGCAAAAGACAAAATAAGTGCAGCACAGATAGATGCTGTTAATAATATAAAAGACCTCGGTGCTGAATTGTCAATTAAATCTGCTCAATCTTATCTTGAAAAAGAGTTAGATAACAAATCTCAAAAAAAGTTATACGCGGTTTCTACAAAAGAGCTTAAACAGAATCTTTAATTAATTCTTGAACATTCCTATATAGGATTTTCCGTTTTTTGGTATTACAACATACATACTTGATTCTCTTTCAACAATTTCATTCCCAGCTTTAAGGAATAATTTTAGTTCTAAATCATCTCTATCGTACTCTTTATCATTCTTATCTGTAGATACTAAAGAAATTTTTATGGGTATTAAATCATCATTTAAAGAATTTTTTCTTATTGACCTTATATTTACTAATATATTCATTTGTATTTCATCATGATCTAAAAAACATGTCTTCTTTAGCCCTCTAAAACCAACATATGAATTATTATCATTTTCAATAGAACTTACAATCAGTTCACCTGTTCCATAAGGAGTATTTAAATTAGGACAAAAAACTTCTTTTTTAACAAATACTCTGTCATATACATTAGTTACACCTGAACATCCAATTAATGTAAGCAGAATGAACAATATATTTATTTTTTTCATTAAATATCCTATATTAACTTTAAATTAATATAACATATATAATTTATGGTTAAACAAAATATAAATCTTTATCTAGCTTCTCCAAGAGGCTTTTGTGCAGGAGTTGACAGAGCTGTAAAAATTGTAGAGCAAGCTATAAAAAAATACGGTGCTCCTATTTATGTTAGACATGAGATTGTACATAATAAAGATGTTGTTAAATCATTAGAAAATTTAGGTGCTATATTTGTTGACGAGATTACTGATGCACCTGAAAGTTCAACTATTATTTTCTCTGCTCACGGTGTTCCAAAATCAGTATTTGATAATGCAAAAAATAGAAAAATGCTGTCAATAGATGCTACATGTCCGTTAGTAACGAAAGTTCATAATGAGACCATTAAACATTTTAACAATAATAGAAAAGTCTTGTTAATTGGTCACAAAGATCATCCTGAAGTTATAGGCACAATGGGACAAATTCCAAAAGGTAATGTAATTTTAATTCAAGATTCTTATGATGCAATGAATCTACATATTGAAGATACTGAAAATTTAGCATACGCAACTCAAACTACTTTATCGGTCGATGATACAAAACAGATTATTGATATTTTAAAAAAAAGATTTCCTAAAATTAAAGGCCCTTCTACAGAAGATATTTGCTATGCAACTACTAATAGACAATTAGCAGTTAAATCAATTGCAAAGATATGTAATTACGTTTTAGTTATTGGCGCTAAAAATTCATCTAATTCTCAACGCTTGGTTGAAGTTGCAAAAACTAATGGCGTTTTAAATTCATTCTTGATTTCGGAAGAGAATGATTTAAATATATTTTTAAAAAATTTAAAATTTTCGGATTCAACAAATATAGGTCTTACAGCAGGTGCATCAGCTCCAGAGACTTTAGTTCAAGTGCTAATTTCAAAATTGAAGAAAAATTTTGATGTTAATTTAATTGATCATGAAGTCATCAAAGAAGATATTGTTTTTAATTTACCAAAATTATTAAGATAGAAGATAAATTGGCTGTTTATACTCAATTAAATTCAAATGAAGTTTTAAGTATAATAAACCAATATAAAATTGGAGAGCTTATTGAATATAATGGAATTCAGGAAGGAATAGAAAATACAAATTATTATATTAAAACAACNTATGGAAAATTTATACTAACAATTTTTGANAACAGAGTGAATTTAGAAGATATACCCTTTTTTGTAAATTTAATGAAACATTTAAATCAAAACAATTTTGCTTCACCAGAACCAATACAAGATCAAAATGGTAATATTATAAAAAACTTTAAAAATAAAAAATTTATTATTGTATCTTTTTTAGAGGGAAATAGTAAGGTTAACTTCATTTCTGAAGATTGTTTTTTAGTTGGAAAACTTATTGGTGATTTACAAGATAAAACTAAAAGCTTTAATTTGATTCGAAAAAATAATTTATCACTAGAAGGCTGTAATTTAATTTTTGAAAATTGTAAAAATTCTATTTCGCCTAATAAAGCAAACCAAATATATCACAATCTTTACTATTTAATTGAAACTTCCTTAAACGAATGTAAATTAAACTGGCCTACTCATTTACCTAGAGGTATTATACATGGTGATTTATTTCCAGATAATGTATTTTTTAAAAATAATAAGATTTCTGGGGTTATAGATTTTTATTTTTCTTGTGTTGATATAAAAATTTATGAGTTATCTATTGTTATTAATGCCTGGTGTTTTGATAAAAATAATATTTTAAATATTGAAAAAGTTAAGAATTTGATCATGGGTTATAAAATGTATAATAATTTAACAATCAATGAATTAAAATATGTACATATACTATCTAAAGGTGCTTGTTTGAGATTTTTATTAACAAGATTGTTTGATTGGTTTAATACTCCTGAATTTAGTTATGTGAAAAAGAAAGACCCTCAAGAATATTTACAAAAATTAAATTATTTTAATTCTAATACTTTAGATTTTCTATATGATGACTTTTGAAATTACAAAAAAAGAAATTGATATCTATACTGATGGATCATGCTCAGGTAACCCTGGTCCAGGTGGATGGTCAGGTGTCGTAATTCATGACAAAGTATCACTATTTACAGGACATGAAATTCAAACAACAAATAATAGAATGGAATTAATTGCTACTATTAATATAATTGAATTAATAAATCAAAATGTTTTAATTAATTTGTTTACTGATTCTAGTTATGTAAAAAATGGTATTACAATTTGGATACATAATTGGATTAAAAATAACTGGAAAAATTCTCAAAAAAAAGATGTGGCAAATAAAGACTTGTGGTTAAAACTTTATCAACTTAACAAATCATATAATATTAATTGGAACTGGGTAAAAGCTCACGAAAACAATAAATATAATAATTTAGCAGATGAATATGCAGTTTTATCAATGAGAAATCAAAAAGCTTATAAAATAGANGATTTTATGTTTACAAATATTTAATAATATTTTCNGCACTAGATACTTCAAAAACTCCNNGTTCTTCTACAAATAAATTTGTAACAATTTTATTATCAATTATCATCGCAAATCTAANAGATCTAATNCCCATATGAGGNGTATAAAAGTCTAAACCAATTTTTTTGGTNTAAGATGCGTCNGGATCAGAAATCATATCTATTTTACCAAAAACTTCGTTTTGCTCTGCCCAAGCTTTCATNACGTGAGGATCATTTACTGCAAAGCACATAATTTTATGAACACCTTTATCAATAATATCATTAAATAATTTTTTAAACCCAGGTAAATGTTTGGCTGAACAAGTTGGTGTNAAAGCACCAGGAAGTGAAAAAAGAACAANTTTTTTTCCAGAAAACATTTCNTCAGTCTTAATTTCATGAATCGTTGCAGTTTTAGTTCTTAGAATTCCATTAGGCATTTCATNACCTACTTCAATCATCTCTGTCTCCTAATTAATTTTTATTAATTTAATTATCTGTTCCTTNTTTAACAGTTCAGGTAATAAAATTCCATTCTTAAATTCTTTATTATAGATTATGTTTAAAGGAATACCATACCTGCCTTTAGATATTATAAATTTTCTAATAGCTTCATTTTTCTTTGTCCAATCTAACTGCAATAAAAAAACATTATTTTTAACAAAAGTATTTTTTACTTTTTTGTCATCAAGAACAGTTAATTTATTGTANTTACAGGTAATACACCAGTCTGCTGTAATATCTAAAAAAACAATTTTATTTTCNNAAATAAGNTTTTTAATTAAATTAGGTTCTTTTTTTATATCCCAAATTTTAAATTGATTTTTTTCAAAATTTNTAAATTCAAATATATTACTTANGTTATAATTTAAATAAATNGAAAACAGCCATAATCCAGATATCATAAAAACTAAAGCCATAATCTTTTTAAAATACAAAAGCCATTTACCACTTTTTGGAAAAAAAATAAAAAAATTAGGATTTAGACTNAGTATAATTAATGGTATTGACATACCGATAGCCATAAANAAAAANATTNTAAAAGATTCNAAATTATTNCCCGAAAATGCNAATGCAATNGCAGTACCAACAAATGGTGCTGTACAAGGAGTTGCTAGAATAGTCATTAAACAACCAGTTAAAAAATCTTCATACTTGCTAAANTTNANNTTTGATAATTTATTANTTAAATTAAAAGGTAATACAAGCTCATAAAANCCAAATAAATTAAGACTAAATAAAATNATAATTATTGAAATAAATAATAGAAAATAATCATTTTGAAATTGAAAACCCCAAGTTATTGAACCACTTAGACCTTTTATAATACTGATTNTNATAAATAAAAAAATAAATGATGTNACAATNCCAACTATCTGACTAAAAAGTTTNTTTCTAATATCTCGATTTGAATAACTAGATGAAGATATTAAACTTGCTATCTTCAAAGAAAGCACAGGTAAAACACAAGGCATTAAATTTAAAATAAATCCAGCTATCAAAGCTATAAAAATTAAATAAAAATANTTATTTTCTTTTTCCCAAAAGTTCTTAGTATAAAAATCATAAGAAAATTTTATATTATTAGAAAAAAAACTAACGTTTAATTTGTCATTTTTGATTACTTTTTGTAATTCTTTNGGTATTTTAATTTTAATNATATTTCCATTATGATTTATAAATTTTGAGTAGCTTTCTGGGAAGATAAATTTATTTTNNNTCTGTATAATCAACCTAAAATTTGGTATATTTTTTTTAAAGTAAAGTGATAAATATTTTTCATTAATCTTAATTTTTTTNAAAAATTTACTATTAGTATCATATGGTTTAGGAACATTTTGTANNAAATAGTCAATTTCTTTAAATTTATTANGATTAAAATTNTTTTCAGGGAAATAGTTTATTTTAAAGTTNTCTTTAATTGGTATACAAATGTTATTGCATATTTGAGCATTAAAGATTAAATCTCCAAAAATTAATTTTTCAGAATTTTTTATATAAATTTTTAAAGGATATATTAATTCTTTTTCATAACCAAATGTATCTATGTTAAAAAATTTAAAACTTTTAGGCTCTGGAAATAAAAGTTTAATATTTTTTACATTTTCTATATTTTNCCAACTAATNTGAGGAGGTANTCCAGCTTCACCAGGATTACTCCAATAAATTTTCCATCCTTTTTTTAATGTTACTCTTANNCCAGCAAGTANATAATTTTCATCACTAAAAAACTTCCCANNAATTAACTTNGTTTCATAATTTTTANTATTATTNTTAAATGAGACTTGCACTTAATGAAATAGGNAAAATTAAAATAAAACATAGTAAAGTAAAAAAACATAATTTATTTTTTTTAATTAATTTTGTAAATAAGTTCATATATATTTTTTTTTATTTTTTTGATCATAAATAGTATATAAAATAAGTATATATGAACGATACATACTTTGGTCAACTTTTAATATCGATGCCTAATTTAAAAGATAGTTTTTTTGAAAAATCTGTTATTTTAATTTGTGAATTTTCTGAAAAGGCTGTTATGGGACTTGTTATTAACAAACCCATACTAGACGTAAAAGTTAAAGATATATTAAAAAACTTAAAACTTAATATAGATAATAATTTTATTGATAAAAATGTCTTTATTGGTGGACCAGTTCACACTGGTCAAGGGTTTATAATTCATTCAAGCGAATGTGATTATGAAGGAAGCGAAAAAATATCTAAAAAATTAAACTTGACCACATCTTTAAAAATTTTGGAAGATATTTCTAAAAATAAACCACCAAAATTTTACAAAATATTTCTTGGTTGTTCTGTATGGGGGTATAAACAATTTAATAATGAAATGTTACAAAATTCNTGGCATCTAATGAAAACGAAAAATAATATAATCTTTGAAAATAATATAANTTGGGAANAGTGTATNGAAAGTAGCGGTATTCAAAGGAATAAATTAAACCCATATCATGGAAATGCATGACCTAAAATTATAATGTTAAACCAGAAAAGTCTNTCTTTTCTGGACCAATAATAGACGTTACAATNTTAGGATCNTCAAACAATCTTTCATATAATAATTTCAAATCTGAAATTTTAATTTTTTGAATTTTATTTAAAATTTCTTCTTCTGAATACATTTTATCATGATTCATTAGACTTTTAACNTTCCTTTCTAAACGGCTAAATGTAAAGTCTTGAGATCTAATAAAGCCAGANCTCAACTGTGCTTTAGCTCTTTCTAAATCATTAAGAGAAATATTNTTATTCAAATTTTTTATTTCATTTAAAGAAGTTATTAATAAATCATCTAAATCATTAGGATTACAAGCAGAATAAAAACCAAAAATACCAGTTGAAGAAAATTGACTCTGAAATGAAAATATACTATAGCAAAGTCCTTTTTTCTCTCTAATCTCTTGGAAAAGCTTTGAAGACATCCCCCCTCCTAATATTATGGATAATGCAGATAAATCTAGTCGTTGATCATCTTTATTACTTAAGCCTTCTACTCCAAAAACAACATGAGCTTGCTGTAAGTCTTTTGTTTCAAAATTNAANCCNGAACTCCATTGATATACTGGTTTATAACTTTTATTTCCCGNTTCTAATTTATTAAATNTTTTATTAATTATATTAATTATTTTTTTTTCATCAAACTTNCCACTTATACCAATAATTAAATTTGAAGGGTTATAATATGTATTACAAAATTCCTTTAAATTTTCTTTTTGAAAATTGCTTACAGATTGTTTGGTTCCTAATATAGCTTTTCCTATAGATTGATTTTTGAATGCAAGACTGTAAAATTTGTCGAAAACTCTATCATCTGGCATATCATTTGACTGTCCTATTTCTGAAATAATAACTCCTCTTTCTCTTTCAATTTCTTCTTTTGGAAAAGTAGAATTTAAAAAAATATCAGATAAAATTTCAATCCCTAATTGATAATTACTTGGTAATAACTTCACATAATAAGCAGTATTTTCTTTACTCGTATATGCATTTATGTCTCCTCCAACATCTTCTATTTCTTTAGCTATATCCAATGCATTTCTAGTTTTAGTTCCTTTAAAGGCCATATGCTCAAGCATGTGTGCGATTCCTAATTGATTTTTATTTTCATTTACACTACCTACATTTAACCATAAACCTATNGATAGAGTNTTTGAATTGAAAGGNTCTAAAAGTATTTTTANACCATTNTTTAGAGTAATTAAATTAGCTGACATTTTTATCTCATATTATTTTTGATATACGATTTAATTNTTTCAAAATTATTTTCTAATATTTTAAACTTTTCTTTTTTTTGTAANATAATTTCTAANTTTTTTGGATTTTTAGNTTCAAANTTTAAACTTTTTTTTATAACATTAGGAAACTTTGCTGGATGTGCACAAGCAAGTGAAATGATCGGAATACTTTTATCAATTCTTCCTTCAAATAAAGCTTGTCTTGCAGCTCTAACGCCTACTGCAGAATGAGGATCTAATAAATAATTTTTTGAATTAAAAGTATATTTAATTTCATCTACGATTTCGCTATTTTTAACTCTATAACTTGTAAAAGTTTCTTTAAACCGTTTTAAGAGCGATTGATCAACAAAATATTTATTATTAGTTTCAAACTTTTTCATTAGAGAATTTAATTTTTCACTATCTCTACCTAACATTTCAAATAAGANCCTCTCAAAATTACTTGAAACCTGGATATCCATACTTGGGCTATAAGATGGGTCTACAATTNTTCTTTCCATATNGCCAGTTTCAAAAAACCTNGTTAANATATCATTTTGATTTGAAGCACAAATTAGAGTATTGATTGGTAATCCCATTTTTTTAGCTACCCAACCAGAAAAAATATTTCCAAAGTTACCTGTTGGAACAGAAAAATTTACTTGTGTATCAGGTGCTCCTAATTTTAACGCTCCATAAAAATAATAAACAATTTGAGGAATTAATCTTACCCAATTAATNGAGTTAATTGCTGATAATTTTTCTTGATCCTTAAAATTTAAGTCATTAAATAAANTTTTAACTATAGATTGACAGCCATCAAAATCAGTTTCNAGAGCTATTGANTGACATCCTTTATNAAAAATNGTAGTCATCTGTTTTTGTTGAATTCTAGATACTTTATTATTTGGAAANAAAATAAANANATCTACATTTGTATTATTTTTGAAAGCTTCAAGTGCAGCTGAACCAGTGTCACCACTGGTTGCACCAACTATTAAAATTTTTGTCCTATTTTTTTTTAATACATAATCAAAGATTTCTGCTAAAAACTGCATTGCATAATCTTTAAAAGCAAAAGTTGGNCCATGAAAGAGTTCCATTACATAAATTTGATTTTCTANCNTTTTTAANGGTGCGACATCTTTAGNANCAAAATTATTATANACTTTTTTGCATATTGAATTAATTTGACTTTTAGNTTTATTATCAACAAACGGTGTGATGATTTTATCAGCAAGTGAGATATAATCTAAATTTCTCATTGCATATAACTCATTAGTTGTAAATTTTGGCCATTTATTAGGTAAATACAAACCACCGTCTCTAGCTAAACCAGATAACAAAACTTGTTCAAAATTTAGATCAGTTTCTAAACCTCTTGTGCTTAAATATTTTACTTCATTCATAATCTATTTCTTTTAATACTTAATCTTTTTTCTTTAAAATGAAATACAAAATAAATAATTATTAATGTAATAGCTAAGCTATACCAGGTGATAGCATATGAGAGATGCTGATTTCTAAAATTAGGATTNCCANTAATCCCAATTGGTAAGGTTTTTTTGTTTTTACTTCGTATTGAATCTACGTAAAAGTTTTTTTCAAAATCATATTTTTCTAATCCTAGAGCATCTTTTATTTCAGATGGTTTAATTGTAAACCAAAANCCTCCATCGTGATCATTNTTTGGAACAAAATATCCTTTTTTTTGTGGTTTTCTTATTATTCCATCAATNAAAATTTCATCCTTAATTAATGTGAAANGTCTNNNTTTTTGCAACTTTAGCTTTTCACTAATCCANCCACGATTTATCAACACNATCTTATNATCATTTGTTAAAATTGGTGTNACTAAATGAAACCCTACGTTACCTTCAAAAGTTTTTCCAATGATTAAAGTCTCTTTATTATGNAAAAATTTTCCATTTATTCTTATTCTTCTAAATTCAAAATCATTACTAAATTTTAAATTTTTATTATAATAAATTATTTCTTTTTCAAATTGTTTAGTATAATTTGTTGTTACTTCGTTTTTCCAAAATAATCTTTTAACTTGCCAAGATCCTAGTAAAATTAAAATAATAAAAGAAAATAAAGTAAAAATAGATGGCCATAATAATGGACGAAAATGTATAACTGATTTCATTTGATTAAATTAAAGACTTCAGCCACCCCACCAATAGACACAAACAAATAAAAACAACCAAACCACATCAACAAAGTGCCAATACCAAGCAGCGGCCTCAAAACCAAAATGGTGTTCTGATGTAAAATGCCCTTTAAAACCTCTAAATAGACATACAGCTAAGAAAATAGTTCCAACTAGAACATGGAACCCGTGAAACCCAGTNGCCATATAAAAAGTTGAAGCATAAATTCCGTCTGTAAAACCAAATGCAGCATGTGAATATTCGTAGACTTGCAATGCGGTAAAGGCTGCACCTAACATTACTGTTAAAATTAATCCTGTAATAAANTCTCTTCTGTTATTATGTTGTAAAGCATGGTGTGACCAAGTTACTGTACATCCTGATAATAAAAGTATCATAGTGTTTATTAATGGAAGATCAAAGGGATCAAAAGTTGTTATATCTGCAGGAGGCCAAACACCAGTATCAGGATATAGACTAGAATCAAAAAAAGCCCAAAAAAAAGCAACAAAAAACATGACTTCAGAAGATATAAATAACATCATTCCGTAACGCATGCCTATTTGAACAATAGGTGTGTGGTGCCCCTGATACTCAGCTTCTCTTACTACATCTCTCCACCAAAAAAACATAGTGGCGAGAACCATAAGAACACCTGCACCCAGTATATATATTGAGTAAGAATATTCATGCATAAACATAGTTAAACCCAAAACCAATGTAAAACCTGCTGCAGATCCAACAGCTGGCCAAGGACTTGGTTCTACGAGGTGATATTGATGTTTTTGGTCTCCACTCATAATAACTCCGTTAAATATTTATAAATTAAAAATTAACATAAATCAAAGAAATTTGAGCTAAAATTCAAATTATTGAACTTTAAAAAAAGTNTAAGAAAGTGTTATCTCATTTAAAGTTTTAAGATTTTTATCATCATCAATTTTTGGGTCAATGTAAAAATTTACAGGCATTCTTACTTCTTCGTCTGGCAATAGTTTTTGATTAATAAAACAAAAACAATCTATTTTCATAAATATTGNTCCAGCTTTTGGAGGAGATACATTAAAAGATGCTGTACCTATGGATGTTTTGTTTGAAAGGTTTTTTACAGTATAATAAACAATTTTTTCGACACCAGGTTTAATATTNATTTCTTCTTGAGGTGCTATAAATTTCCAATCAAGATTTTTAGAAACATTTGCATCAAATCTAANTTTGTATAANTTNCCCCCTACTCTTGATCCGGGTGCCATGGTAGATTTTTGAGTTGTACCNGCATATCCAGTAACTCTACAAAATAAATCATATAAAGGAACAGAAATAAAAGAAAGACATAACATTCCTATAACTAAAATGAATATATATGTTACTAAATAATTATTTTTTAATTTTAATGATTTTTGCATACTATGTGATATTCATTCTAAGAATTGTTATNAAAAAAAATAAGACTACNAAAAAAATNATTAGCAATAGAATTATATTATTTTTAAATTTTCTATCTTTGTAAAATTTTTCTACAAAATTAGACNTTTTAGGATTATTCATATTACATAACTCACTATTATTTTATCAAAAAATATNAATAGAAATATTAAAAATAANTATATTATTGAAAAATTAAATAATTTTTTTTCATTATAGTTGACNATTCTTAAAAGNNTCAATGCCTCATANATAAATTTTAAACCCAATAATACACTAANAATNAGATAAAAAACTGAATTAAAATTAAGAAAATATGGAAATGTTGAAAAAANTACAAGTATAAATGTGTATATTAATATGTGACGTTTAGTTGATAGATCACCTCTGACATTAGGTAACATTGGTATATTTACTAACTTATATTCCAATTTTGTTTTTAGAGATAATGCCCAAAAATGTGGCGGAGTCCATAAAAAAATAATGCCGAATAAAATNATTGATTCTAGTCCNATTGTNCCAGTGGCACACACATAACCTAAAACAGGTGGNAGTGCNCCAGATGCACCTCCAATTACAATATTTTGGCAAGTATAACGCTTTAAAAAAATAGTATAAAATATGGCATAAAAAACTATTGTAAAAAAAAGTAGGAAACCACCTATCCAATTTATACNTAAACCNAGTATTACAACAGATAAAATACTTCCAACCAATCCAAAAGCAAATGCATCTGAAGGTTCTATTTTACCAATAGGAATAGGACGATTTTTAGTTCTTTCCATTTTTGCATCTATATCACGATCGTACCATTGATTTAAAACTCCAGATGAACCTGCGCCTAAAGCTACAGCAAAAATGCCAATTAATGATAGAAATGGATTTAATAATGTTTGAGAAGAAAATAATCCACAAAAATATCCTATTAAAGTAGTGAAAATAACTAACGACATCACCCTTGGTTTCATTAGCACAAAAAAATCGTTTATTGAAGCTAACTTAGGTTGTAATATTTCCTCATTTTTTTCTACAAGGGTAGACAATTAAATACCATCTATCTATCTAATTTTTGGAAGTTCGTTAAATGTATGGAAAGCTGGTGGTGAAGACACTGACCATTCAAGTGTTGATCCACCTTTACCCCATGGATTATTAACTGTTTGTCTTCTCCTTATAAATGCTTCAANAATAACAATTAAAAAAATTATCGCCCCTATACCTCCAACATATGCACCGATTGAAGCAATATAATTCCAACCTGCAAAAGCATCTGGATAATCAATATATCTTCTAGGCATTCCAGCCAAACCCAAAAAATGCATTGGGAAAAATGTAAGATTAACACCAATAAATGTTACCCAAAAGTGTAACTTTGCCAACNTTTCATTATATTCAAAGCCAGTCATTTTCGAAAACCAATAATAAAATCCTGCAAATAGTCCAAAAACTGCCCCAAGGGATAGAACATAATGAAAATGCGCGATAACATAGTATGTATTATGTAGTATTACATCTAAACCNGCATTAGCTAACACAACNCCTGTCACNCCGCCAACTGTAAATAAAAATATGAACCCTATTGCCCAATACATTGGTATCTTAAANGATATTGATCCTCCCCACATTGTAGCAATCCAAGAGAATATTTTTACACCTGTTGGAACTGCAATAACCATTGTAGCTGCTGTAAAATAAGCTCGAGTATCTACAGANAAACCTACNGTGTACATATGATGAGCCCAAACAACAAATCCTACAACTCCNATTGCAACCATTGCGTAAGCCATNCCAAGGTAGCCAAATACNGGTTTTTTAGAGAAAGTTGACACTATTTGNCTTACAATTCCAAATGCNGGTAAAATCATAATATAAACCTCTGGATGACCAAAAAACCAAAATAAATGTAAAAATAAAATTGGATCTCCTCCACCCTCAGCTACAAAAAAATTAGTTCCAAAATTTCTGTCTGTTAATAACATTGTTATAGCACCAGCTAATACAGGTACNGCTAGTAACAATAAAAAAGCAGTAACTAGCATTGACCAAACAAATAAAGGCATTTTGTGTAGCGTCATACCTGGAGCTCTCATGTTNAAAATTGTAGTTATAAAATTAGCAGCCCCAAGAATTGAAGAGGCCCCAGCTAAATGTAATGAAAAAATTGCAAGATCCATAGACATACCTGGTGAACCTGTT
>NZIY01000025.1 GCA_002691795.1 SAR116 cluster bacterium
CATCCTGCTATTAGAAATAAAGGAACTCATGGTGGGAGTATTGCATATGGTGATCCGGCGGCAGAATTGCCAGCTTTTGCAGTTTTAGTTAATGCTGAAATAATTTTGTCAGGTTCCGATGGAGAACGAATTGTATCAGCAAAAGAGTTTTATAAAGGGTTGTTTGAAACTGCAATTAATTCAGATGAAATTTTAACTTCTGTTAAATATCCAATTAATCAAAATGACACGAAATTATTTTTTGATGAAGTTACTAGACGTCACGGAGACTACGCAATGGCAGGTCTCGTAGGTTCAATTAAACAGAATAATAAAATTAATGAAGAGATTAATTTGGTTTTTTTTGGAACTGGTGATAGACCCAATGAGGCACCAAAAACTTGTGAGTATCTTCTAAAGAATGAATATAATTATTCTGAAATTAAAAATATATTAAAAAATGATATAGATTTTGCGTCCGATATCTCTAGTTCGTCAGATATGAAAGCTCACTTATCAACAATTTTAGTTGGAAGAATGATGAAGGAATTAAATTAATGTCTTATTTAAATAAAACTACAATATCTATGGTTATTAATAATGAAAATTATGATGATTTGAACGTAGAAACACGTCAGCATTTAGGTGATTTTTTAAGAGATCTTGGGTTTAAAGGTACGCATTTAGGTTGTGAACAAGGTGCTTGTGGAGCTTGTAATGTTCTTGTTGATGGTGAATCAGTTAGATCTTGTCTGATGCTAGCTGTTCAAGCCAATGGTAAAAAAATAACAACTGTTGAAGGTCTCACTTCTTCAGAAATGGAAATTGTAAAAGATTGTTTTGTAAAAAATAATGCTATGCAATGTGGCTTTTGTAGTTCAGGAATGTTAATGACTACCTATGAAATCATAAAATCTAAAAGAAAACATTCACGTGAGGAAATTAGAGAAATGATTTCAGGTAACTATTGTCGTTGTACAGGTTATCAAGCAATTGTTGATGCAGTTGAAGATTCACTTAATAAAATTAATGTAGCGGTATAATATGGATGATTTAAATCAAAACCCTAAATTAGGATCAGCAGACAGACCAAATTCTTATATTGGACGAAGTGTTCCAAGAGAAAGAGCCAAAAAACTTTTAGAAGGTAAAGGTAAATACGTAGATGATATACTTTTACCTAGAATGGTTCATTTAAGTTATGTTAGATCACCATACGCACATGCAAAAATAAAATCTATTAGTACAGAGAATGCAAAAAACATTCCTGGTGTATTAAATGTTTTTACTATTAATGACATTGAAAAAGTTTGTTCTCCGTGGCAAGGGGTTCTTGGGCATTTAGGTGAAATGCGTTCTCCAAATCAATACCCTCTTGCAAAAGATATTGTTAGATGGCAGGGTGAGCCTGTTGCAGTTGTTGTTGCTAATAAAAGAGCAGTGGCAGAAGATGCGTCAGAAGTTGTGGAGATAGATTACGAAGATCTTGATGCTCAATTAGATATGGAAACTGCTATGGATATATCAACAAAAGTTATCCATGATGATCTAGGAAACAATCTTTTTTGGACCAGAACTGTTAACCAAGGCGATGTAAATGAAGCATTCAAAAAGTCAAATATTGTAGAGGAAGTTACTCTTGATTTTGCAAGACACACAGGAGTTACATTAGAAACAAGAGCAATTGTTGCAGACTGGGACTCTTCTGAAGAAAAAATGACTATTTATCACAATGGGCAAGCACCTCATATGATGCAGTCAATGATAGCAAAGCATTTAAGTATATCTGAAGGCTTAGTAAGGATCATTAGTTGTGACGTAGGTGGTTCATTTGGTATAAAGGTTCATGTTTACCCAGATGAAATGGTTACAGTTGCAGTTTCTAAACTCTTGAAAAGGCCAGTGAAATTTGTTGCTGACCGATTAGAAAGTTATTCAACTGATATTCATTCAAGATGTCACAAGATTTCAGGTAAAATAGGAGTTGATGACAATGGTAAAATACTTGCATTTGAAATTGATGATTTATCTGGAATTGGTCCTTTTAGTGTATATCCAAGAACATCAGCTATTGAAACAAATCAAGTTTTAAATCTTTCTGCAGCTTCTTATGTTGTTCCAAATTATAAGGCAAAAGGTACAGTAGTATTTCAGAATAAAACGCCAATGTGTCAATATAGAGCAGTAGGTCATCCTATTGCAGTCGCAATAACTGAGGCATTAATTGATAAAGCTGCTAACGCAATAGGTATAGATCGTTACGAATTTAGAAAGATAAATTTAATACCCGATAATTCTTACCCAACAAAAACTCCATCAGGAGTACCTTTAGAAGATTTGTCACATGAAGCATGTATAGAAAAACTTAAAGAAATGATGAATATTCCTGAGTTAGAGAAATATAAAAAAGAATCTCTAGCAATAGGAAAATATAAAGGGTTTTCAATTATTAATATGGTCGAAGTAACAAATCCTAGTCCTGCATTTTATGGTGTAGGTGGGGCACCAATCTCATCTCAGGATGGAGCATCAATTAGANTAGAAGGATCTGGAGCTGTTCATATATCAACTTCTATAACTGAACAGGGGCAGGGCACAGAAGCAGTAATGCAACAAATTGCCGCAGATCAACTTGGTGTAAAGATAGATACAGTAAGAGTCACTCACGGTGATACTGACGCTACGCCTTATGGCGGTGGAACATGGGCTTCTCGAGGAGTGGGAATAGGTGGTGAAGCTGTTTTAAAAGCTTCAAGAAAATTAAAAGAAAATATTTTGAACATTGCTGCAGTTATTATGCAAAGTGAGGTTANTAATCTTGATGTTCAAAATGATCAAGTTATTAGAAAAGATGGTGGTGAGGGTATATCACTAAAAAATTTAGCACAAATTGTATATTACAGAGGGCATGAATTGCCACCTGGAACTAACGCTGAACTGATAGCGACGGCTTCATTTTCTATTGAAGGTATACCATTCGTTTTTACAAACAGTGCTATGGGTTGTTTAGTTGATGTAGATGTAGANACTGGGTTAATAAAAATTGAAAAGTTCTGGGCTGTTGAAGATTGTGGAACGCAAATTAACCCTAAATTAGTTGAAGAACAAATAAGGGGAGGTGTTGTTCAGGGTATTGGTGGTGCTCTTTATGAAGAGTGTATTTATGATGAAATGGGCAATTTAACGAATGGAAATATGGCAGATTATCTTGTGCCAATGGCTTATGAAATGCCAGACATTATTGTAGATCATGTGACAACAAATTCTGGTAGAAGTATTCTTGGTGCAAAAGGGGCAGGGGAAGCTGGAACAGGTGGTGCTCCAGGAGCTATAATGAATGCTATTAATGACGCATTAATCCCTTTAAATACAGAGGTCTTATCTCAACCAATTACTCCAGAAAAGATTTTAAAGGCTTTAGGAAAAATTTAATTATTTCAATACTTTATAAAGTTAATTAAATAAATCACTTTTATTTGGATAATTCCTTATATTTTTAATGCTTACAGCAGTTTCATCGAGAATTATTTCATTTTTTGGCATAATGATTGATTCATCTTTTTTAATATAAAAACCCATTTCTCTACTTCTTTCTACAAGGAACATACCCTCTTTCATTCTTTTTTGTTCCCATGATATTAGAGCATGATTTAAATTTTCTAATTTAATATTATCTAAATATTTCATTAAATCATAACAATCAAAACCTGCTTTTGTAACGCCCATTCCGGCATGTGGTCTTGCTGTGAAAGCACAATCTCCAATAATAATTATATTTTCATTGACCATTTTTTCACATTTTAAATCATATATTGGCTGTACAAGTATTTGTTCTGTTTTATTAATTAATTCGTTTATTGAACTAGGTAATTTGGTTTGACCTTCCTTTTTCAGATTTCTAATAAATTCATCTTTTATTTCATGGGGTGGTATACCGTGCTCATATTTTTTTTTAGATTTTCCNGTTAATATATCATTATATTCTTCAATAGTTACTGGTTTGTACCATAACCAATTAATTCTTCTTTTACCTTTTTNTAATCCTTTATTACCAACTCCAGCAACTGGATAAGTTAAAAATTGTTGGTTTTTTGGAAGGACAAAACAAAAGTAATCTGAAATTAANTCAAATGTTTCTTCTGACAAATCAGCCTCATTAACAAGACCTCTCCAACCAACATATCCTGCAAATTCTGGTTCGTTTTCATCTACTATTTTTTTTATATTGGATCTTATCCCATTAGCAATAATGATTAAATCAGCTTGAATTTCTTTNCCACTTTTAAAAATTAAAGTATTANTTTTTTNCTTTTTAAGAATTTGAATACATTCATCTCCAAGAAAATATTTTTTTTTATCTATATTAGATAGCAAAACATCATATAAATATTGCCAACTAGTGAAGACTTGAGGGTAGTTCATTTTTGATATGACAGCGTTTTGCTTATTTAAAACAATTCTTTCATTACAACTTGTACCNAGAGATTTATTATAACCCGTAGTTAATTTAACTAATTTTGCTAACTCATCATAGGTTGCGATTCCTGCTCCTCTTCCTGACAATAATTCTGGAACCATTTCATGTATTGAATAATCCCAGTTTATCTTTTTAAGAAAATTAGCAGCAAAAAGACCCGACATTGAGCCACCAATGATGGCAGCTTTTTTCATCTATTTTATTGCCATNGGNTTAATTGGTGANCCAACTGCTTTNGTTATAGGTAAGGGNGGNGCNCAAAAGAAAAAATCATAAANTTTATCTTCTTCNCAATCCTTNGCNAAATCTCNTANNTAAAAAATNTCTCCCATTGTTATNCCAATCATNGGNATNACNACCCAATGCCAAGGTTGTTGAGCATCTTTNGTTTCATTNGGNCTTACTTCACAACCCCATGTNTCAGTACATATNGCNGCAATCTCATTATCATAAATCCATTGNGCTGTTTCAAAAGCNAGNCCTGGTGCATCTCCNCCAGCATAACCACCCCATTCTCCATCATCTAGTCTTTGTTCCATTTGACCAGTTCTTACAATAACAAAATCNCCACGTTTNATTTCNACANTTTGAGCTTTNGCACATTCATTTAAATCATCATTNGTNATNGCTNNACCATCTTCAAAATANTCAACNCCTGCCCAACGNGCAACNTCNAGNAANACNCCTCTNCCAGCCATTTCAGCACGNACTTTTTCNATTCCATTTTTNTGNGCACCATCACTGTCGACTAGAGCTGCAGAATAACCATTCCACATTTTATTATCATAAAAAATATGAGCTAAAGCATCCCATTGAGTAGCACACTGTAAAGGTAATGAAATCATATCATCTGCATATTGAAGTCCAAAATCATCAAATCTTCCAGCTATAGAGTCTGTTCCAGTAGCTAGCATTAAATGAATTGGGTTAAACCTATTTCCCCATGAGCCTTTTTGTGGGCCATGCCGATCAAAATTTAAACCTAAGCTAAATCTTTTTCCTTTTTTAATGAGTTTACTTGCATTAACAACTATTTCAGGAGTTATAAAATTTAAGGTACCTTTTTCATCGTCTGGTCCCCATCTTCCCCAGTTTTTTAATTTTTCTGCAGTTTCTCTAAGATGTTTTATATCAAACATTTTTTCATCATATTTCCTTGGCATGATAAACTCCTATTTAACCTTTTGTTGGAAAATTTAATTCTACTTTTACACCATCTGGATCATCAACGAATAATTGTTCTAGTGGAAAACCAGGAACTTTCCTGTGTGTGTATTCGATGGATTTATTATCAAACATTTCTTTCATGCCATCTATATCCTCACAATTAAACGCAACGTGATCAATAGCGCCAGATCCTGATTTTACATTATCTTTTTTCCCGATGTAGTAATCTTGACCATCTCCCTGCTTTCTCATTGCTAAATGAATACATGCAGCCTTGTCGTTTTCATTCAGATACAACCAGTGACCTTGAAAAGGAAAGTCTGGTCTGTAGCCATCTTTTAAACCTAATAAATCAACATAAAATTCCTTAGTTTTTTTTAAGTCATCAGCTAATATAAGTACATGTTCAAATGTTTTTAAAGACATCATTTTACTCCTAAAATTTAAGCTTATTTAATTTTTAATTTAAAATCAAATTTATAAACTAGTTTAAAAAACCACTTAAAATTTTGTTAGTATCATCAGGCTTTTCAAGATTAAATACATGAGCTACACCTGGAATACAAACATATTTGCTATTAACTGTTAAATGATGCATTTCTTCCATAGCTAGAGCAGGTGCCCCAACATCATTTTCACCAGAGATAAATAGAAAGTCTTTTTTAATTTTTCCTAATTCTCTTAAGTAATCAAGACCCTTAATAGCATTACAACTTCCAATATATCCATTAGTTGAAGTTGATTTTATCATATTTCCAGCTTTTTCTAGAATATAATTATTTGAAACATCATTTCTAAAATCATCACTAAACCATCTTTCTAGAGAACCTTGGACAACACCCTCTGTACCTTTGTTTTCTACAACAGCCATTCTTTGATCCCATGCCTCTATTGCTGGTGGTGGCATGTCAGCTCTTGCTGCGCAGCACACAAGTTTATTGAATCTATCTGAATGTTTTAACGCCAATCCTAATGAAGTCATTCCTCCCATTGACAAACCTAAAAAATGNGCTTTTGTNAANTTCAAGTTCATCCATTATNGAAATTACATCATTTTCNAGCANNTCNAANGTATAAGGGCCTTGAACNGNAGAGCTTTTACCATGNCCTCTTTTNTCATANNANANNANTTGATAATCATNTTTAAAANANTCNACTTGNGGNNNCCACATNNNTAANTCTGANCCTANTGANTTNGANAANACNATTGTNNNTTTNCCTNNATTTTCATGAAANTCATANTTTATAAANTCATTATTTCCTAAGATNTAATTTNCTCATAACAATTCCTACTCTGCNGCTATNTTAATATTANTNTTNATTTGAGGCATAACTTTTTCTGCCATTAACTTCATGGAATNNTTNGCTANATNTACATCTTTCCAATCATGTCCAGCATATAAAAGTGTACCAAATTCTCCAACTTCTTCTCTGAAAGCTAAAATTTTATCTGCAACTTCTTCTGGAGTTCCGTATAAAATTAGTTTTTTGCAAATATCTTCTAATTTTAATGCTTCATCAGGTATATTTTGATCTTCTTTAAATAAATTTGCACGGCCATGCTTCAACATTTTTGTTAATAGTTGACTATAATAGAAGACATATGGACTATTATTACCAAGTGCATATTCTTCAGCTTTTTTCCTGTCTTCGCATACAAATATGGATTTTGCAATTCTCCAATCCATTGGATTAGCTTCTGNATTAGCTTGAGTGCATCCTTCAGCATAACCTGGCCAATGAGTTTTAACCCATTTAGGCAATAAAAAGTTNGCGGATATTGGTTTCCATCCTCTTGCAGCAGCAGCTGTTATACCTTTGGAGTNGGGTGCAACAACAGTACAAATTATAGGAGGATATGGTTTTTGAAGTGGCTTAGGCATGATACCTTGACCTATATCAGTCATTTGAGTCTTTTCTGTTGTAACTTCCCAATATTTNCCTTTAATAGAGTAGGGAGCATCTCTTTTCCAGATCTCTAAAATCATGTCTATGCATTCTACAAACATTTCATTTCTATTTTTCTCCAAATTTCCAAAAACCTCTGCATCTGATGCCAATCCNCCTGGACTTATTCCAAAATTAAGTCTTCCATCAAGCATGTGGTCTAACATTGCTATTTGACCTGCCACTGCAGCTGGGTGGGAGTTTGGTAGATTTACTGTGCCAGTTCCTAATCTTATATTCTTTGTGGCAGCTGCTAATGATGCTATGAANACTGTGCTAGATGTGATGTTTTCAGCTGCGTCTGTATAATGTTCTCCACAATANGCTTCTGAAAAACCNATTTCATCTGCTAATAAAAATGCTTCTCTATCTTCAGCCAAAGTCTTTCTATAATCCTTATCTAAAGGATGTATAGGCATTGTAAAAAATCCAACTTCCATAAATAACTCCTATTATTANANATATATAACATTCAAGTTAAAAGAAAAAATAATAATATTTTATAGATTCTATCAAAAAGGTTGATTTAGAATAAATNTATNAATTCTAAATTAAAAGTTCTAAGAGGTTTTTTATGAATATTGGNTTAATAGGNTTAGGTGCTATGGGTGGAGCNTANGCNAAACACCTTATAANAAANAACTTTAATTGTTATGGCATAGATCNAGATAAAAATAATATTTCAANATTTTTAAATTTAGGAGGNTCNGANATTNCNTACCAAGATTTATTTAATAANGTTGATATNNTANTTANAAGTTTACCNTCATTAGAGGCATATAAAAATGTTTTAGAGAATTTAAAGAAACTTGGAAAACATNCTTCNAATAAAATTATTTTGGACATGAATACAATTTCGATTGAAGATAAGATTGATTTTAAAAATGAAATTAAAGAACTTAACATAGATATGTTAGATAGCCCAGTAAGTGGAACTGGCGCACAAGCCTGGGAAGGGGATTTAACAGTTTTTGCTAGTGGTAATGANACGATAATAAATAAATTTAACAATATCTTTGAAAGTTTTTCTAAAGAAGTAATTTATGTAGGTCCTTTTGGAAATGGGATGAAATTTAAAATTCTTGCAAATTTATTAGTAACTATTCATAACACGGCAGCTGCAGAGGCGCTTAGACTTGGAGTATGTGCCGGTTTAGATAAAGATATGATTTATAAAGTTTTAGGTAACAGCGCAGCAACTTCGGTGATGTTACAAAAAAGAATGCCCTTAATGATTAACCAAAATTACGAGCCTCCAACTGCATCATTTAATATTTTTTTAAAAGATGTTGATATTATTAGAAATTTTATAAAAAATAATAATGTTATATTACCCACTTTTGAGGGTTCGGCAAAGATATATGATAAGGCAGAAAAAACTTTATCAAAAAATTGGGATACAGCTTCAGTATATGAAGTATTAAAAATGGAGAATGTGAATGAGTGATAATGCAAAAGAATTACCTAAAATCAGAGTTTGGAAAAAAGATGAAATGAGTAAAAGAATTGCCTTTTTTAAAGATTTAAAAGGTTCAAAAAAAGGATTGCCAGATAGCCTTCTTCCTGAATGTACAAGAGAATTAATTAATGTTATTGGATTTGAACCACCAAAAGGAACATCAAAACATGTATCTCCTTTAGGTGATGATAATTCTCAAATGCCTGCAATAAATATTTCTGAGGGGTTTAATTTAGGATTTTGTAGATGCAAACCAGGTAAAGGCCCATTAATGCACAATCATGATACAAATGAAACCTTTATGCCAATTACTGGAACATGGAGATGTGAGTGGAACGAAGGAGATGAATTTCAATCGGTAGATGTAGGTCCTTGTGATGTTGTGTCATTCCCTCCAGGTTGTGCAAGACGATTTATGAACATCACAGAAAATGAAACTGATGTAGAACATGTACTACTTGTTGTGATAGCAGGAAATGCCCCAAAAGCTGAATTTACTGAAAAAGCATATGACAGAATATCTGAATTTGAAAGTAATCAAACATAGGATAATTTATGATTTGGATAATTGTATGCAAAGATAAAGCTGACGCATTGCCAAGAAGAATGGCTGTTATTGAAGAACACAGAAAGTATTTATCAACAAATCCTATAAAAACAATGGTATCAGGCCCTTTAACCGACCTTGATGGTGAAACTATGAATGGTTCATTCTTTATGGTTGAAGCAGATGAAATTTCAGAAATTCATAAATTTCAGGAAAATGATCCTTTGTTTCATGCAGAAGTTTGGGAAGATATTATCATATCACCTTTTAATAAGAGAGTTGATAATTTATCAAATTAATACGGGGATTTATATGAAGAAGTTTATTGATTTATCTGTTGCATTAGAAGAAGGGATTACTTCTGATCCAGATTTTATGCTTCCTAAGATCAATTATCATCATCATAAAGATACTGCTGATGAAATTATAAGCTTTTTTCCAGGATTAAATAAAGAGGATTTGCCTGGAGGTGAGGGTTGGGCAATGGAAACAATGAATGTTAGCACACATAACGGAACACATATGGATGCTCCTTATCATTATCATTCAACAATGGATGATGGTAATAGGGCTATTACAATTGACGAAGTGCCATTAGAATGGTGTTATGGTAAAGGANTTAAATTTGATTTTAGATCTTTCTCAGATGGTTATGTTGCTAATGTAGATGATATTAAAAGAGAATTAGATAGAATTGAACATAGTATTTCTCCTTTAGATATTATTTTTATAAATACAGCTGCGTCTGGGTATTATGGTAAACCAGATTTTTTGTTAAAAGGTTGTGGAATAGGTAAAGAAGCAACTATTTACCTTCTTGATCAAGGTGTTCGTTTAACTGGAACTGATGCATGGAGCTGGGATGCNCCTTTTACACATACTGCAGAAAAATTTAAAAAAACAAAAGATTCATCCTTAATTTGGGAAGGTCATAGAGCTGGTATCCATAAGGGATATTCTCATATTGAAAAATTATGTAATTTAGAACAATTACCTGACAAAGGATTTNTAGTATCAGCTTTTCCATTTAAAATTAAAAATGGTTCTGCAGGTTTCGTTAGGGTAGTGGCTATTTTAGAAGAGTAAAGAAATTGGTTATGTTTTTTTAAATCTTCTTAATCCATCAAAAATTATAAATATAAAAATTACCAATAAAATTAATCCTATATATTGTTGAAAAAAATATGAAATATTTTTTTCAGAAAATATCATTAATGATCTTCTTAAGTTCTCATCAGCCATTGGTGCAAGAATTACACCCAGAACTATTGGAGCAGTTGGATATTTGCATAATGTAAGTACATAACCAGAAATTCCTGCAAAAAACATTATCCACAAATCATATAAATTTAATCTGGCAGCGTATGCTCCTAGAATACACACTGGTATAATAAGTGGTAACAACAATCCTCTACTTAAAGAAAATAGTTTTATACAAGGTTTTATTAATGCTATAGCCATNGCATACATAAAAAAATTTGCGATTAATAAAGCAGCATAAATAAAATAGACTAAACCAGGATGATCAATATCAATAGTTGGTCCAACAACAATATTTTTCATTGTAAGTGCGGCAAGAAGAGCAGCTGCAGCTGCATTTCCTGGGATGCCAAGAGCTAAAGTTGGCAAAATTGAACCTCCTATATTTGCATTGTTTGCTACTTCTGCAGATATAATTGCTTCATAACTCCCTTTACCCCATAATTTTCTTTCTTCAGGCTTAGCTCTTTTTTTTCCAATATCATACGATAAAAATGATGCGACGTTTGCCCCAGCTCCAGGTAAAGCGCCTATGAATGTACCTATCAGTCCTGACCTAATTGAGGTTTTTATATAACTTAATAATTTTTTTATTGGTAAAAATAACTTTCCTACTTTTTTTGGAATTGGGGACTTGTTTTTATTTGGCAAAGTTTTAACTATTTCACAAATACCAAAAAGTCCAATTAATATAGGTATATAATTAAATCCATCATAAAAGTTTGGGTTATTGAAAGTAAATCTTTCTACACCATAAATAGGATCTATGCCAACCATAGCAATTAAAATACCTATCCAACCGACAATCCAGCCTTTAATTGGCAACTCCCCAGAACACATTGTTCCGCATACTGAGATTCCAATAATAGATAGCAAAAACATTTCCCATGATTTAAAGTTCAACGCAATTGCAATTAAAAATGGCATTAAAAAAATTAAAATTAATATTCCAATCCAGTTACCTATAAATGAACCAAAAATAGCTGTTCCTAAAGCTGTACCAGCTTTCCCTTTTCTTGCTAATGCGTGGCCTTCAATCATTGTAGGAACTGCATCTGGAGTACCTGGGATATTTATTAGTATTGCTGATATTGCACCACCAAAAACAGACCCTGTATATACACCTAGCATAAAGCAAATTGCTATATCTTGGTCCATTGTTGATGTAAACCCTATTAATAATGCCATTGCCATTGTTGTAGATAAGCCAGGAAGAGCGCCCCAGATAATACCTAATGAAACACCTAACAAAATTATAAGCAGTAAAAACGGCTGAAAAATATTGATTAATGATTCAAAAAACATCTAATTACCTGGAAGTGGTATGTTAAAAAAATTTATAAAAGTAAAAGATAAAAATAATGACCATAATGATGAAACTATAAAACAGGGAAGTAGTTTCCTTTTCCAAAAAATATAAAGAAGAAAAGTTAATAACACTATTGTCAAAGTTAAAAAAGGTCCAAAATCTAATTGATAATTAGAAAAATAAAATTTATATGAATAATCAAGTTTAGTTAGTCCATATATATAAAAAAATAATGCTATTGGACAAATGAATTTTTCGCTTTGACGACTAATATTGAGTCTAAATTTATTTTTAGTTAGATTTAATTTATTAAAGCTTGCATATAATATAGTTGATACCATGAAAATTAAAGATATAGATATAACTATTGGTAAAAGTGCTGGTGCAGTAAAAATATTATCATCTGGAACTTTTAACTTGAGCGATTCATAAATAATCCAAAATGATAAAATAATTATGGTTGATGATGATATTAAATCAATGATAGGAGCAGCATAACCTGCTCCTTCATCTTCAGATATGTAAGATTTGTTTTTAAAACTATCTTTCATAAATTAAATTTTGATAGGTTTATATCCTTTTGGTGGCCACCATTTTTCAAAGTTTTCAGGTTTTGGTAAACCAAGTTCTTTATGTGATTTAACCTTTTTGCCAATTTGATCAGCATACTTATTAAATGTATGTACTGTCATTGTTTCCAATTGAGCAGCACGTTTATCAGCAGCTTCACCAAATTTTACATCTATGTCAAAAAACTTTTTCTTAGCAATTGACATAAATTTCTCTGATGAAACGGCTTTTTTGTATGCGTTGGTCACTAATTTAATGACTTCTGGTGGTGTAGATCTATGCATGATAAGATTGTAACACCCTCCAAACGGTAAAAAAGGTTTGGTGGAAGGAATTATATTTCCTATTGACTTTAAATTAATACCATCAACATTTAAGTCTTCTCTACCTGTCTGTTGTAAGTTTCTTAATTTTCCTGATCTAATCAAGTTCACATGTTCATGAACACCACCACCCGCAATGTCAGTTTCACCTTGTAAACCTGCAAGTGTTGCTTTTTTCCCACCTTTATAAGGAACAAATTTTAATTTAATTCCAGCAGCGTCACTCACTAGTAATGCAAGTTCGTGCCACAACCCTCCAGTCCCAGATGTTGAGATTGAAACACTGCCGGGTTTTGCTTTTGCGGCTTTAACAACATCTTCAAAAGTTTTAAATGGTGAGTCAGCTCTAACTGACCAACTTGCTAAAGAATTTGCTGCTTGCATAAATACCCAATTTTCCCAAGGTTTTTCATTAGCAGGCATATGTCCCATTACTCTAACAAATTTATTATAATTTGCTGCACCCAAAATGGTATATCCATCATCTTTTTGAGAAGCTACATATTTAGTTGCAACACCTCCAACAGCTCCAGGCTTGTTTATCGCTTTAATATTCCAGCCTGTAGATTTTGCCATATCATCTACCAAGACACGAGTAATTGTATCTGTTCCTCCACCAGCTCCGTACATTATTACTACAGTTATTGGTTTACTTGGCCAATTTGAAGCAAAAACTGGATTTGAGTTCATTGATATTTCTAATGCAACAAATGTTGCAGCTGAACCCAGTAACATATTTCTTCTTGTTATTAATTTGTTTTTCATAAATCTCCTCCAAAATTTAGTTTNTAATTNAACATGAGATTTTATGATTTTAAAAATCAATTTATTTGATGGGTTTCATAAATACGTCTTATATCTAAATTATCTGTAGAAAAAATTTACTATAATTTCACTGAATTTTTGACAGATTGGTCTAAATATCATTATAGCTGGGAAAGCAATAAGAATTGCATAAAACCAATTTACTGGCCATACTTGCCAGAAAAGACTTAAATCACCTAGTGATTTAAAAGTGACAAATGAACTTATAAACATTGTTATAACAATGGACATAAAAACAGATGCTAAATAAGTTATATATTTTTGTTTTTTCATAATAAAAAAAAGGCATACAATTACTTGTATGCCTTGTAAGTTATTTATAATTAGTTATCCACCAATTTTATATCTTACAGGAAATTTATGACCTGTTTTTTCAACTTCATCCATATAAGCATTCATTAAAGCAGCACCATCAATTCCTGGATACCCTTTAGTGATATCAGCAGCTCTAGTATTAGGCCAATCTTTAATTGTTTCTGCCCAAATCTTTTGTTCTTTTACAGGAAGATAGGTAACAGCATCATTAATACCTTTTTTCTGTCCTAACTTCATTAAATCAGTTAGACCTTTTTGGTATCTTTTTTGACCATCTTTTACAGCTGATCTTTCATAATTTGCTGCTTCTTCCATAACAATCTTAGCTACTTCTGGTGGAAGCTTTGCTAAAGTTTTTAAGTTAATTGTTGTAATGGTTTGTGCCATTGCTCCAAAACCTATAACTTTCCAATATGGTGCTTGTTCATAAAATTTAAATCCGCCAGCATGAGCTGAAGGGAATATAATTACACCTTTCGCAACACCTGTTGCTAAATCATTGTACATTGTTGGCAATGTCGATGTTACAGGTATAGATCCAAATAATGATACCCATGGTAAATTTGGACCAGCAGCAATAACTTTAACACCTTTTAGTTCAGTAGCTTTATTCCATTGCTTTACAGTCCCAAGACCGTAATCATCAAAACCCTGCATAGCTATAAATTTTTGATTATATTTGTCTTCAAGCATTTTAGCCAATTGTGGAAACTTTTTAAGAACTTTGTGCTTAACTTCCCAGTTAGTTTCCAGGTTTGTTAATGTGAATGGTACAAAATAATCAAAGTTCCAAGGAAGTAATTTTGCAGTTTCAAAACATACACAATATGAACCAATATCTAATAATCCTTTTTCAACTGCTTCTAATGTTTCATGAACCTTTGCAATTTTACCTGCATAAGCTTCGATTATTCTTACCTTATGCGTTGTTTCAGCCGCCACTCTTTTTTTAATATTTGGCACTAATACCTTTTGCATGCCAGTGACATATGCAGTAGGAGCAGATGGATGTCCTGATCCAACTCTTAATGTATATGACCCTGAAATTGCAGATGTAGCAATAGCACCAGAGATTAAAAGCCCTAGTGGGAGTGCTTTTTTTAAATTTTTTAACATAAATTTTCCTCCGTTAATGTAAAAAGTTTAACAGCTTTTATTTATTTTTAAAGCTTAAACAAACTTTGTTGGCCAACTTGCCAATTCTGGCATTAAATAGACCATAACCATGACAAATAGCATCATAATCCAGTAAGGAATTGAACCCATGAAAATTGTTCCAAGTGGTACATTATCATTACTTCCCGTGAGAACTCCTTTTACTGTGTAAACAATTAAACCAAAGGGAGGTGTTAATAAACCTGCTTCAATGGCTAATATTCCAAATATAGCAAAAGCATAAGGATTCATTTCAGGTACTAAGTGTATAAATAATGGAACTGTTAATAAAATTATTGAAATAGAGTCAAGTAACATTCCTAGTAGAAGCCATATTGCAACCATCATAATAAGTATCGCAAACTGGTTTAAACCAACTGAAGTTATAGCTTCAAGAATTATTGAATTTATNTCGGATAAAGATAGGAATCTTGAATACATGCCAGCTGTAATTAATAAAATCATTATTGGTGCAGAAGTTTTACCTGCGTCAATAACCGACGCAACTACACCTTTGAATTTCATTCCTTTACATAAAGCTATAATAAAACTAGCAATCGCACCCATGCCAGCCGCTTCAGTAGCAGTGAATATCCCACCCCAAATACCACCTAAGACTAGGAATATTAAAGCAATAATTGAAAAACCTGAATAAATTTCTGTTTTTGTTAATTTTGCAGTGATACCTATTTTATCTGGTTCAGGCGCAAGTTCTGGTTTCATTACTGCTCTTATAAGGTTATAGGAGACATATAATAAAGCTAAAAGTATTCCAGGTATAACACCAGCAACGAATAATTTTCCAATTGAGTCCTCTGTTATTATACCCCAAACAATAAGTAAAACACTTGGTGGGATTAACATACCTAAGCAGGCACTTCCAGAAATAGCACCAAGTGCAAAACTATGATTATATCCAGCTTTTTTCATTTCAGGCCAAGCTATCCGTGTAAACGCTGCAGCTGAAGCTATTGATGTTCCTGTGACTGCAGCAAATGCTGTATTACCAGTTACAGTTGCAACTCCTAATCTTCCAGGTACACCTTTAAGGCCTTTATTTATTAAATTATAAAGGTCTGCCGCAGCACCACTTCTAGATAAAAAGTCTCCCATAAGTACAAATAATGGAATTGTCATGAAGATATGATCCCTTATTAATTCATAAGCAGCGCCACCAACTTGACTTGCAGCCATGTATGCATCCTCAAATATAAAGTATGTGCCAATCATTGCTGTTGCACCCAATGCAAGTGCAATATGAATCCCTGCAAATATAGCTAGAAGCATTCCAAACAATGTTATTAACATTAATACATTTAAATCCATTTCCATTTTTATTCTCTAATTTTAACTATTTTTTTTTCTAAATTGATCAATTATTAGACTTGCATAAATATAAACTATAATTACAGCTGCAAATATTATAACCGTTCTTACAATATAAACTGGAAATTCAATTGCTCCTATACCTTGGTATTCTTTTATTTCCCAACCTTTGATCATATCTGTCCATCCACCAACAGCTATCCCTATAAATAGCATTATACCTATCAAAAAGGACAAAACATTGATAATCATCTTAGAATTTTTACTACAAAATTCGTAAATTAAAGTTGTTCTCAACATTGTACCTGATACAATTGCAAATGGTACTTGAAGAAAAACTATCGCTGGTACAGAGTTTTGAACTATTTGATCAGCTCCTAGAAAAAGACCAAAGTTTCTAAAAGTTACTTCTGCAAAAATTGTGAATGCTACAAATACAAGCCATATAGCAGCTATACCTTGTAAAACTTCTGATACTTTTTTAACCATCAATTACCTCATCTCTTTGAAAGAATAGACATAATGAAAACGCAATCAAGAAATAATTAATAAACTTATTGATTTTGAACTCTTTGATTAAGTTTCTCACTTATATTTTTAATTTCTTCACAAATTTTTTCACTAAAAAATTTAGTTACTGGAGTAAGTTCTCTGCTAGCAGAGGTTATCAAAACATAGTCTGTTATTAATGATGGGGAATCAAGCGGTGATAAAGTTCTTGATTTTCCGTCAATGTCCAAGTCACAAAGCGCCGCTGGAAGTATAGAACACCAGTCACTATACGCAACCATTTCTAATGTACCAATCATTCCATCCATTTCAAGGATGGATTTTGGTTTAATACCATGGGTTGACAAATATTGATTTATAGCAATCCTTCTTGAATTCCCAGGACTAGGGAGAATTATTTTTAAGTCATGAGATTTAAGTTTTTCTATTCTCAGTGGTTTTAAATGATCAAATGGAGAGTTTTTTGAACTTACTAATAGGTTTAAATCTTTTGATACAAATTGAACATTTAATCCTAATGAGCTTTTAACAGACGGTACAATAGCAAATTCAATCTTATTAGATCTAACCATTTCTTCTAAAACACCTGAATAGGCTTCTGTAATTTTAAATTCAACTTTAGGGTTTTCATCTAAGAATTTAGATAACGTTATTGGTAATGCTGATCTTGTAAAAGTTGGCATTAATCCACAATCAATATTTCCTGTAAAACCATCTGGTGTTGATTTTGTATCAATTAATGCTTTTTCCATAAGTTTTAAAATATCTAATGAATATTTATAGAAGTCCTTACCACTTTCAGTTAAACGCATATTTCCAGGAATTCTATCTAACAATTTTTTTCCAATACTAATTTCAAGATTTTGAACTAACATGGACATGCCAGACTGAGTTGCATTCAATCGTTCAGCTGCTTGACTAAAAGATTTTTCTTCTACGACTGCTACGAAAGCTTTGAGTTGTTTAATAGAAACTGTCATAATTATCAGTTTATTTGATACATTTCATATGAATAAATAATTACTTATTATACACAAATAATGATAAAAAAATACTTTAATTATGCATGATTCAAAAATAATAAATCTAAGACAGGCTTTAGCTAAATTTGCAACTGGTGTTGCTATTGTTTCTACAATTGATAATTTAGGAAACCCTGTTGGCATGACTGTAAATAGTTTTTCTTCAGTCTCTCTTAATCCTCCATTAGTTTTATGGAGTATAGGTAATAATCAACCAAGTTTTGATATTTTTAAAAATGCAGTAGGTTATTCAGTTAATATTTTATCAAAAGATCAGAAAGATTTATGNCAACTATTTTCAAGTCCACTAGAAAATAAATTTGAAAAAATTGATTTTTCATTAAGCAAAAATGGTTTTCCAATAATAAATAAATCCTTGGCATGGCTTGATTGTCTTAAATGGAAAAATTATCCAGGTGGTGATCACAAAATTCTTGTTGGTGAAGTTAAGAGTTTTCATANAGATAATAATGATCCTCTAATTTTTTGGAATGGTTCTTTAGTCTAAAAAAAGCTTGATAGTTTCCTTTAATTTTGCATCAATAAATTATAATTAAAATAATTAAAAAAAGGAATTTGATTTATGGCCATATGGTTGAAAGAAGGTAAGTCAGAAAGTGAAATTATTGAAGCTGATGAAAAGGTAAAGAAAACTGTTGAAGGTATTTTAAATGATGTATCTAAAAGAGGTGATGAAGCTGTTAGAGAATTATCACTTAAATTTGATAANTATNNACCNGATAATTTCATNCTNAATAAAAANGAAATTGAAAATATTATNGANAGAGTAAANAAAAGAGATCTNGANGATATTAAGTTTGCTCAAGATCAAGTTCGAAACTTTGCGCAAAAACAATTGGAATGCTTAAAAGATTTGGAAGTTGAGACAATGCCTGGTGTGGTTTTGGGTCATAAAAACATTCCTGTTAACTCTGTTGGCTGTTATGTGCCTGGAGGAAAATATCCTATGGTTGCTTCAGCTCATATGTCAGTTATTACTGCAAGTGTTGCTGGTGTAAAAAATATAACAACTTCTGCACCACCGCAAAATGGGAAGCCACACCCTGCAATAGTTTCTGCAATGTATTATGGTGGGGCACATAAAATACTTTGTCTTGGTGGCATTCAAGCAGTTGCATCAATGGCATTAGGTACAGAAACTATTACAAAATCTGATATGATTGTGGGTCCAGGAAATATGTTTGTTGCAGAAGCAAAAAGACAACTTTATGGAAGGGTTGGTATAGATTTATTTGCTGGACCAACTGAAACATTAGTTATAGCGGATGAGACATCAGATGCAGAGATATGTGCAGTTGATTTATTAGGCCAAGCGGAGCATGGACCAACAAGTCCGGCTATTTTGCTCACAAATTCCAAAAAACTTGCAGTGGATACTATGACTGAAGTTGACAGGCAGTTAACTATTCTTCCAACTGCAGACATAGCTAAAAATTCATGGAATGAATATGGTCAAGTTATTTTGTGCGAAAGTTTAGAAGAAATGGTTCAAGTTGCAGATGAGCTTGCATTTGAACACGTTCAGATCATGACAGAAGACATTGATTATTTTTTGAATAATATGACAAATTATGGGGCATTATTTTTAGGATCTCGAACTAATGTAGCTTATGGCGATAAAGTAATAGGCACAAATCATACTTTACCAACAAAAACGGCTGCCAGATATACAGGAGGATTGTGGGTAGGTAAATTTATTAAAACATGTACTTATCAAAAAGTTTTAACAGATGAAGCTTCAACAAAAGTAGGTGAATATTGTTCAAGACTCTGTGCTTTAGAAGGATTTGCTGGACACGGTGAGCAAGCCAATATTAGAGTAAGACGATATGGTGGTAGAAATATTAAACCTTATGCTGCTGCAGAATAGGAGAAGATTATGAACTTTCCAAAAACACCAAGTTTTAGTTTAGAAAATAAAAGAGCTTTAATTACTGGTGCTGGAAGAGGCATTGGTCTTGGTGCATCTATAGCTCTTGCTTCTGCAGGAGCAGAGGTAATGATGGTTTCAAGAACAACTAAAGAGCTAAAAGAAATAGATAGTCATTTGAAAAAGTTAGGTCATAAATCTTTCTACAAATCTATAGATGTNACTAACCAAGATGACGTCTCTAAACTTATTAATGATGAAGATTGTTTTGATATATTAATAAATAATGCCGGTACAAATATACCAGCAAGTTTGGTCGATACTAAAATTGATGATTTTGATTATGTTATGTCATTAAACGTTAAATCAGTTATAAGCATAACACAAAACGTTGTTCAAAAGATGATCTTAAATAATGTNAAAGGATCAATTATAAATGTTTCATCTCAAATGGGACATGTTGGTGGACAAAANAGAACGACATATTGTTCAACTAAATTTGCTATAGAGGGCTTCACTAAGTCACTTGCAGTTGAACTTGGTCCGAATGGAATAAGAGTTAATTCTATTTGTCCAACATTTATAAAAACTCCGATGACTGAACCTTTTTTAAAGGATAAGGAATTTAAAAAACAAGTGCTTTCAATGATCCCTCTTGGAAGACTCGGCGAGATTTCTGATTTAATGGGACCATTTGTTTTTCTTGCATCAGATGCATCTTCTTTAATGACTGGCTCAAGTGTTCTTGTTGATGGTGGTTGGACATCAAGATAGATATTTATGAAAGCTGTTACCTTACAAAAAGATAGAATCAAAGTAGTGGATACATCAGTTCCGACACCAAATGATTTTCAAGTACTTGTTAAAGTCTATGCATGTGGTTTAAACAGATCAGATTTACTTGAAACACAAGGTCAATCTTTTGGGCACATGGGATCTAATTTGAAAATACTAGGTGGAGAGTTTGCAGGTGAAGTAATTCAATTAGGAACAAAAGTCTCTGGTTTATCAAAAGGAGATAAAGTAATGTGCAGAGGTGGTTCTGGTTGGGCAGAGTTTGCACTAGCACATCATTTAAGATGTATAAAGTTTCAAAATGAGAAAATAAATTGGGAAAAAGCATCTTCTATTCAAGGAAGTCTTCAAACTATGCATGACGCTATTATTACAAATGGTAAATTTAAAGCAGGTCAGTCTATATTTATTCAAGGTGCAAGTAGTGGTGTTGGTATAATAGGACTTCAAATTGCAAAATGTTTAGGTGCAAGTTTAATTTTTGGCTCATCATCGAANCAAACAAGATTACAGCAACTTAGCAAATTTGGAACAGATCATCTTGTTGATACAAGTCAAAGTAATTGGAAAGATGTTATATTAGATAAAACAGATGGTAAGGGTGTGGATTTAGTTATTGATATGCTATCTGGAAATTTTNCTAATTTAAATATGGAAGTTACAAAGATTAATGGCTTCCTTATTAATATTGGTAGATTAGCAGGAATAAATTCTAATTTTGATCATGATTTGCATGCGAAAAGAAGAATTCACTATATTGGAACGACTGGAAGAACAAGATCTATTGAGGAAAATTATTTGGTTTCCAAAGCAGCTAATGATGATTTATGGAAATATGTTTTAGATAATCNAATTAAACACCCGATTGATAGTATTTTTAAATTAACTGATGCAGAACTTGCTCTCCAAAAAATGAGTGACAATGAACATTTTGGAAAGATTATTTTAAAAAATTAAATTTTTATTGTTTGTGATATTAAATGAGTAAAGCTGAATATATTTTAAAGGTAAACGGAAATTCTAAAAACATAGTTTCCTCTGAAGATAAACCACTAATTTATATACTAAGAGATGAATTCAATCTTACAGGAACAAAATTAGGATGTGGGCTTGAGCAATGTGGTTCATGTGCAGTNTTAGTAGATGGAAAAAAAATTTTAAGTTGTAATAGGCCAGCTATAGAATTTGTAAATAAAGATATAACTACAATTGAAGGAATTGNAAAAAATGAAGTTTTAAATGAAATTCAACAATCTTTTAAAGACTTTAATGCTGCACAATGTGGTTATTGTACGAGTGGTATTATTGTTTCATTAACAGAATTATTTAATAAAAAGGAATTACCTAATAGGAAAGAGGTTTCAGAAACTTTATCTGGTCAATTATGTAGATGCGGCTCTCATGCTTCCGTACTAAAGGCAGTTAACCATATAATTAAAAACAGAAAAAATAATGGATAATAAAAATAAATTGAAAACTGGAGAAAGTGTTAAGGATTACAATAAAGTATCTGATTGGTTGTCATTTGAAAGTCCTAACAAAATAATTATATCGTCCGGTAAAGTTGACATAGGACAACACATAAGTACAACTTTAGCATTAATTTGCTCAAGGGAGTTAGGTATTGATATTAATTCAATTACTGTAAACAAATTAAATACAGATATTACACCAGATGAAGGAATTACTGCTAGTAGTTTATCTGTTCCGAATTCTGGAACAGCAATAAGGTCCGCTTCAATAATTTTTAGAAAAAGATTTTTAGATTATGCATCTAAGTTACTGAATTTAAATAAAAATAAAATTAACNTATACGATGGTGTTGTTAAAGACCCTGATTCAAATGCAAGTATTAGTTATTGGGACTTTTCATGCAAAGATGAATTTTTAAAATTATCTATCCCTGAGATAATTCAAGATTTTGATCAAAAAAATATTGATCATAATTCTCATGTTGAAACTAAGTTTATCAATTCCATTGTTAAAGGAGAANACAAGTTTTTACATGATTTAAAATTTGATGACATGTTACATNCNAGAATAATTAGGCCTCCTAGTTACTCTCATAAATTTTTATGTATTGATGATACTGTTTATAAATATTTAAAAGATCATAACCTTGAAATATTNATTAAAAATTCATTTATTGCTGTTCTAGGCAAAGATGAATATGAAGTTATAAATTCATTAAACCGTCTTAAAAACTCTATTCAATGGGAACAACTTAATAAATTAGCAAATGATGAAATTTTTAACTCAATAGAACAAAATGATAAAGATTCTCTCGTTGTAAAAAGAGGTGGTGAAGCATTCCATGAAACCATTCCTAAAATTAAATCTTTTAGTAATAATAATTACAAAACTTTAACATCAGAGTTTAATAAACCTTATTTAATGCACGGTTCTATTGGGCCATCTGCTTCATGCTCAATTTATAAAAATGGAAAGTTTATAATTTATTCGCATAGTCAAGCAATTTATGCTTTAAAATCTATTCTATCAAATGCCTTTAATCTTAATGAACAAGATATAACACTTCACTTTATGCCTGGAGCTGGTTGTTATGGACATAATGGTGCAGATGATGTGACGTATGAGGTGGCATTACTTTCTAAAGAATTTGAAAATAAATATATATTATTAAAGTGGACGAGAGAGGATGAAAATTGTTGGGAGCCTTATGGTAGTGCTTCTAAAAATAAGTTAACTGCTACTTTGGACAAAAATAATAAGGTCATATACTGGTCCAATGAAGCTTATTCAGATACTTATTTAACTAGACCTATGGTTAATAAATTAGAAAATTTTGTATCTTACAGGTTTTTGAATAATGATTTTAAAAAATATAAAGCCTCACCTCGAACTGGAGCTCATATGGGGATACACAGAAATTTAGACCCTATCTATAATTTCAAAGAAACAAGGTTAGTCAAAAATCTAGTTCATAATTTACCATTAAGAACATCAGCACTTAGGACATTAGGTGCTTTCGCAAATACTGCAGCAACTGAAACATTTATGGATGATCTTTGTATTGAGTCAAATATTGACCCATTTGAATTTAGGATTAATCATCTTGACGATAATAGAGCGATAGATTTATTAAATGATTTAAAAATTCAAATGAAAAAAGATAAATCATTGGAAAATAGCCATAGAGGTATTGCCTTTTCTCGATATAAAAACTCAGCATCTTATTGCGCTGTTGGTGTAGAGTTAATTGTTTCTGATAATATTGAAATTGAACTTAAACGAGCATGGATAAGTGTAGACGCAGGTGAAATAGCTTTTAAGGAAGGGATAGAAGCTCAAGTAGAGGGTGGGTTCATTCAAGCTGCTAGTTGGTCTCTTTATGAACAGGTCTATTTTGATAATAATGAAATTTTGTCCAAAGATTGGGATGGATATAAAATTATTGAGTTTGATAACATTCCTTTAATAACAACATCTGTAATTAATAGAGTAGGGGAACCTTATCTTGGCGTTGGTGAAGCAGTTGCAGGTCCAACTGGTGCATCAATTTCTAATGCACTTAAAAGAGCTTTTGGTGAAAGGTTACAGACTATGCCTTTCAGTCAAGAAAACATAAAAAAACAACTTCTAGAGTAAAATTTTATATTAATTAAAAAGGAGATAAGGCCATGTCTAATAAAAAAGAAATAGGTTTAGCGATTGTTGGTTGTGGAACTATAGGTAGAATTAGAGCTATTATGGCAAAAGATTATCCTGGGATCAGTTGGATTGGTTTATGTGATATTAACGAAGAATTAGGAAAAAAACTCTTACAAGACTGTAAGGCTGATTACTTTACAACTGATTACAATGAACTAGTAAAGAGATCAGAGGTTAATGCTGTTATTATTGCTACAGACGAAAATCATCATTTTGGTCCTATTATGGCTTCGTTGGAAAATGAAAGTTCTTTATTTATAGAAAAACCTCTTGCAACTGATTTAGTTGAAAGTAGGGATGTTTTAAATAAAATAAAGTCAACTAATGTTGATGCAGTTTTAGGATATACTCAAAGATTTAGAAGAAGGTTTTTAGCAGTAAAACAAAAGTTAATGGATGAAAATATTGGTCATGTTACATCTGTTGTAACAAGAGCGTTTATGAATAGCATGGTTCCAATAGCAACTGTACGAAGAACAAATGAAAGAAAAAACCTTACACCTATGGTTGTGTCTGGAACACATAGCCTTGATATGTCATTTTGGCTTATGGAAGGGAAATATCCAAGATCGGTTTTTGCGCAATCAGTAGATAAAAAATTAAAAAGTCATGGTACAAAAGATTCTACTTTTGGCATTTTTACAATGGATGACGATACAATTTTTAGTATGAACATTAGTTGGGCTCTACCAACGGTTTGGCCTGGTTCAGTATATGGATTAGAAATTGGTATAGTTGGAACAGAAGGGGTTATTGATATAGAAGACACCCATAGAGACTTAGTTCTTGCTAGCGAAAAACCCCAAGGTCATGGATATAACCCTTCTGGCTTTAACCCTTCTGACATTAGACATGTTGACTTTTTAACTTCATATCCACCAGGTGATATTTATAATAATCAACTGTGGGGTCCTATGAGAGAAGAAACAAATTCTTGGTTCCAAAGGCTATATGTTGGTACAGATACACCGCACGCCTCTGCAGAAGATGGACATAAAAATCTTGTTATGACAATGGCAATGGACGCTTCAAGCAAAATAAATAATAAAATCGATATTACTGAAGATATTGAAAATGAAATATTAAAAATTCAAAATTCATAATATGAAAGCATTACTTTTAAATGGCCCAGGTAAACCTTTCTCAATAGAAACAATTGAAGATCCAACCCCAGAAAAAGGTTATGCAGTTGCTAAAGTACTGGCATGTGGCTCTGGTTTGACAATTCAGCATGTTAAAGCAGGTAGAATAATTGTTGATTATCCAAGAATAATAGGCCATGAGATTATTGGTGAAATTGTTGAAATAAATGGAGAATCTGGTGATTTAGTTATCGGGTCTCCAGTAACAGCTTTTTTTTATTTAACTTGCGGGCATTGTAGATGGTGCAATATTGATCGTGAAACTTTGTGTGATAATTTTAAAGGTTATATTGGAAGAGAAATAGATGGAGGTTATTCTGAGTTTATAAAACTTCCTATTGAAAATTTCATTAAAATACCACAAGCAATTGATTATAAAAATAATCTTTTAGAGACTGCAGTAGTATGTGATGCTGTAGCAACTCCTCTCAAAGTTATAAAAAAAGCACGAATAAATTCATTTGATAAAGTTGGTGTTATTGGAGCAGGTGGAGGTCTAGGAATACATATGCTTAAAATGCTCAATTTAAATAATATATCCTCTATTGGAATTGATACTAAAACAGAAAAATTTGAAGTATGTAATAGAAATGGTGCAGAATTCTCAATTTCACCTATGGATAATGATTTGAAAAATAAAATTAATGAGTTTTCAAAAGGTTGTGATTTAGATGTGGTAATTGATTTTGTGTCCAGTAAATCATCACTTGAATTAGGGGCATCAATTTTAGGAAAGGGTGGTAGATTAGTAACGCTTGGTGGGAGTGGTGAAAATTTTTTGGCAAATTCTTCTGATATGCTTGTTAAAGAGCTTGAATTAATTGGGTCTCGTTACTGTACTAAACAAGAATTAAAAGAGAGTTTAGATTTGTTTGCAAGAGGTCTAATTAAACCCTTAGTTTCAATTAAGACAAATTTTAATGGAGCTGAAGAACTTCATAATAAAATTGAAATTGGTGAAATAACTGGTAGAGCAGGGATATTAATTTAATTTATTTAAAATTTCCTCTTTTTTCATAACCCAAGCTATTGATTGAGACATAATTTTAAGTGCAACTTCATGTTGTTCATCGCCTCTCATTGATCCTGTACAACATTCAATCACTATTGGGTTATATCCTCTATTACTTGCACCAAATGTTGTTCCATAAACACATGTATCAGTATTAACACCACATATTATTATATTTTTAATATTCAATGTTCTTTTTAAAAGCATATCTAATTCAGTATCTTGAAAACAATCAAAATTACGTTTGCTTGTTATATGAATATCATTTTCGTCAACAAGTATTTTTGGTAATTCACATGAAATTGTTCCTTCAACTCTTTCAGGTTTTTTTCTAGCTTTGGCTTGTTTATTTTGAGAAAGTTTATTTTTTTGACTTACGTCTATATATGGACTTATAGAAAAGTTATATTTTAATTCTTCTTTTTTTCTAACTACATAACAATGAACGATGGGTATATTTAAAATTCTTAATTTATTTAACAAAAAATTTGAATTTTCTAGAATTCTATCAATATTTTGATTTGACAAAGGAGATGTACCATTTTTAGTATCAAGATACTCATTCTGCATATCAACAGTTAATAAACATGTCTCTTTTTGCTTAATTTTAAGCAATTTATTCATCAAAGATTTATAATTTGTAAAGTCAGCTGTCATATTATAGGGTTTATGCTAATGGAAATTAATTTAAATATAAATCATAAAATTGGAATTCTTGGGCTCGGTGTTCTTGGCTCTGCAATTGCGCAATGTTTTATAGATAAAAAAATCAATATATTTGGTTTTGATATATCAAGCAAATTTTATAAAAATTTAGATAAAAACTTTATTACCATTTTAGATGATATAAGTAAATTTTATACAAAATGTAATATAGTTATAACTTGTCTACCTAGTGAAGAGAGTTTGCTAGAAGTCACAAAAAATTTAAATTCTAAAATTTTATTTATTGAAACATCAACTTTACCTTTAGAATGTAAAAAATTAGCTAAAAGTCAGTTGAATTTAAAAGATTGTAAAATTGTAGACGCACCTTTATCCGGAAACAGATTGGCAGCTTTAGAAGGAAAGTTGTCCTCATATTTGAGTGGTATGAAAAATGATAAGAGTATAGCTTCTAATGTTCTTAACATATTTTGTCATAAAGTGACGGATGTTGGGGATTTTGGAAATGGTATCGTAATGAAACTGATAGGAAATATCCTAAATTTAGTTCATAATGCAGTTACAGCAGAAGTTTTAACATTAGGAATGAAATCAGGATTAAAGCCTGAAATTATTCATGAAGCTATTAGCGGAACTTTTTCATCATCTGGTGTTTTTGAAAATAGAGGAAAATTAATGGTTGATCAAGATTTTGAAAAGGAAGGTATGAACTTTTCTACACCACTAAAAGATTCGAAATTTATAACTGAACTTTCACGATCAAATTTAGTTGCATTACCAATATATCAGGTAGCACTTCAATATTATTATTCTGCAGTAGCCAATGGACTTGGTGATAAAGATGCATCTTCTATTATAAGAATATTGGAGAGAAATACAAATTTTAGGAGATAAATAACTCTTAAAAATTTAATAAATTGAAAAAATTTGAATTTTTACTACTAAAATGTTATTTTTACAAAACATAATTTATGCATTTTGAAAATATGTTTAATAATTCAAGATTAGTACTGACACTTGTGGGATTTATACTTATGTTACAAAGCATTGGCTTTGTAATTTTTGCAAGTGAAATTACTCTATTAATGTTTCCTTTTGTAGAAAATAATCCAGAAGCTCTTAATCTTGGAGTTAGTCTAAGATATGCTATGGCTTCAGGTTTGTTTTTTATAGGAATGTTATTATTTCTATGTAGGGGTGTAACAAAGTCTGCAGCACAAAGACTACTATTTTGTTGTGGGTTAGGATTTATTATTATTTTATTAAGTTTTGTTTATTTAACAATATTTAGGGACGTAAATGTTTCTAAAATAATGTGGATAATTTATATTATTCTTACCTTATTAGCTTTTTATGTTTCATCTAGAAAGTTTCAGGAATAAAATCTAACTTATTTTTGTGTATTGAAAAACTGAAATGCTTATAAATCTAACTGTGTTTTTCTACAGCATAAACTTCATGAGATAGACCAAGGTTATTTTCCATTTCTTTAAAATTATCTGAATTCATAAACTCTTGTACTAATTCAGGGTTAAATACCTCTGTAAAAATCATTGCTGTATTTTCATCAACTTTTCCAACAACAGTATTTCTCATCATTTTAGATTGTACTTCTGAATCCTCATCAAATTTAAGTTTCCAATCGTCATAATTAACTTTAGTCATTTTTACTATAATAAGTGTATTCATATTAAATCCTATTAATCAGAAACATTCATAATATTTGGCATTTCTTTTATTTTATTCTCAAACATATCTGCCATATCTCCTAATGTTTCAATAATAGCTTCTGGTGAATTAGCTTTCCACCAACAATACATAACCATATCGTTTTTCTCATTATTCCAATTGATTTGAAAACTTGCATTATCATTTTTCATGTTAGCCCTAATATCGTCTTCAGTCATTGATGCTGACATTTCAAAATATTTATCTCTTATCTCTTCGGTCTTAAATCTGTGTTCAACCATATAATCTTTCATTTTATTCTCCAATTTTTATAAAATACTATCACATAATTAATACCTAATGCGGTATTTTTTGTTTAATTAAATATATTAATCTAAATAACGTATATTATTTAAGCATAATCAAGTTTGATTTAATTATACCTTATAATTATAATAGGATAATAAACTTAGATTATTGTTAGAGAAAAAGTTGATATGACTGCAATTGCAACAATAGGACTAGATACTCTTGCAAATTTATCTAGAGCACTAATTTCATTAGTACCTTCTTCAATGGATTTGTAATGACTTAATATACCAAGAATCATATTATATGTAACAACTATTGTTGCCCATATAAAAAGACTATCAGTTAAGTTAAGATAATGTGTAGAAGGTAATTCTCCTGACAATGCAAACTTCAAAGCAGGAATTGTTAAGAATAAAGTTAATTGTCCACCAACTCTCCAATTCCATGGATCATAATTACCAGCTCTATAAAAGTGGTTTATAAGAAGAGATAAAAGGACAATTGCTAGTAGAGGAAATATAATTTTTTGTAGAGAATCTATAAATCCATGTTCAACATTAACATGTGATATTAAATAAGAAAACTTTTCTTTTCCTCCATGGTTTAAACTCGTTCTCCCTTGCTCTTCTAACAACGTATTTGTAACATTCCAATTTCCTTTAACAATTTTATGATGAGCGTCATGGTGACCAATCTGAACTGACTCAGGGTAAAAAACCATTTTATCTTTATTGCCAGAATAAGAAGCAATATCCAAGAATAAATCTAGATCTCCAAAAGGATACCTTGGCATCTCTGCATCTATACTTAAATCAACATCAAATCTTTCAAATAATTCAAATTTACCTTTATAAACATCTAAAGTCTTATAATGTAAAGTCCTAGGGTTTTCAGCATTAGATACAAAAAATTCTGGATACCAAATATTTTCTAGAAAATCATCAAGTTTTTTTCCATGTATTATTTCGTCTCCAAATTTGTTTAAGAATTCATCTGTTTTAGGGTCTTCCCAAATTAGTAAGAGTTCAACAGAAGCTCTGTAGTGGCCTTGAGATATGTTTATATCATAAATCTCATCATATAATAATTTTGCAGAAACGAGATGTTCAGTCTTAATTTCAGATTTATCTAATTTTGGTTTATTCTCACTTTTAGATGCAGAAATTGCACTTTTAAAGCAAAATAAAATAAAAAATAACGCGATAATCGAAAATTTTGATAATGAATTTAACATACAATTATTATTATATAAATTGTTTTAAAGATGCAATTATTTTATTGAATACTTAATCAAAATTAAGATGAAATCTTTTGATTTATTCTTATTTGTAATTATTTTAAGAATAATATTAAATAAGTTAATTGGACAAATATTAGAAACTAATAAGTTTTTATAATTTTATCCAAATTAAAAAACTTGATAACATGATTCTTTTTTGATTTCATAAAGTATGTCACTGATAAACACAAAAATTGTTTTAAAAAAAAGGCCTAATCCAAGTGTAACTGAAGACTTGTTTGAAAAAATCACTGATGATATTAGAGACTTAGTTGCAGATGAATTTTTAGTTGAAGTAATATATTTATCAATTGATCCTGCAATGAGAGGCTGGATTAGTAGTGTTGGAAATTATTCAGAACCAGTTCCTTTAAATGATCCAATGCGAAGTTTTGGAGTTGGAAAAATTATTTCTTCTAAAAATAATGAATTTTTGGAAAATGAATTTGTAGTAGGTTGGCTTGGGTGGCAAAAATACTCTATAGTTACTTCTAAATCTATTCAAATGAAAATTCCTTCAAATGAAGTTCCCTTATCAGCAAATTTAGGTGTTTTAGGTTTAAATGGTATAACTGCTTATGCAGGATTAGTAGACAAGTGCTGTCCTAAAGAAGATGATACTGTTATTGTAACTACCGCTGCAGGAAGCGTAGGTTCTGCAGTTGGTCAAATAGCTAAGATTTACGGATGCAAAACAATCGGCCTCACTAGTTCAAACGAAAAGAAATTAATTTGTATTAACGATTTTAAATATGATGAAGTTATTAATTATAAAGAAGTTAATGATATTTCATCTGAATTGAAAAAAATTGTCCCAGGCGGAATTGATTGTTTTTTTGATAACGTTGGTGGCATTCAATTTGATCAAATTATGGAAAATTTAAATGTAGGTGCAAGAGTTGTTATTTGTGGTACTATTGGAATGCCTTCTTATCCAATACCTAGTGGTCCAAGAATAAATAGAACACTGTTAATTAAAAGAGCCAAAATAGAAGGGTTGTTGGTTTTAGATTATTTTGATAGGTATTCAAAAATTTATGAAAAATTATCAAGATGGTTTAAAGAGGGTAAACTTATTAATAAAGAGGATATAAGTGAAGGGTTAGAGACTGCACCTCAAAGTTTGATAAGATTATTAGAAGGAACTAATTTAGGTAAACAGTTAGTTAAGGTATAATTAATTAAATTTATGAGTAAAAAAGAAAATCAAAATAAAATATCTGTGATTGGTTGTAGCGGTTTAGTAGGTTCAAGCATTGTAAGATGTGCTCTCGAAAAGGGCTACATAGTCAATGGAACAATGAGAAATATAAAAGACGATACCAAATTAAAATATTTAAAAATGCTAAAAAATTCAGAGAATTTAGAGCTCTTTAAAGCTGATATGTCTGTCTTAAGTGATTTTGATAATTGTTTACAAGATGTATCCACTTTATTTATTGCATGCTTAATTCCAACTTATAAAGGTTTTGATGGAACCCCAGCAAAAGATCTGAATAATCAAAGGGGTTATAACGAAATTATTAATCCAACCGTGAATGGTTGTTTAAATATATTAAAATGTGCAAAAAAAACAAATATTAAAAATGTAGTTATTTGTTCATCTACATCTAGTACTAATGCAATACCTGCCGTTTCCGTTAAAAATGAAATTGATCACTGGTCTGATGAAACCGAACAATGTAAATCAAAAAAATACACATCTGCAACTAAAACAGTTATGGAGAAAGCTGCTATTAGATTTTGTAATGAAAATGATATTAGGCTATCAATAATTTTGCCTACTGGATTATATGGTGATGCAATAATGCCAGATCATATGAAACATAATCCTTTTATTTGGTTGAAAAGAGTCTTAGAAGGAGGTGAACCAAGACATATAAAAACACCAAATGACTCAGCATCAATGATACATTTAAGAGATTTAGGAGAAATATTTTTAGCTTGTCATGAAAATAAGAACGCTTCTGGAAGATATTATGGTGTTTATAAAAGTCTACATTGGCAAGAAATTTATTTTGAGTGTCAAAAATTATTACCTCATATGAAAATGCCAGAACCACTTAACGAGAATGCAGTAATACCAACTGGGTTTGATTTTACAAGAAGAGATTCATTGGGTGTTAATATTAGAGATTTTCCATCTATGTTGAAGGATACAATTGATTGGATTGAATCAAACCCATTCAAATAGTTATTTTTTAAAATATTATAATTTTATTATAATGATAAAATAAATTTTTTTTACTAGAACATTAATCAAATCAATTTAAAACATTACCATTTTTATCAAATAGATATAAATCTTTAGTTAAAATTTTAAGGCCAATTTCCTTTTTCAAGGATGGTATCTTATAATCAGGTTCTTCTTTTATAACTATTAAGCTTTCGTTTATTCCACAATCAACATAAATATATTGTTCTGAACCAAGATATTCTACAAATTTTATATATCCTGTTAATGAACCTTTTTGCTTTTCACACATTTTAACTCTATCTGCTCTAAAACCAAAATACTTGGTATTTTTATGATGTGTTTTAATACTGGTTTTAATTTCAATATTCCCGATAATATGAATAACATTTTTTTTTACATAACACTTCATAGTATTCATTTTTGGTGTTCCTATAAACTCGGCTACAAACAAATTTTTAGGATAATTATATAATTCTTGAGGAATAAAGTATGGTTTAGTTATTTCTTCTAATTTAAAAATAATATCTTTATCTT
>NZIY01000026.1 GCA_002691795.1 SAR116 cluster bacterium
CTAATACTATTCTAGTAGGTTCCCACAAATTTGTTTCCAAAGCATCTATCTCTCCACCACGAATTAAATATTCGCCACCATAGCTTTCAATCATAGGTTTTACTTTTCCCATATATTTTTTGTATTCTGCTATATTTTTTATATCCAAGTCACCAATCATATAAACAGCTTTACTAGTCACAATAAATCCTTCTTTTAAATAAATTAAAAATAAAAACTCTATGTAAAGTATTTATCATTAAATAACAAAAATGACTGTTCTCAATTTAAAAAAACTTAAGACAACAATAATTTAACTACATTTAGTTTCAATTTTTCTCATTTTTTCAGTTTCTATATCAAAAATATAAATATCATTTTTATTTTTTTCTTTTCTATCTCTTTTACTAATTAGTATTCCAAAAGACTTATCTCTTGATGAAAAAAATTTAAAAGGTTCATTTGCAGGTCTGTTAAAGTAGATTTTCTCTTTATTTTGAAAATTTAAATCTTTTAATGTTTCTATTCCTTTATAGTTTTTAGTAAATTTATCTGGGAAAGGCAGGTCTTGATACCAAATAGGTTGACCCACAATACAATTTAAATTTAAGGGCATGGGACCATTAATTATTCTGTAATACTTTACCCACCCAGCTCTTAATTTGTTGTTAGGCGTACCAAACCATATTTGGCACTTTCTATAGTCTCTTGTTTCACAGTTTCTTGATTTAAAATAGAATTTTCCAACATTAATTTTTTTAATTACTTTTGAACATGTATTATTTATACAATATAATTTGATATCATCTAATTTCTTACCTAAAGCAGAATTGTTATATAACAACAAAAGAATAAATAAAAATAATCTAAACATGCCTTACCCAAAAAAATAAACTTTTCTTCATCAAATATGGTTTCCCATAACTTCTAATCTCGTTACGATTTTATCGTAGTTCAAATGATTACGTTTAGCAAAATTTTTAAGGCTATCTGAACCTTTGGACAAATTAAAAGTTGAGCATATTAAAACCATATTATCTGAAGTAGTAAGACCGCCTCTATTTGCTGGGTAAATATGGTCAAAGTGACAATTTTCAAATATCAGTGAAGTTTCACAATAAGGACATTTAGGATAATCAATTAATTTTTGAAAGTATCCATTGAGATATATCTTTAGTAACCTTAGTTTCGATGCCTTCAAATCCGTGATAATGATAAGGGCCACACTCTCTTCCAGAGGCATCTCCCTTAGTATAATTTAATAATGTTTTATCTGGACTGTTTAAGTTATTAAAGAAAGTATTTGTCTTTTGATAAATAGTTACTTTACACGCGTCTAGCTCATGATGGACGATTAAAGTTTTTACTTTATTTTNNTTNCCAATAATTTTTTCCATNGAAAAATTCTTAGCTTTTTCAGAATTGTTGTTATAAATACCTGATGCAATTATAATTCCTTTGATAGTAGATGGATATCTTAAGGAAAATACTCCGGTGTCTACAGAACCACGACTGAAACCAATGATAAAAATTGGTTTATTGTTTAAGGTTTTTATATGTCTTACTAATCCTAAAATTCTTTTTGCCCTTTTNGGACTTCCTCTAAGTTTATAAGATGCCTTTTCTTTATTATTAAAATTTGGAAAGAGATAAAAGGCAATTCCTTCTTGAACAAATGTAAGATGATTTCGTTTTAAAAAATTCTGAGATTTACCCAATTCATTTTTTAATCCTTTTCCACCAATAATTGCTATTAGGTTAGCTTTAAAGTTGTTTGGTATAAATGCATGTATAGGTAGTTGTGAAGTATCGTTTAAATAAAACTTCTTTTTATCTAATGTTTCTAAACCAAAAGATTTAGTTGCTATGAGAATAAAAAAAAATGAACTAAAAAACTTAATCATTATTATCAAATTTTAATTTAATAAAATCATTAAAACAAATCATAATTAAGTTTTTTAAATCCAGAACAAAACGGGCAACCATTACCTCTTAAATTTATCATATTTGTATAAAAAGTATGGCGTTTGTTATTTTAGTAAGCATGTACCAAATGATCCAAAAAAAATATTATAACACTGATATAGTAATGAATTGTTTATGAAATACAAAAAATTAATTTGTTATTTGTTCTGGTAGTAGAAAGTTTTATTATTTTTTCTTCTTCTTTTTTTTCATTTTTATTTTTTTACTAGATTTAACCAATGCGTTTGCATCAAATTTTGGATTTTTCTTTGGGTACGATGCATTCACAGAAAATAGATATTTTTCAAGCTCATATAAAAGTTTTTTATATAATAATTTTTCTTCATTTATCAAATTAATTTTCTCACTTGGATCTTTTTTCAAATTGAATAATAAATCTACTTTTTTTTCATAACTTTTTATAAGTTTCCAATTATTCATGATAATAGCAGAAGCAGGCTTTTGATTATTTTGGTAATGAGGAAAATGAAAAATTAAACCTTTCGTAGGTCTTTCTTCAGAAATAAAAGNATCTTTAAATGTATCAAAAATATTTATACCATCTAAATCTGCATTACTATTTTCTAATCCTGAAATATGCATTAAAGTAGGGAATAAATCGTATCCAATTATAGGAACATTATTTACTGCATTCATTGGTATTGTTGGNCCTTTAATTATAAAAGGTACTCTAATTCCTCCTTCCCATAATGCTCCTTTACCACCTTTTAAAGATGAAAAACGGTTATATGCTCCATTATCTGCCATAAAGATTAAAAATGTATTTTCATATAAATTTTTATTCTTAAGATATTTTATCAGTCTTCCAATTGCGGAATCCATGTTTTCGTTTATAGCAAGTCTATTTATTTCTCGAGTTTTTAGATCTTTTTTGAATTTTTTATTATATTTTAAAATTGTATCTTTTAGAGCATTTTCAGGATAGTGAAGTGCATGAAATGAAAGTTGAATATAAAAGGGTTTATTCTCATTTTGAGATATATCTATAAATCTTTCTGCTCTTTCAATCATTCCAAATAAATCAACAGGATTTGGATCAACAAATTTTGAAGCATACTTATTACCAATGTTTCCGTCACTGACATCATAGCCATGTTTTTTAGGTCCACCTCCCAATAAATGCCATTTTCCAAAATGAGCAGTTTTATAATTTGCTTGTTTTAGCATTTCTCCAATAGTTATTTCTGATTTGGATAAATCTTTACTATGATTAGGAGGAATGAGGTAAAGCTTGTCATTAGATGTATAAAAAGGTGCTGCCTTCGTCCAATTAAGTCTTGCCGGAGACTTTCCTGTTTGAATGCTGGCTCGAGAAGGTGAGCAAACTGGAGATGGAGCGTAAGCATTAGTAAATCTAGTTCCTTCAGAAGCTAAAATTTTTAAATTTGGTGTTTCATCATAGATGCTCATTGAATTTTTGTCGTCTGGGTTCATTCTAAATGACAGGCCAGACCAAGATTGATCATCGGATAACATAAAAATGATATTACTCTGTTTAGCTTGAACTATAACTGGGAGAACATTTAGTAATAACAAAATAGTAACAAATACAATTTTATTTCTAATATTCATTTCAATAAGCCTATCATCCTAATAAATATAAACGTAAAAATATAAGTTATGTGTTGTTGGTGAGAATGTACTGTATGTTAGGTTCATAGTTCAAGTGTTATGAAATAATTTCATCAGATTTATTATCAACTGTAACNGGGTTTTTATAAAATTTTAAATCTGGTTTTGAGTATCTATTTGTAATCCAATTAATTCTTTCTTCATCAAACCAATTTTTTGCATTAGCCATATTATCAAAGCAGTAAACTCCACCTGCAAGATTATTTGAAGGTTCAGAGATATAGTTTTTTCTAATTAAACCCGTTGTATCTTTATAAATAGGCGATGTTTCTAAAAACTTATCTTTTAAAATTGCTTCAGTTATTTCTGGGTTTATTTTAAATGTAACTAATACAATTATCATCATAAATACCTTTTATTGTTAATTAATGCATTTCCCAAAATTAAATCAAAAGAAATTTATAAAGTAAAGCTTTAACCATTTGTACCTGTTGACACAGTCTCTGTAATCCATAAACTATTTGTATTGATTGTGCTGCAATATTGATGGTAAATATAAAGTGTATATAGAGCGTCTAGAGCGCACCACTTCCTGCTAAACTATAAGCGTAACTCATTGATGTGCAAGCATATTTTGTTTAGTCCGTCAAGGGAGTTGACCATATGTTAATTAAAATTATAGCCACATTCATTTTATTATTAAATCTAAATAACATCTCGTTTGCATGTAGCTTTAATTGTGGTNGAACTTACTTTGAAGATGACCAATTTGGATTAAAAGCACCCTCCCATTCTGGTTTCAAAAATCATGCATTTTATATGGGGCCTACTGCTAAAAAACATTCATTTACTTATATAAAAGATAAAAATAAGGCACGCGCTGGGCAAGCTTATCAAAGAGTTGAGTTAAGAGATGGAGATTGTTTTTTTGAAAAAGGTGGCACATGGAACGATTGCAAAATGAATAGAGAAAGATTTGAATTTTCAAGTAGACCATATCAAGGGCCAATTGNTAAACAATGTTACGGTTATAGTATAAAATTGTCTGATGATTTCAAAAGCGTTCAACCAACAAGTACTAGTCTAGCACAAGTTCATCAAAAAGGTGGAGCTAAAGGTAAAGCTGGTGGTCTTAAATCAACTCCTCCAATTATACAAATAGTAGCGAAGTACGATTGGGTTAATTTTGGATGGCATAGACTTAGCGGTGATATAAATAATGTTTATGATAAACGTATAGATTTTGGATTAGCAAAAATCAGTGCAATGAGAGGAGTTTGGACGGACATATCATTTTGTTTGGATTATCAAAATAAAAGAATGGACGCTTGGGTGAACGGTGACAAAAAAGTTGAAGTTCTAGAATCACCAATTAGATTTATCCCAGAAAAGACATATTTTAAGTATGGTATTTATANAAGCTTTGTAAGTAGATATAAAAAATTTTATGGNAAAATACCCACTCAAATAGTTTATTATGATGAGGTTCGTCGTGGCAGGTCAATTGAAGAGGTAGATAGAAANATTAACCCCAAACTTAAGCCAATTGATTAATTTTAATCATTCATTTGAGTAAAATAACCAAGCTAAAACCTTTTCCATATCCCTGCCCAGTACTTCTTAAGCTCCATCCACCTAATTGGTCTATTTACAAAAAATTTAGCCAAAATTTTTATTAACATTTCTATCTCAATATTTTAATCTCATAATTAAATTTACTAAGATAAATTTTTTAAGAGAGTAAAAATGGATAAAGTTAATGGATTTTTATTAATAGCTGATATAAGTGGATTTACAGATTTTATAAAAATACATAATATGAAAAAAAAACCCTTAATAGGTAGTAAACTTGCTTCTTATTGGGAAAGTCACGCTGAAATAATTATTAAAGATTTATTAGAAACAATTATCACTTCATTTGAACCTATTATGAAGTTAAATAAGATTGAAGGAGATGCGGCTTTTTTTTATGTTGAAAGTTTAAAGCCTAAAGATGAAGCTTTTAATATTTTACGTTTCATGAAACTAGCTAATGATAACTTTAAAAATAAACTTTCTAAATTACAATTTGTTCAGAGTTGTCCATGTGACCCGTGCCAGCAGGCAAAAGATCTTAGTTTAAAAATAGTAGCTCATTATGGAGGTTTTCACATAACTAAGATTAGAGATTTCACAGAATTATCTGGTGAAAGTGTAATTCTAATACATAGACTTCTAAAAAATTCAATTAAGTCTGATGAGTATTGGTTATTAACCAAGCAGTTTTCTAAATTTATAGAAACGTATCAAGATTATCAAATTGAGAAAATCAGTCAAAAGGTTGAAAATTTTGGAAAAATTGATTTAGATTTTGTGAACTTTAACGAAACTTACGAAACTTATGCAAAAAAAAGTATTTTGAGTAAAATATTTAATTTTCCAAAAATGCTGATGTATTACAAACAATAGTTTTTTAAACATTTAAGTCACTCACAATCACCGAGCCACAAGGTCATAAAGTCAGAATGATATAATTTTCTAGCATTATCATTAATATTTTTAAGTGCACCGTCTATTATTATTGGTGATACAATGATTGATATAACTCAAATTAACGGACATTATTAAAAAATTATTACAAAAAAGTAATTTTTATTTCTTTTTAAATTTGGTCAATTGTTTTAACTTTATAAATAAAAAGCTTTTTCAAAAAAGGGGTAATTAATGATAGTTAAAATGGAAATTGATTTGGAGAGAGGTTTTGCTCCATGGAAAGAAATGTTTATTGATAATGAATATAAATTAAATGAACACGGGGGAAAATTAGTATTTGCTGGTACTGAAAAAGATAATGATAATAAATTGACAGTTATTATGGATTTTGATAGCCCAGAGTCTTTACAAAATTTTGCTGGTGATGAAGAATTAACTAAAATTAGAGCTGCTTCAGGGGCCAAATTAGAAACTGCAATTGCAACGGTAATGAGTTCAGATTCCTTTGCAAAGACTTAATATTTATTAATTTTTATACTCAATAGGAAAATATAATATGTCACTCTCCAAAAAGGCTTTGATAATAGGTGTAGGTAGTGGATTAAGTTTATCTCTTGCAAGATTATTTCATAAAAATGGAATGTCTATCTCTTTAGTAGCAAGAAATATTAATAAACTTAAAAAGTTTAAGAAAGAATTAGAGGCGAATGTTTTTAAGTGTGATGTGTCATCTTCAATTGATGTTAAAAATTTATTTAGCAAATTAGATGATATAAATGAACAACCAGATTTGGTTATTTATAATCCATCTTCAAGAGTAAGAGGACCTATTGAAGAATTAGATATAGAAAATACAAGACATGCATTAAACATAACATCATTTGGTGCTTTTTTAGTTGCACAACAATCAGTTAAGAGAATGAAGAAAAAAGGTTCTGGAAGTATTTTTTTTACAGGAGCATCTGCTAGCACAAAGGGCTTCCCGAATTCATCAGTATTCGCAATGGGTAAGTTTGCTTTGAGAGGTTTAGCACAATCATTAGCCCGTGAATTACATCCACAAAATATTCATATAGGTCATTTTATAATAGATGGAAGCATAGTATCTGAGAATAGACCATATGAGAAAGATGATGATAAATTATGCCCTGATGAGATTGCAAAAAGATATTTAGAATTTTATAATCAAAAAAGAAGTGTATGGTCTTGGGAATTAGAAATAAGACCTTGGCTTGAAAAATTTTAAGATTTTAGTGTCTATTTAAAAAAAGTATTAACTATTTTAATGATTCATGCAGCAGCGTTAGTGTAAACAGAGTCAATGGTGTATGAGATAAGGTTATAGTGGGTGTAGGATTCTGTGTGATTAAGGAGCTAAGCTCTCAAGTCCTGAAGGACAATGTTTCTACTTGCCTCTATAACAGGGTCTGCGGCTTGAAGTTCTTTCACAATATTTTTGGTAAAATTTTCTAATTCATTTTGACATTGTTTAAATGAGGTTGGACTTTCATACTCAAAAAGAACAGACATCTTAAATGTTCCC
>NZIY01000027.1 GCA_002691795.1 SAR116 cluster bacterium
AGCTTAGCTTTGTCACTAGCAAAAAAAATTGACGGTATAATTATTAATGCAGATTCCATGCAAATTTATAAAGAGCTTAAAATACTTTCATCTCAACCAATTGAAGAAGACAAAAAGTTTATATCTCATTATTTATATGGGATAAGATCTATTGTTGAAAAATTTTCTGTAATGGAATGGTTGGGATTAGTTAATGAAACTTTAAATATAGTTTCAGTTAAAAAAAAAATACCAATACTTGTTGGTGGAACTGGATTATATATTAGATCTGCAATTGAAGGAGTTTCAAAAATACCAATAATTAATAATAAGTTTTTAGAAAAATCTAAAAGATTGTTTAATTCAGTTGGAATTTTAGAATTTAGAAAAATTGTTCGAAAAATTGACAGTGATTTTGTTATAAAAAACATAGACAAACACAGATTGATAAGAGCACATTCAGTTTTTTTACAAACTGGAATAAATATTTCTAAATGGCATAAAAATTCTGAGAGATTTAATCTATCTAATAATTATTTTTGTATTTTATTGGAACAAGAGAGAGAAAAAATCTATGAGAATTGTGAAAAAAGGTTTGATGATTTTATTTACAAAGGTGCAGTAGATGAAGTTCAATTGTTAATTGAAAAAAATTTTGATAGATCTTTGCCTGGATTTAAATGTTTAGGTGTAATTTGGATATTAAAGTATTTAGAGAAAAAAATCTCTTTGCAAGATGCAATTTTGCTAAGTAAAAGAGATACAAGAAGATATGTAAAACGACAATTGACATGGTTAAGACATAATTTTAATCCAGATCTAATTATTCAGACTTAAAATCAATTAATATTATATTGACCAAATCAAGAAACAAAGCTATTAAATATCGGAGGTGTTATATCAAAAATGAATATGAATGGTGCTGAAGCTCTAATAAAAGCTTTAATCGAAAATGACGTTGACACAATATTTGGGTATCCAGGAGGGGCAGTGCTTCCTGTTTATGATGCTATTTTCAAAAATAATCGAATAAAACACATTCTTGTAAGACATGAACAAGCTGCTGTTCATGCCGCTGAAGGTTTTGCTAGATCAACGGGGAAAGTTGGTTGCGTATTAGTGACATCTGGACCTGGAGCAACTAATGCAATAACTGGTTTAACAGATGCTTTAATGGATTCTGTGCCTATAGTATGTATTACTGGTCAAGTCCCTACTCATTTAATAGGTACTGACGCTTTTCAGGAGGCTGATACAACTGGAATTTCAAGACCAGTTACAAAACATAATTATTTAGTTAAAATACCAAATAATTTATGCAAAATAGTTCATGAAGCATTTGAAATTGCTAAAACTGGTAGACCTGGACCTGTTTTAATTGATTTACCAAAGGATATTCAACTAGCCGAAGTTAAATACGAAAAAAAAATTATTAAAAAAGATAAAAAAATTGAAAATACTTTTATTAAAAAAAATAATGAAATTAAGAAAATTGTAGATTTAATTTTAAATTCAAAAAAACCAATAATTTATGGTGGTGGTGGAATTATAAATTCTGGACCAGAAGCTTCAATTTATTTAAATAAATTAGTTAAATTATTAAATGCTCCAGTAACGCTCACTCTGATGGGGCTAGGAGCCGTTGCTCACGAAAATAAAAATTTTTTGGGAATGTTGGGTATGCATGGTACATATGAAGCAAACTTGGCAATGCATAATTGTGACTTAATGCTTAATATAGGAGCAAGATTTGATGATAGAGTAACTGGACGTTTAGATGCTTTTTCTCCAAATTCAAAAAAAATCCACATTGACATTGACCCCTCTTCAATAAATAAAATTGTTCAAGTTGACTTACCTATTATTGGTGATGTAAAAGCTGTTCTTAAAGATATATATAATGAATTGAAGAAAAGAAAAGTAAAAGACTTCAACTTAAAAAATTGGTGGGTGGAAATTAATAAATGGAAAGAAAAAAGATCTCTTTTTTATTCAAAAGATCAAGTTATTATAAAACCTCAATACGCTATTGAAAAGCTTTATAACGTAACTAAATCTGAAGAACCGTTTGTGACAACTGAGGTTGGTCAACATCAAATGTGGGCAGCACAATATTTTGGATTTTCTAAACCAAATCACTGGATGACTTCTGGCGGACTTGGTACTATGGGGTATGGATTACCAGCATCAATAGGCGTTCAAATAGCCAATCCAAACTCATTAGTGATTGATATAGCTGGCGAGGCTTCCTTCTTAATGAACATGCAAGAATTATCAACTATTGTTCAGTATAAATTACCTATTAAAATGTTTATTATTAATAATCAATGGATGGGCATGGTTAGACAATGGCAAGAGTTAATACATGGATCGCGTTATAGTGAAAGCTATACTGATTCTTTACCAGATTTTGTTAAATTGGCTGAATGTTTTGGTATTAAAGGTATAAGAGCAGAAAAAATGTCGGAGATTGATGATGCAATAGATTCAATGTTGAAGCATAATGGTCCTGTAATAGCCGATATTTGCGTCGCACAGGAAGAAAATTGTTTTCCTATGATACCATCAGGTTCTGCACATTACGAAATGATATTAAATAAAGAAGATAAGAAAAACCAAAAAGTAAACTCAGATGGTTTATCGTTAGTGTAGTTATGTCCATTTATGAAAAATCAAATATTTATGAACAAGAAAGTATAAGAACTCTTTCAGTAGTTGTGAATAATGAACCAGGCACACTGGCGAGAGTTATTGGTCTTTTCTCTGGAAGAGGTTACAATATAGAAAGTTTAACTGTAACTGAAATTGATAAAAAAAGAAGTTTATCAAGAATATCTATTGTAACTAAAGGTACGGGTAATACTATTGAACAGATTAAGTCTCAACTATCAAGGTTGATACCAGTACATATTGTAAGAGATTTAACTCTTGAAGGCCCATTTATTAAAAGTGAATTAGCTCTTGTAAAAGTTGTATCTAGTGGTTTAAACAGAGTTGAGGCATTAAGAATAGCGGATACTTTTAGAGCTAAAACACTTGATGTAACATTAAAGAGTTTTGTTTTTGAATTAACAGGCAAACCAAATAAGATAGATGCTTTTGTAAACTTAATGAGATCTTTAGGTGATATTGAAATTTCAAGAACAGGTGTTTCAGCCATGTCCAGAGGACATGAAACTGAAACAAAAATAATTGATAAAATTTTTGATTAAAATAAATAAGGAGTTTTTATGAGAGTTTATTATGATAGAGATGCTGATATTGGTTTAATTAAATCAAAAAAAGTTCTGGTAATTGGCTATGGAAGTCAAGGCCATGCTCATGCAGCAAACTTAAGAGATAGTGGTGTTAAGGAAATTGCTATAGCTTTAAAATCAGATTCAAAATCTATTGAAAAAGCAAAAAAAGCTGGATTTGATGTTAAAGAGGTCTCTGAAGGAGCAAAATGGGCAGATGTGATTATGATGGCAACTCCTGATGAGCTTCAATCTGATATTTATAATGAGAGTTTAAAAGACAATATGAGAAGTGGTTCAGCAATAGCATTTGCGCACGGTTTAAACGTTCACTTTAATTTGATTGAGCCAAGGGAGGATATTGATGTATTTATGGCTGCACCAAAAGGTCCTGGGCATACAGTTCGATCAGAATATTTACGTGGAGGTGGTGTTCCTTGTTTAATAGCAATTCATAAAAACTCTACAGGAAACGCACATGATATTGGATTATCTTATGCTTGCGCCATAGGTGGTGGAAGATCTGGTGTTATTGAGACTACATTTAAGGAAGAATGTGAAACAGACTTATTTGGTGAACAAGTAGTATTATGTGGAGGTTTAGTTGAATTAATTAGATCAGGGTTTGAAACATTAGTAGAAGCTGGGTACGCGCCAGAGATGGCATATTTTGAATGTTTACATGAGGTTAAGTTAATTGTAGATCTAATTTATGAAGGAGGTATAGCAAATATGAATTATTCTATAAGTAATACTGCGGAGTATGGTGAATATGTAACTGGACCTAGAATAATTAACTCTAATACTAAAAAAGAAATGAAAAAAGTATTGAATGATATTCAATCTGGAAAATTTACTAGGGATTGGATGCTTGAAAACAAAGTTAACCAAACAAGCTTTAAATCAACGAGAAGAAGGACATCTCAGCATCAAATTGAAGAGATTGGTTCTAAGCTTCGTGGTATGATGCCTTGGATTACTGAAAATAGACTTGTTGATAAAGATAAAAATTAATCTTATATTAAATTGAAGCTATTATTATTGAGATTTAGAAAGGTGGCATTTAATGATTAGTTCTTTTAAAGGCATTTTCTCTGCTGACTTAGCTATTGATCTTGGAACTGCAAATACCCTTGTATATGTAAAAGGTAAAGGAATTTTACTTAATGAACCTTCAGTTGTTGCTATAACTGAAATAAAGGGAAAGAATCATGTACTAGCAGTAGGAGAAGAAGCTAAGACTATGTTGGGTAAAACTCCTGGTAATATAAGAGCCATTCGACCGATGGCTGATGGTGTTATTGCAGATTTTGATGTTGCTGAAGAAATGATTAAACATTTTATTAAGAAGGTTAACAATTCCATACTAAGTCCACAAGTTGTTGTTTGTGTTCCATCAGGGGCAACTGCAGTCGAAAGAAGAGCTATTCAAGAGTCAGCTGAAGCTGCTGGAGCTAGAAGAGTTTTTTTAATAGAAGAGCCAATGGCTGCAGCTATTGGGGCTAATTTGCCAGTTACAGAAGCATCAGGTTCAATGGTAGTTGACATTGGAGGTGGTACAACAGAAGTAGCAATACTTTCATTAGGAAATATTGTTTATGCTAGGTCTGTTAGAGTTGGTGGAGATAAATTTGATGAAGCTATTGTAGGATTTATAAGAAGACATCATAATTTATTAATTGGAGAAATGACTGCTGAAAGAATAAAAAAAGGTATTGCTATTGCCAAAGTACCTAAAGATGGTGTTGGGGCTACTATTGAAGTAAGAGGTAGAGATCTTGTTAATGGTGTACCAAAAGAAATAGAAATAAATCAAGCACAAATATGTGAGGCTCTTGCGGAACCAGTAGGACAAATTATCGAAGCAACAAAAACTGCATTAGAACAAACACCACCTGAACTCGCTGCTGATATTGTTGAAAGAGGAATTGTTTTAACAGGTGGAGGAGCACTTTTAAACGAATTAGATACTACCTTAAGAGAGGCTACAGGGTTGCCTGTTGTAATTGCTGAGGATCCACTGACATGTGTTGTGATGGGTACAGGTAGGTGTCTTGATGAAATGAAATCTTTGAAAAATGTATTAATTGGTGCTTGATTATCTTTTAAATTTCTTATCTGTAAGAAATAGTAAATATGTTTTTTACAAAAAATAAATTATATACAAACAAAATTTTCAATTCATTACTTATAGCTATATGTTTAATCTTGATTTTAGTAGGTAAATTAGACTTAGTTGCACTTAGAAACTTATCATCTTTCTTAACTGACTTTCTATCTCCGATATCGAGTTTTGTAAATAAACCTGCTTTAGAATTAGAGAATGTAATCAATGATGTTAAATCTGCTACTTTTTTAAGAAATGAAAATTTAAAACTCAAAAGTGAAAACCGAAGACTTAAAATTCTTGAATCAAAGTTAACAAATTCTGAGAGTGAACTAATTGAGCTGAAAAAATTGTTAAATTTTAAATTTGATAAAAATAAAATTATTTTTACTGGAAGAGTTTTAAATATTTCAGGTGGTACTTTTGCAAAAACTATGGTTGTTAATGGAGGTAGTGTAGACGGTATAAAAAAAGGACAACCAGTTATTTCTTCATTAGGTTTAGTTGGATCAATTATAAATGTAGGACCTTCATCTAGTAGAGTATTGTTAACAATTGATCTTAATTCTATGGTACCCTCTTATTTAACGCAAAGTGGTTGGCCAGCAATTGCTCAAGGAGAAAATGGAAAGTTATTAAAATTAAGATTTTTATCCTCAGAGGCAAATCCAATTCTTGGTGAAATTATAGAAACATCTGGTCATGGAGGGATTTTCCCATCAGGGTTAACTATTGGAAAAATTATTTCAGTAACAAATGGTAAATATTTTGTACAACCATTGCCTAATCCTCAAAGATTAAGATTTGTGTCTATTCTTTCAAATAGCAATGAATCACAAATAAAAAATTACTCTGGATTTGCTCCACTTCAAGAAAAAGAAGATACAATTAATTTAAAAGGGTTTAATAAATTTAGTAATTAAACATTATTCAATGGATAAATCAAAATCAGAATATTTTATAAATAATTTACTATTTGCGTTAATTATATTATTTGCTTGCTTTATTCAAATTTCTCTAAATTTCTTGTCATTCTTTATGATTTCTCAACCTTATTTTTTAACAATAATATTATTTCTTTCAGTGCGTCGTCTCAATTTTCAAACCTCAAGTGTTTTAATAATTTTATGTGGATTTTTATATGATTTAATGATTGGTGGATTAATTGGAGTTCATTCATTATTTTTTTTATTGTTAAAGTTTTTTACGTTAAACTTAGATTTTAGTCATATAATATTAAAAAAGTATGGAGAATGGTTTTTATTTAGTTTTTCCTATGTTTTAAGTTTGATAACTGTTAAGNGTTTATTTATTATAGTNAATTTNAAAATTCCTGANTTATATGCTGTATCATTTAATATTGGAACAACCTTATTATTATTTCCAATAATTTTATTATTAACTGATTTACCAAAAAACATTTTCAAATTACTGGTTAATAAATGAATAAAAATAACTTTACAAAAACTATTAAAAGAAGATTTTTTTTATTGTCTACATTAAAAGGTTTGTCTTTTGGAATATTATCCTGGAGGCTATTTGATCTTCAAGTTGTTGAAAACAAAAAATACGATAAGTTATCTAAAAGTAATCAGTTTAATTTTAGTTTGGTTTTACCTGANAGAGGTGAAATATATGATAGAAAAGGNAGAGTATTAGCAGCTAATAGAGATGCGTTNAGTTTATATGTAAAGTTAAGAGATAATATTAATATAGATGATATTTTNCAAAAACTTNGTTTAATAACATCATTNAANGAAGANGATTTNAAAAAANTTAAAACAAAAATTANAAATTTAAATAAAACTAATCTTAANATGTTTATTACNGATAATTTATCTCAAAGAGATATTTCAAAAATTNCTGTAAGGTTACATGAGTTTCCTGAAGTTAATTTCATGATGACTAAAAAGCGTGTTTATCCGCAGGGAGCAATTACAAGTCATTTAATAGGATATACAGGAAAATTAACTGAAAAAGATTTAAAAAAAAATAAGGGTTTAATAAATTATACTAATTTAGAGGTAGGTAAGTCTGGACTAGAAAAGTTTTTTGACAATAAACTTAGAGGTNAATTTGGTAGACGTAGAGAAGAGGTTAATGCAAGGGGCAAGATCGTAACCTCTAATTTATACGANAATCCAAAATCTGGAGAAAATTTAAATATCTCAATTGATTTAAATATACAATCATATGCTTTAAGTAGACTAGAGAAAGGTAATGCAANAAAAAATTCAAAAAAAAATCCTGAAACAGGATCTATTGTTGTAATGGATGTTAATAATGGTCAGTTGTTGTGTTGCGTATCATCTCCAAANTTTAATCCTAATATGTTTTCTAGNGGAATAAAATCAAAGGAATGGAAATCGTTANTTGATAATAAAAAAGCNCCATTGCTTTTTAGAGCAGTNTCAGGACTCTATTCGCCAGGATCNACAATTAAAATGGCAGTGGCACTTGCAGCTCTAGAAGCTGGTGTAATAGGATATGANACAAAATTTTTTTGTAATGGGGTTAANGAATATGGAAATATGAAATTCCATTGCTGGTATAAACATGGTCATGGAAATATAAATTTATCNCAAGCCATTGAAAGATCATGTGATGTATTTTTTTATGAGCTCGGATTAAAGGTTGGTATTGAAAAAATTTCTGTGATGTTAAAAAAATTAGGTTTATCTTCAGATATTGACTTAGAATTAAATGAAATTAGAAAAGGTCTTGTTCCTACTAAGAAGTGGAAATTAGAGACTAAAGGCACAAAGTGGACACCTGGAGAAACTATTAATTCATCAATTGGTCAGGGATATATGTTAAGTAGTCCAGTAGAACTAGCTACAATGGTTGCTAGAATTGCAAATTCAAAAAATCTTGTTGAACCTACATTATTAACTNACTCAAAAAATTCATTTTCTAAACTAGATATTAACTTAAATCATCTAAATTATATAAAAAAAGCAATGNACAACGTAGTTAATAGTGAATTTGGAACAGCTTATAAATCTAAGTTAAATCTAGCCGACATTAAAATGGCAGGAAAGACNGGTACTGTTCAAGTCATAAGGATTTCAGAAGAAGAAAGAGAAAAAGGCATCACAAAAAATAAAGATCGTGAGTGGAAAAAACGAGACCATGCNTTATTTATTGGTTATGCACCAATTCAAAAACCTAAATATGCAATTTGTGTAATAGTAGAGCATGGTGGCAGTGGTTCATCTATAGCCGCACCAATCGCAAGAGATATAATGAAAAAACTTTTAATTTAAATTATAAGANGAAATGTTTTTATATAAAAAAAATAATTTTTATAGACCAGAAGGCATAATTAAAAAACTATCAAAATTAGATTGGCTTCTTTTGTTTTTTGTCTTGATAATTTGCNTAATTGGCATTGGTGCACTTTATTCTGCAGGCGATGGTAATTTAAAAGTATGGGCATTAAATCATTTTTATAAGTGTATACTTGGTTTCATAGTCGTTATAATTTTAAGTCAATTAAATATTAATTTTCTTCTTAAACATTCTATTTATTTATACGTATTTTGTATCTTATGTTTGATTTATTTGACTTTCATGGGGGTTGGTGATGTGAAAAGATGGATTGATTTAAAATATATTTTTTTTCAACCATCTGAGTTATCTAAAATAGCAATAATTTTATTATTAGCGAATCTATTTAAGAATTGTTCAAATAATAATAATATTATGTTTAATTTTTTAGCTATTATTATAGTTTTAATTCCTTCTTTTTTAATAGTTAACCAACCAGATCTTGGCACTGGTTTAATGTTATTATTACTTGGTCTAAGTTTAATTTTTTTGAGTGGACTTTCTTGGAAAATGATCACTTCAATTATAATTTTAGGTATAGCATCACTGCCTATATTGTGGCAAAATTTACTTGATTATCAAAAGCAAAGAATCTTAGTTTTTTTAAATCCTGAATTAGACTCCCTTGGTAAAGGGTATCAAATTATGCAATCCAAAATTGCAATAGGTTCTGGTGGATTGTTTGGCAAAGGATTTTTAATAGGCAGTCAAAGTAGACTAGATTATTTGCCCGAGAAACATACAGATTTTATATTTACTTTAATTTCTGAAGAAATGGGTTTCATTGGATCTTTGATTGTATTAACTTTATATTTTTTAATAAATTTAATTCTATTTAGAGAGTTTTTAAAAGAAGAAAACAATACTTTTAAAATCATAATTTTTGGAGTGTCCTTTTTAATTTTTTTATATGTGATATTTAATATTGGCATGGTATCTGGATTAATACCAGTTGTAGGTGCACCTCTACCATTTATAAGTCACGGTGGAACGTCACTTTTAACAATTTTTATTGGATTAGGTTTAATTCAAAGTATCAGAGTAAGTAGAAATAAATAAGTTAAAGTTTTATGTTTAGATTTTTTATAATTAAAAAATGGTTTTTGTGGTCATGGTTAGGGTCATTACTGATTCTTTTGTCACTATGGATACAAGTTAAGATTGATGTTAAAATAAATGAGTGGTTTGGTAAATTTTACGACATGATCCAAAAAGCACTAGGTTCACCTAATTCGATTACCATCACTGAATATTGGGATAGCTTATTTTCATTTATATACCTTGCTGGAATGTATGTTGGACTATATGTGATAATTACTTTTTTTACACAACATTATTTATTTAGATGGAGAAGAGCTATGGTTGAGTGGTATCATTCAGTATATAAAAATGCTCGTTCTATAGAAGGTGCTTCGCAAAGAGTCCAAGAAGATACAGTTAAGTTTTCTAGAATGATGGAATCACTTGGAACAAGTCTAGTAGAGGCAATCATGGTATTGATTCAATTTATTCCAATTTTATTTGGATTATCACTTGGAATACCAATTTATTTTTTTGGTGATTGGCAATATGGATTGATAACAGGTGCTTTGTTATGGACTATAGGTGGAACAATATTTTTAATTGGGCTAGGGTGGTTACTTCGTTTAGTTGGAATTGAATATGATTTACAAAAAAAAGAGGCAGCATATAGAAAAATTTTAGTTATTGCAGAAGATGATGATTTTGTAAGACCAAAAACAATTGAAGAATTATTTGATGATGTGAAAGATATCCATTTTTTGAGTTATATAAGATATTTTTATTTTAATATTGGTAGAATGGCTTATTTGCAAGCAAATGTATTAAGTGCATATGTTTTTCTTGCACCAGCAATAGTTGCAGGTGTTGTAACTTTAGGAGTCATGCAACAGATAATAAGAGCTTTTGGGAGAGTGGAGGGTTCAATGCAATATTTGTTAAAAGCATGGCCAACAATTATTGAGTTAGCCAGTGTTTATAAAAGACTTAGAGAATTTGAAAAACAAATAATGTCTAATGAAAATAATACTGATAAGTTGAAAGATGAAAAACAAACTTNAATTTTCAATTGGAATTTTGAGTTGGAAAGGTTATTCAAGCCTAAATAATTCTCTAAAAAGCTATCAAATAAATGGTTTAAGTCGATTATCAACTTCAAGGTTTATTTGTTTGCCGGAATATAATGATAAAGGAATACAACTTTCAAAAAAATTTGGTTATAAACCAATATTATTCAAAACAAATATTGGAATNCTTNATGGTTTTAAAAACTTAGCTTTGAACATGCCTGATGGACCATTACTTTTATTAGAAAATGATTTACCTTTAATTGAAAATGATAGAATAACATATACTTTATTAAAAAGTTCAATAGAAAACCTATATAAATATAATGCTGCTCAAGTAAGGTTAAGAAGTATTAAGGACCCTGGTGATCCATTTCATGCTTTAAAAAAATATACTAGTTATTGGGAATCAGGCATGACAAATAAATTAAAAAGATTTTTTAGGCCGTTTAAAGCAAAAAAACTTATTGGCACAGGAATTTATGTTGAAAAAAAACCACATTTAAAATTTACAAAACATATTAATGAACTAAAAAATGGTTCATATTTAATTTCATCTGAAATTATGAATTGGTCAAATTTAGCTATACTAGTNGANAAAAANTTTTTTTTAAACGTAATTATTAAAGAGGCTGAAAATACTCAAAGNTCAAAAAGCATAAATGGTTTCAAGAATATTGAAATTGAATTAAATAAGAATTGGTGGAGAAATAAAAAATGGAATTTAATAGTTACAAAAGGTTTATTTAAACATTTAAGAATTGATAATAGGGGGTATTAGTTTTTCTTTTTGTTAATTGATCTACCTTTCTTAACTATTTGTCTTTCTCTTCCTATTGCAAGGTCTCCACTTTTCACATTTTCAGTGATAACAGATCCAGCACCTGTTGTGCTGTAATTACCTATTCTTAATGGAGCAACTATAGTTGTATTTGATCCTATAAANGTATTATATCCTATTGTAGTTTTATTTTTATTAAATCCATCAAAATTACATGTAATTGTTCCGGCTCCTATGTTGGTAGAAACACCTATTGAAGTATCACCTATATATGACAAGTGATTAATTTTCACATCTTTTTTAGCATTTACATTTTTTAATTCTACAAAATTACCAATTTTAATGTTGTTATTTAAAATTGTATTACCCCTAATTCTTGCAAAAGGGCCTATNGAAACATTATTTTTTAAAATACAACTCTCTAAATGACAAAATGGAAGAATTGTTGTNCCACTATATATTTTAACACCTTTCCCAATAAAAACATTAGGAAAAATTGTAACATCTTTTTGAATTATNGAATCATANGATAAATATGTAGTATTTGGGTCAATAAGTGTTACTCCTGCGTCTAACAAAGAAGTTCNTAATCTCATTTGTGCAATATTTTCAGCCACAGCNAGATCACTTCTCGAATTAATTCCTATTATTTCATCTTCATAAATATCTATTAATTTTATATTAAGTTTTTCTTTTGCTGCTATTTCAATAACTTCAGTTAAATAATATTCATTAAAAACTTTATCGGGTTTGATTTTGGTCAATAATTTAAACATACATTTACTGTTAAAAGCCATAATTCCACCATTACATAAGTTAGAATTTATCAACCCTTGTTTATCTTCAGTAATTTTTATTGGATTTTTATCACTAGATAAAATAATTTTACCNTAGGAATTTTTTTCATTTTTTTTAAATGATGTTATGGCAATTTCATTACCGTTTTTAATAGCTTGTATTAGTTTTTTTATTGTTTTTCTTGTTATAAAAGGTGTATCAGCAAAGCATACAATAACAACGCCATTAAATGTTTTTAACTTATCAAATGTTTGAAGAACTGCATTACCCGTACCTAATTGTTCTTTTTGNAAAATAATTTCATTAGTTTTAGAATATTGTGTGTAATCTATATTTTTTGATGTTACTATAATTTTTTTATCTACTTTGAAAGAACTACAAACATTTAAAACCCAGTCAATAAGAGGTAGGTTTGCAATTTCATGAAATGGTTTAGGTATTTCAGACTTCATCCTAGAACCATTTCCNGCACCAAGTATGACTGTACAAATGTTCATAATTTATTNNTATATTTTAATATTAAAAATTCAAATTTATTATTTGTAATGGAATTAGTTGATGTGTGGAATAGTTGGAATAGTTGGTAAGGCAAATGCATGTAAAATTGTATTAAATGTTTTAAAAAATTTAGAATATAGAGGATATGATTCTGCTGGTTTAGCGTATATATCAAACCAAAAGTTAAATACATTAAAATCAATTGGCAAATTAAATAAATTAAAATCAAAATTCGATTTGATAGAAAAAGATGTTTATGACGTTTCGATTGCAATAGGTCATACTCGTTGGGCAACACATGGAAAAGTGATTATAGAAAACACTCATCCAATTATATCGGAAAATATAGCTGTAGTGCACAATGGCATTATTGAAAATCATGATATATTACGTTCAGAGCTAGAGAAAAAAAAAGTTGTATTTGAAAGTACAACAGATACAGAGGTAATTCCGCATCTTCTTAATCTTTCAATTAAGAATAAAAACAATTTTTTTGATTCATGTGTTGAAGTCATTAANNAAATTGAAGGAGCCTACGCTTTTGCTGCAATAGAGAGCTCAAAAGATCAAATTTTTGTATCAAGAAAAACTTCACCTCTTGTTTTAGGTTTAGGTGATGGTTTTAAAGTTGTAGGTTCAGACGCTCAATCAATTTCTCAGATAGTAAGTGAAGTAATTTATCTGGATGATGGTGATTATGCATTTTTGTCAGCATCTAAAGTAGAAATATTTGATAAAAATAATAATGAAGTTGATAGAAAAAAGATAAACATAACATCTAATGTCAATTTTTTGAATAAAGATGGTTTCAAACATTTTATGGAAAAAGAAATTCATCAGCAACCAAGTGTTCTGATTAATACAATTAGTAGCTTAATTNAAAAGGGTGATGATATAAATATTTCTCCTGAAAAATTAAATATTAAAGAAAATCATGGAATAACAATTTGTGCCGCAGGCACCAGTCATTATGCTGCAATGGTAGGAAAGTATTGGATTGAAAAATTTGCATCTATACCAGTAAACGTTGAATTGTCTTCTGAGTATAGATATAGAAACCCTGTAAATACTATGTATTCTTCAATGATTGTAATTTCACAATCTGGAGAAAGTATTGATACCTTAATGGCAATGAGAGAAGCAAAAAGACTTAATTTAAAAACCACGGCTATAATAAATGTTGAAAATAGTACTATTGACAGAGAAGCAGATTATTCTATTTATACTAATGTTGGTCCTGAAGTTGGTGTNGCTAGCACAAAATCTTTTACATCTCAATTGATAGTTCTGTTATCAATTGCTATGAAAATCGCTTTATTTAACAATAAAATAAATACAGTATATTATACTGACTTTATTAAGAATCTAAAATTGATTCCAAATTTTATGTCTAAAATGTTGTCTCTAAATGATGANTTTGTAAAACTAGCTCAATCAATTAAAAGTAGCAAAAATGTTTTATATCTTGGTCGTGGTCTACTTTATCCTTTGGCACTTGAAGGAGCTTTAAAGCTAAAAGAATTAAGCTACATTCATTCTGAAGGCTTTGCAGCAGGTGAAATGAAGCATGGTCCAATAGCCCTGATTGAAGAAGGGTTGCCAATAATAATGTTTTTAACATCTGATGGAATTGAAGAAAAATCAATTTCTAACTTACAAGAAGCTATGGCAAGAGGTGGGAAGATATTTTTGATTACAGATCAAAAAGTTTTAGAAAAAGTTTCTAATATAGATAATATAGTTCTAATCCCTTCATTTGAAGAACGTTGGAATGACATTTTTTCTCCAATTTTTATGTCAATTCCTGCACAGTTAATTGCTTATCATGTTGCAAGAGAAAGAGGAACAGATGTTGATCAACCTAGAAATCTTGCAAAATCAGTAACTGTAGAATAAATNATTGATTTTATTTNGNTTTTTTGACCCTACAGAGTGATAGGGTAAGTGTTTCTGTAGGGGTGCGTTTCTGATATGAAAAAATTATTAAAGAGAAAAAAAATTTAAAATAAATCTAAAGAGATTGCCCTCTGTATTAGGTGGAATAAAGTGACCTGATTTTTTTACTTCCAAAAGCGTTATATTTAGTAATTTTGGACACCTTGGAAATTTATAAATTTTATTCCCAAACGCTGTATCAAACTGGATTTGATGTTCTTTACATTTGCTTAGTTTAGCCCAATGTTCAATGCTGTCCAACGCTGAAAAAAATTTATGCCCCATTTTCGTTTTGCCTCCTCTAAATGGAACAATCTTGTCTCTAAGACCATTTATTTGAAGGACTGAAGTTTTATTGATGGCGTTTGAATTATTCAAAAGTTCGTCAGTTAACTGACTAACCAAAACAGCNACTGAATTGAAAATATTTGTTTCTAGTGCCAATTTATTTACGAGTCCACCTCCATTGGAAAAACCGACAGCAAAATAATCATTGGATTTAATTTTCTGCACTTTTTCTAAATTGTCTAAGATTGCTTCCACAAAATGAATATCATTCGCTTTAGATGGTTCTTTCCCAAGGTTCCATGAGTTTAAATATCCTTGTGGGTAAATTCCGATAAACTTATGACTATTAACAAATTTATGAAGAATTCCTGGAAATTGTTCCATTTTGCCACCTCTGCCATGTAAAAAGAAAATAACCGGATAGACATCTTCAAAATCAAAGTTTGTTGGTAAATGCATAAGAAATTTACGTTCAGTTGATACACCTGCAATATTTTGTGATATTGAAATTTTTTTCACATTTAAATTCTCTTTAGCATTGATTGCGCTATTGAAAACTAAGAAACATATTAAAAGAAAAATGAATTTACTCATGCGATTAATTAAATATATCTTGCATTGTTCTTGTTTTCATAAAGACTAAATCTCGATGTTATCATCTTTGAAAATCGAGTTCAAATTCGCTCATCAAAATAGTCTTATCCACCACCTCTAAACTAAAATCAGACCGTACCTCTGGATAGTCTCTTCCTAACTTATCATCTTTCAACCTTTTTTTCTTCACGATAGAATGAACATGATTGCCTTTGAACTTCTTACCACGAACAGATAGGTATCCTTTCTTGTTTAACCACTCTGCAATTTGGTCAAAGGTATTTCCTGTTTCTCTTTGTTCAGTGATTGTCTGATAGAGAAAGAATTGGTACTCTGAATACTGTGGAACATTAAAAGGTGGACGACGATAAGTTATGCTGAAACAGAAAAAAACATCTCCCGAAGAAAACTCCCCACTACACCGCACAAACGATACTGTGGAATAGATTTGGAAAGACTAATTTCGAATATAAGTTTTATTTTGTATTTAATGTAACGATTCAATCAAACAATTCAGGCATATTTAGACTAAATAATAAGAGGTCATTAGATTATAATTAATGAATTACTTACATAACTTAGGTTTGGATAATAGAGAGATTACAGACTTTTTAAATGTGAGTAATATTAAAAAGGTAAGAACTAATAGTAAATACATACTAAATGATGTTTTCATGGGTATTAAGAAATACAAATAAAGATTGATTAGGTATTCATATAATCAAATTAAAAATTTAAGGGAAAGACTTTATATTGAAATATTTATAAGATAATATTAATAAAATTTAATATGAGTTGAAAATGACAATATCTAAAAAATTAATTGAATTACAAAAATTAACAAAAAAGTCTGAAGAACTTAGTTCTAAATTATTAGAACTAAATGATAATGTAGATGAAAATGAGCTTTCAAATTCTACTGCTGATAGTAAAAAAACATTAAAAAATGAGATAAAAATTATAAATAAAATTATGAAAGAATTCAAAGAAACTCATAAAAAAATATCTGAAATATCTTCCTCATTTACAGATGATGAAAAAAAAGAATTAAAAAAAATAGATTTGAAAAAAATATAGTAATTTGAAATCTATTTGGTCACTTTAAAATAACACCGAAAGGACGACCTTAAAATGTATAAAATAATAATATCAATTCTATGTATAGTTTATATGTCCATTTTAGACAACAAGGATGCATATGCTAACAAACAAACTTGTATTTCATCTGATGGTGTCCCTAACCATAAAATTGGAAATTTTCCAACTCGTGGTAATCCACATAAATTCAAAAAGCAAAAAATTAAATTCTGTTTTCCAAAAAATCCAGTAAAGACAGATAAAAATAAATATATTGCTGCTGTAATTGGTGTAACATTAACAGGTATTCCGATCAGACCCGGGACAGCCGACTGGTATGATAAAAACTCCCCAAGAAAGCACAGCAAAGATCGATCTTCTGGTTTAAATTTAGAAGCAATAAGACCTTATGAAAAAATATTTGGTATTGATGAGTATAATGGTCATGTAGATCATAGAGGATTATATCATTATCATAAGTTTAATTCTTCATTACTATTAAATGGTAGTCCACTAATTGGTTATGCAGCGGACGGATTTGAAATTTTATACATTCCTAATGAAGTAAAATCTTCATGGAGCTTAAAAAAAGGAAACAGAAAAGTTGAACCTTATGGAAAATATGATGGAGCATTTAAAGAAGATTATGAATTTGTGGAAGGAAGTGGGGATTTGGATGAATGCAATGGTAAGTTTCTTAATGGTATATATAAATATTTTGCAACGGACTCTTTCCCATTTTTTCCAAGGTGTCATTGGGGTAAAATTTCAAAAGATTTTCGTTCAAAAAGAAAATAGATTAATTAAGATACCTCATGAAAGTGGATTAGGACATTAAAAAATTTTGTATCATTTAAACTCTTAAAATATAAAGACATATACTTATATAGATTGGAAGAAATATATTAAAAAAAATAATGCTTCTATTATCCCATAAATTAATTAATTTTGTCTTTTTTACAAAATT
>NZIY01000028.1 GCA_002691795.1 SAR116 cluster bacterium
TTTTTGGATCTGCAAGTTAGTCAAGCTAATAACAGATTTTTAAATGAATTAGAAGATTGGTTGTCACAAAAGGCTGTGTTTACAGCTTCACACGAAACTCAAAATTTAGAATTAGGTGAAGTAGCTCTAGAAAATTTAGCAACCATCTCTAAAAATTCACTGAATAATGAAAATGAAAAGGTAAGAATCTCAGAAAGATTAAATGAACTTAATTTATTGTTAAACCGCTTAACTGAAAAATTAGATGACGAAAAAAATATTAAAAACTCAATAGATGAGCTCAATATGAATGTTAAAAATATTATTGAGAATGACAAAATTCACTCTAATGAATTAATAAACGGAATTAGTCTTGAGCTTAGAGCTCTTAGTAAAGTAATAGAAAAAACTTATAAATAATTAAATGAATACATTTAAATTAAGAAGAAAAACGGATAACTTCATTTGGCCGAGTTTTGTCGATGCATTAGCAAGTTTATTAATAGTAATAATATTCATTTTAATGATTTTTGTAATAGCTCAGTACTATATCTCTCAGAAATTAAGTGGTAAAGACCAAGCTTTGATTCAATTACAAACCGAAATTAGAGAAATTTCTAATCAATTAACAATTGAAAAAGATATAACAAAAAAGTTATCCTTAGAAATTTTAAATATTCAAAAAGAATTAGATGAAAAAGATTTAACCTTACTTCAGAAACAAAGCTCAATTAAAAACTTACAAAATGAAATAAATATGAGTGAATTTAAGTTAAATGAACAAGACGAAAAATTGGAAAATAAACAATATAAAATAGACAAATTACAAAAGTTAATACTAGAAAAAGAAAAGAATCAATCATATCTAAATGATCTTATAAATAAACAGAAAAAAAATATTTTAATATCAAAAACAAAAGTAGATGACCTAACTATAATAATATCAAATCTAAAAGATAAGATTGAAAAGCTCAATTCTTTATTAGATGATTTTGAGAAGAGAGATAAAAAACAAAAAGTAAAAAATTTACAACTTAAATCTACATTAAACTCAGCATTAGCAAGAAGAGTTGAGGAGTTACAAAAATTTAAATCAATTTTTTTTGGAACAGTTAAAGATAAACTTAAAAATATCCCAGAAATTAAAATTGTCGGAGATAGATTTGTATTTCAATCTGAAGTTTTATTTAAAACTGGATCTATTAATATTGAAGACAAAGGTGAAATTGAGTTAAAAAAATTTGCAGAAATTTTGATCAGCCTAGATGAGGATATACCCCAGGACTCAAATTGGATTTTACAAATCGAGGGTCATACTGATAATTTACCAGTCAAACAGGGACAAGCATTTAAAGATAATTGGGAACTCTCTACAAAAAGAGCTTTATCTGTATTGAGATTTTTTATTAAACAAGGAATAGACCCAAAAAAATTATTTGCATCTGGTTATGGGAGTTTTCAACCAATTGATAATTCTGACACTAAAAAAGGGCGTACAAAAAATAGAAGAATTGAAATGAAAATAACCCAAAAATTAAATAAAAAAAATGATTGAACCACTAATAAAACGTTTTAATGCAAAATCTTTAAAACATCTTGTCATTATATTTGTGATTTTCGGGATCAGTGGGACATGTACCTTAATCATAACAGAACCAATAATAAATTTATTGAAAATGAATGAAATTTTTCAAAATTCTTTGATTTTAATTTTCTTAAGAGTGATAATAATCATTCCTTTGTATCAAATAATACTACTTTCAATTGGATATATATTTGGAGAGTTTAATTATTTTTATAACTTCGAGAAAAAAATCTATAAAAAATTTTTAAAAAAGATAAAGTAATTACTTGATTTTTTTTTCTTAAATACCTAAATATAATTTAGCGATAGAGGTTATTATGAAAAAAAACATACATCCTGACTACCATGAGGTTAATATAGAAATGACCGATGGTACTAAGTACTCTACTAAATCAACTTGGGGTAAAAAAGGAGACACTCTTAAGCTTGACATTGATCCAGTATCTCATCCAGCTTGGACAGGTCAACATAGAATAATGGATTCTGGTGGTCAAGTTGCCCGTTTTAATAAAAGATTTTCTGGTTTAACAAAAAGTTAACTAAACTTTAACTTGTTCAAAGTTACATGTTTTATTAAAATGGCTTTTTAGATTAATAAGTAATTTGATACGATTATTTTTAATTGACTGATCCTTATCGTTTACTAAAACATTTTCAAAAAATTGTTCAACTAAAAAATTGAATTCTTTTAGTAAGTCTTTAAAATTTTTATCAAAATCCAATAATAAATTACCTTCTTTTTGTTTATTAAGTTTTAAAATAAAATTGTGAATTTGTTCTTCTTCTTTAAATTTAAATTTAGCTTGCTGAATTTCGATTGATGAAGCTGGAAAATCAATTTTTTTAGTAATATTATAAATTCTTTTAAAATTTAAAATAAATTTTTGTCCAGTTTTTGAATTTAATATTTTATCCAATATAATAAAGCTTTTCTTTATTTCTGAAAATGCTTTTGTATGAATATTTTCTCCCGAAATTACAGAAGATAACTTATCTAAACCAAAACCTTCATCTATAAGAAAGTTTTTAAGTCTATCTATAAGAAATTTTTTTAAATCATTTTCGACATTTGAAAAATCTTTAATTCTCTTTTTATCTAATGAGTTAATAACATCTACTATGCTCAAAGAGATATTTTTAAACCATAATATACTTATAACACTATTTGCTGATCTTCTAAGAGCAAAAGGATCCCTTGAACCNGTNGGTANTAAACCNATNGANAAAAAACTACTNAANGTATCNATATTATTACTTANTGANANNATANANCCTAATTNATTTCTNGGNATTANTTTGANTTAANCCAACTGGTTTNTACTGATCTTCAAAAGCAATTTGCATGCTTTTATTAAAGTTATTTGCTCTTGCGAGATATTTTAGCATTATACCTTGCAATTCTGGAAATTCGTCAACAAGATTTGAACTAAGATCTAACTTTGAATATAATCCCAAAGTATGTAATGTTTCTTTTTCATAAAAATTAAAAAAAGGCCCAATTTTTTTATTTATTTCAGATAACCTTAAACTTCTTTGATACAGATTTCCAAGGTTTTCATAAAAGACTATAGTTTTTAGCTTATTAAGATAAAAAGCTATATCTTTTTTAAAATCATTTTCCCAAAAGAAAAGAGCATCTGATAATCTTGCTTTTAAAACTCTCTCATTACCATTTATTACAGTNTTATCTATTTCCTTATAACTTTTCAAATTGGATACCACTAAAAAATAAGGAGCTATATTCATATTTTGATCTAATAAAGAAAAATATTTTTGGTGTACTTTCATGACAATTGATAGAACTTCAAATGGTAAATTCATGAATTGTTTTTCGATTTTACCTATTAGTACATTTGGATTTTCTACAAGGCCAAGCACNTCATTTAAAAGATCTTCATCGCTATGAAAAGTTAAATTTAATTTTTTTGTTGTTTTTGTTATTTGATCTTCAATTATTTTTTTTCTATCTATTCTCTTTACAAAAACCTTTGATTTTTTCATTATACTAACGAAATCTTTTGGACATTTAACCTTAATTTTTTTNAACTCTGATCTATGTCCAAAAGTATAGTTTTTGAATTCTAGTGTTTCACTAGCACTTATTCTAATTCCACCTTTTATTTTTTTATTATCAAATATTACCATTATATTTCTTAAAGGCCTGCCCCATTTGAAATCCGAATAGCCCCATCTTTGACTTTTAGGCCAATTAATTGAAGTACAAACTTTCTGGATTATCTCTGAAAGCAAATTTGAGGTTTTTTCCCCTTTTGAAAATTTATTGTAAAAATAAAATTCACCTTTACTTGTCTTATTTATTTTTAATTGATGCATTTTAGCTTTATTTGATTTTAAAAAACCTTCTATAGCTATTGCTGGGGAATCAATTTTNGGTCCTTTTATTTCAAACGTTTGATCTCTCTGAGAGCTTTGCATATCAGTTAGAAGAATAGAAAGATGTCTAGGTGAACTAAAAACTTGAATTTTTTCAAATAAAATCATGAAATTAGCTAATTCTTTTTCAAATAGAAATTTAATTTCTTTTTCAAGAAAAATTTGCATATTAGCAGGGATTTCTTCTGATAAAAAGTCTATCAAACAATCTATTTTTTTATTTTTCATGTTTATTTATCCATCTTGAACAACAAAGTTTACTCATATTTCTTACTTTCAGAATATACGCCTGTCTCTCTGATACAGAAATCACACCTCTTGCATCTAATAAATTAAAAATATGACTTGCTTTTATACATTTGTCATATGCAGGTCTTACAAGTGGTTTATCTAAAGATAAAAGCTCAGCACATTCTTGAACACAATTATCAAATTCTTTAAATAATTTATCTACATTTGCTCTTTCAAAGTTATATTCTGAATACTCTTTTTCAGCATCTTTAAATAGATTACCATATGTCTGTCCAACTTGAGTTGTTGTTTTCCCACCAAACTCAATTGAATATACATCATCTAATTCTTGAATAAACATTGCTAATCTCTCAAGTCCATATGTAATCTCAACAGCAACTGGTTTAACTTCAAAACCNCCAAGTTGTTGAAAATAAGTAAATTGTGTTACCTCCATACCATCACACCAAACTTCCCATCCTAATCCTGCTGCCCCTAAAGTAGGACTTTCCCAATCGTCTTCAACGAATCTAATATCGTGTTTAAGATGATTTAAACCAATTACTTTTAGGCTTTTTAAATACAAATCTTGTATATCATCAGGCGAAGGCTGAATAATAACTTGAAATTGGTAATAATGTTGCAGTCTATTTGGATTTTCTCCATACCTTCCATCGGTTGGCCTCCTACAAGGTTGAACATAGGCAACTTTCCAAGGAATACTCGGGCCTAATACATTTAATGCAGTTGAGGGATGGAATGTACCAGCCCCTACTTCCATGTCATACGGTTGTAAAATAAGACAACCTTGTTTAGACCAAAAGTTTAAAAGAGTTAATATTATTTCTTGAAATGATAGTTTTATCATAATTAAATTTTATTTTTTTAATGTACAATTTTGATTAGTACANATTTTTTCTGAACTCCAAACACNGCAAGAAGGGCATTGAAAAGCATCTAATTTTTTTGGATCCNCAGATTTGCTCCTTTTTTTCTTATTTGCAAGAATTTTAAAAAATAACCAAACAAATAAAAGTATAATTATTAGAGTAAATATTTTGCCTATGGAGAACATTATAAACCAATTTTTTTNTAAAAAATCTTCTCTTCAATTTTGTTATAAATCACCTCAAAACTCGTACTTATAACATTTCCTAAATCAAAAAACTTCTTCTTTTGATGAAATTCTTTAATTTTTACATTATCACCAAATCTCTCTTTTAATAGAGCATTCATTTGACCAATACCATCAACAAGTCCAAGTTCTAAAGCTTCTTTTCCTGACCAAAACATTCCTGAAAATATTTCTTTGTTTTCTAAATTAATCTTATTACCTCTTCTCAGTTTAATAAAAGAAATAAAGTGATCATGNAGTTTAGTCTGCAATTGTTTTAATCTTTTTACATCNTCTTTATTTTCAGGTGAAAATGGATCTAATAAGGATTTATTTTTTCCTGCAGTATAGATGCGTCTTTCAATGCCAATTTTATTTAATGCTTTATTAAACCCAAAGCCTGAGGATATAACACCTATTGAACCAATAATAGAAGCATTACTAGCAAAAATTTCATCTGCCGCACATGCAAGCCAATACCCACCAGATGCAGCTACATCTTCCACAAAAGTTATTACTGGTATATTTTTTTCTTTTGATAAACTAATTATTCTATCAGCTAAGAACTCAGATTGAACAGGAGAGCCGCCAGGCGAATTAATAACTAAGACAACAGCTTTGGTTCTTTTGTTNTGAAATGCCTGTTCTATTAATTTATTATAATCATGNATATTTAAACCTTTTCTACGTCCCATATTAGGTGAAATAATACCTGTAAAATTAATCACAGAAACAACATTAGATTTTTTAAACTTTAANAATTTCATATATNCATTTACTCCAATGATAATCTAAGATTCAATGTCTAATGAATATATTAAATTGATTTTGAAAACAATCAAAATTCAATTTTAATATCTATTTAAACTAAAATTAAATACATATATTAAATAGATATTTTATTTTAAATTATTGTATAATAAATTTAGAGAAAAATATGGATTTAAATAATTTACTGAAAAACTCCTTAACAAAAGTCGATGATGAGATTTTAAAAAGACTAAACGCAACTGTTCCATTATTATCAAAAATTGGCTCACATTTAATAAAAGTTAAAGGAAAAAGAATAAGACCTTTATTAACTTTAGCTATGTCCGCTCAATTAAATGATTTTGGAAGAAACCCTNTTTTACTTGCAACAGCAGTTGANTTTATACATACAGCAACCTTATTACACGACGACGTTGTTGATCAATCTAATTTAAGAAGAGGTATTAAAACTGCAAATGTTGTATGGGGTAATGAGGCATGTGTTCTAGCAGGTGATTTTCTTTTTGCACAGTCATTTGATCTTATGGTTGAAACAAACTCATTAAAAGCTCTCTCAGTATTAGCTCAAGCATCATGTAAAATAACGCAAGGNGAGTTTTTACAAATGCAAATTTCTAATAACCCAGATACAAAAATTAATGATTANTTAGAAGTTATAGGTGGAAAAACTGCACAACTTTTCGGTGCATCAGCTCAAGCAGGAGCAATAGTTGCAGNAGGAACATTGGAACAAGTTAAAGCAGCATTTGATTATGGTTTTAATATAGGTTTAGCATTTCAAATAATTGATGATGTTATGGATTACTCANTAACAAAAAAAAGNATGGGAAAAGATCAAGGAGATGATTTTAAACTTGGTAAAACAACTTTACCTGTGATTTTAGCTTGGGAAAGAAGCGACGATTCAGAAAAACAATTTTGGTTAAAAACTTTAAAAGAATTAAAACAAAATGAAACTGATTTTAAAAAAAGTTGTGAAATTTTAGAAAAATATTCAATNATTGATGAATGNAAAATAATCGCAAATGATTTCATTAATAAAGCAATAATTTCCTTAGATCAGTTTACAGAAAACAACTATAAAAAAGCTCTGTTAGAATTAGCAAATAATAGTTTAACGAGAACAAATTAAAAAATGAACACTGCTGATAGAAAAAATCANCTCGATTTAATTAGACAAAATTTAAGTGNTTTAATTAAAGAAAAAAAGANTTTTACTTTAAGAGATTTATCAAGAAAATTAAAAAAAAATGATGCTTATCTTCAACAATATATNTCNAGGGGAAGCCCAGCATTTCTTCCAGAAGAAGAAAGAAAANTATTATCTGATATATTAAATATCAATAGAAAATTATTAACGCCTATTTGGCTTGACGAAAATGATATTCAAAATGAGANTTTNCATACTATTAAACANAATTCAATTGATAAAGAAATAAAATTATCTACTTCATTACTAGAAAATTATAATTTTTCTAATATTNATTTAATAAAATATGACGAATTAAAAATAACCAAAAATGAAAGTCAATTTTATATTAAAATTATATTNGATAAAANCATTACTAATTTTGTAGACNATAATTTTTATCTTCTTCNAGATAAAAAATTTTTTTTCTTAGCATATTTATTAAGANAAGAAAATAATCAAACTAANCCACAGAAAGTGATTGTAAAACCCTATGAGACTAGGTTTAGACCTTTTAGAATAGATGAAGAAAAACTAACTATTTATTCTAAAATATTATTTCTGAGCTGTCTTATGAGTGAATAAAAGTTAATGAATGATTCATTTAAAACTCTTATTGATTTTACAATTCAAGGAATTGATGAATCTGGCTTAGGTTACTCATTTGANGAAAATAAGAACATGCATCTAATACCATATACTCTTTCAGGTGAANAAGTNAGAGTTAATTTTGAAAACAAAGTTAAAAANAAATTTTATTANTCCATTGATAACTTATTANAGCACTCTGAAGAAAGGTCAAAAGAAGTCTGTGAACATTTTCAAAAATGTGGTGGTTGTTTATTACAACATTGGAAATATGAACATTATGAGACTTGGAAGTTTAATTTAATAAAAAAACCAATAAAAAAGCTAATTCCAAGAATTAAAATTTTAAAAATGATATCTGCGAAAAAATATACTCGCAGAAGAAGTAAATTTTTTTTACACAACTTTAATAATGATTTTACTATTGGTTTTAAAAAATTTAGATCACATGATTTTATTGATATAAAAAACTGTGCTATTTTAGATCCTGAAATTATGAATTTTATTAATTCATTTAAACTCATTTTAAAAAAATCNTTTCTNCACAAATATAATTTNATAATTAATATNAACAAATTAGACTTTGGATTAGATATACTTATTCAGACAAATAAATCACTTGTTTTAGATAAATTAGTAAACTTATTNCAGAATATTAATGCAAGAATAGTTCGAGTTTCATTACAATATAAAAACCAAAATCCTGATTTAATTCTTATGCATCATATAAATAAAATTAGCTTTGATAACCAGAACGTCTACAGCTTAATACCACCTGGAGGTTTTATTCAAGCAACAAAGATTGGAGAAACAGAGTTGATAAAAAATATATTGAACGAAATAAATAATGATAAAAATATTTCAATATTAGATCTTTTTTCAGGATCAGGAACTTTTTCTTTACCTTTATTGAAAAAAGGATGGAAAGTTCACGCAATAGATGGAAATAAAAACTCAATAGAGGCTCTTATTCGAGCTTCCAAAGAACAGACTTTGTATAATAAAATTAAATATAATATTTCAAATTTAATGAAAAATAAACTTGATATTGAGTTTTTAAAGCAATTTGATCTTATAATTATTGATCCTCCAAGAGCGGGGGCTATTTTACAAATTTCAGCAATATCAGATGCAAAAGTAAAGAAAATAATCAGTATCTCTTGTAATGTGTTAACTTTTCTCAGAGACACAAAATTATTACTCTCAAGAGGTTACTCACTTAAATATATATTACCAATAGATCAGTTCCTATATACAAGTCATCTAGAAATTTTTTCAGTTTTTGAATATGAAAATTAGCCAGTTATCCCAATTTGCCAGGGGGCAAATTCGTGTCTACCTAATGAAAGAAGTTCACTTTTAGTTTTTTTACCAGATGCAACTTTAATAAAATGTTCAAATATTTCTTCACCCATCTCATCTAATGAGACAAATCCGTCAACTATTTTTCCACAATTAATGTCCATATCTTCTTCCATTTTACTGAATAACGAGGAATTTGTAGCTAATTTTATTGATGGAGATGGTTTTGCACCAAAACATGACCCTCTACCAGTCGTGAATGCAATTAAGTTAGCCCCTCCGGCGATTTGTCCTGTAGCAGAAACTGGATCAAAACCTGGAGTATCCATAAAAACAAATCCTTTCTCAGATACCTTTTCTCCATATTTATAAACTTCCATCAAACCACTAGATCCTCCTTTCATAGCTGATCCAAGTGATTTCTCTAATATATTTGCCAACCCACCCATTTGATTTCCAGGACTCACTATACCATTAATCTGAACATCTCTTCCCTTTGAATATATGTCTTTCCACCAATTTACTCTTTCCATAAGCTTTTGAGCTACTTTTTTATTTACAGCTCTTGCAGTTAGAGTATGTTCTACACCATATATCTCTGGAGTCTCAGATAAAATTGCTGTTCCACCATGCTTTACTAGTAAATCAACGGCTTTACCTAATGCTGGATTAGCTGTAATAGAAGAAAATGAGTCAGATCCACCACATTGAAGACCTACCATAATTGATGATATGGGAACTTGAGCTCTTTCATTTTGATTAACTTGATCTAACATTTGATGAACAATTTCGATGCCAGCTTTTATGGTTGATAATGTTCCACCATTATCTTGCATNACAAGTGTTTTAAGTGTTGGATCATCTTNTTCAAAACTTTGATTTTGAAACAATCCNCCAACTTGACATCTTTCACAACCTAAACCAACAACTAATGTTGAAGCTACATTAGGATGCTTAATATANCCACCTAATGTTCTATAAAGAAGATCCATTGGTTCACCTGAAAGCTCCATCCCACAACCAGTGGAATGGCTAAATGCTGCAACACCATCAATNTTTTTATATTTTTTTAATTTTTCAGTAGTAAAATAAGAAGCAATCTCATGAACTACTGTAGCAGAACAATTTACTGTAGATACAATTGCGATGTAATTTCTTGTTCCAACTCTACCGTCATTTCTNTTATAACCCATGAAAGTCTTTTGAAAAGAGGATTTAATAAAATTAGTTGGTTTATAATTTNTACAGTAATTATGNTCTCTATTAAATTCTTTAAATTGAACATTACTATTTGTTAANACTTGACCTTTTTTAATATTNGTATCTGCAAAACCTATAATAGTTCCATATTTTAAAATTGGGGAATTTTTTTTAATATCTTGCCTCGCAATTTTTTGGCCAGATATTGATGGTGAATCAATTTTCAACCCAAATTCATTCAGATACTCACCAGAATTTATATTATTTATGGNTATAATTATATTATCATCNTCGTGCAAACATAAGGCGTTCANTNAATTATGATTTTTTGAATTTTTCATGATTTTACCAATCTACTTTTTATGTTNTTTTTGACAGCCATTGATCAAATTTTTTTATTTCAGCATTATCAGTAAGNGGATATAAACCTTTNATTGAAGAGCCTTTTTGAACTTTACTTAAAACATAATCTTCATAAATTGTCATGAATTTTACTTCTTGAGCTATGGAATCTATGATATCGTTAGGTACTATAACTACTCCTTCTTGATCTCCTACGATTAGATCTTTTGGCCAAACTGCAACATCACCACAACCAATTGGTACGTTAATATCAATAGCTTGATGCAAAGTTAAATTTGTTGGTGATGATGGTCTATTATGATATGTGGGTATATTAATATTTTTAATTTCATGGGAATCTCTAAAACCTCCATCAGTAACAACTCCAGCACAACCCCTTACCATCAATCTTGTAATTAATATAGATCCAGCAGAAGCTGCCCTAGGATTTTTTCTACTGTCAAAAATTAAGACGTAATCTCTCGGACATTCTTCCACAGCTACTCTTTGTGGATGATTAGGATCTTTAAATACATCAATTAAATTTAAATCTTCTCTCGCGGGTATATATCTGACAGTATAAGCCAAACCTAGCATCTTAGAAATATTTTTATTCAGGGGTGATANTCCTTGAATAAATTGATTTTTTAANCCCTTTTTAAATAAAGCAGTACAAATCGTTGCAACACTNGCNNTTTCATAAATCTTTTTTATATTCTGNTTCATTATAATATTATTCAAAAAATATCTGGTTCTTTAGCTGTTTTACCAAAATCAGTTTCTAAAAAATCAAAATCACAACCCTCATTAGCTTGCTTTACNTGATTACTATACATCCAGAGCCACCCTCTTCCAGCTTTAGGCTGATTTTTAACTAAATTTAATTTCCTTTTATTTAAAGTTTTTTCATCAACTAACATATTTATGCTTCTTTTATTAACATTAATTTGAACAATATCTCCAGTTTCCAATAAAGAAAGGGGGCCACCTATAAAACTTTCAGGTGCGACATGCAATATACAGGCACCATAACTAGTTCCACTCATTCGAGCATCTGATATTCTAACCATATCCCTTATACCTTTTTTTAGTAATTTCTTTGGAATAGGAATCATTCCCCATTCTGGCATTCCAGGTCCACCAACAGGACCAACATTCCTGAGNACAAGAATATGATTTTCAGTTACTTCAAGTTCTTCTGAATCAATGCTTTTATTCATATCTGGATAACTATCAAAAACTATAACAGGACCCTCATGATTTAAAAATTTTTTTTCACATGCTGCTGGTTTTATTACACAGCCATCTGGGGCCANGTTCCCTTTTAAAACAGCTAAAGAACCTTCTTCATAAATTGGGTTATTTAATGATCTTATTANATCATAATCTAAAGGCGGATGATCTTTTATAATATCNTTAATTATTTTTCCNGTAATTGTTTTTTCATTAAGGTTCAATTTAGTATAAAGCTGATTCATTAATGAAAGTATACCTCCTGCATAATAGAAATCTTCCATTAGATACTCTTNTCCTGAAGGTCTTATATTAGCAATAACTGGTGTTTTCTTTCCTATTTCGTCAAGTTTATCCATAGTTAAGTTTATTCCAGATCTCCTCGCAATAGCTATTAAATGTATAATAGCATTTGTNGAGCATCCCATGGCCATAGCAATAATAACTGCATTTTCAACAGACTTTTTGGTTACAAATNTAGAAGGTTTAAAATCTTCCCAAACCATTTCAACAATTCTTTTTCCTAAATTTGCCGACATTCTAATATGATTTGAATCGGGAGCAGGAATTGAACTAGCTCCAGGTAAACAAAACCCAAGACCTTCAGCTATTGCAGTCATAGTACTTGCGGTTCCCATTGTCATACAATGACCATAAGACCTTGCGATACCCATCTCAACTTCTTCCCAATCATTTTTTGAAATATTACCTGCTCTTAATTCTGCCCAATATTTCCACCCATCCGAACCACTTCCCAAAAATTTCCCTTTATAATTACCTCTTAACATTGGACCAGCAGGCAAAAAAACAGTTGGCAAATTATTACTTATTGCACCCATTAGAAGAGCTGGTGTCGTTTTATCACAACCGCCCATTAAAACAACACCATCAATTGGATGAGATCTGATTAATTCTTCTACTTCCATAGAAAGCATATTCCTGTATAACATAGTTGTTGGTTTTACATACATTTCTGCTAATGAAATTGAAGGTAATTCAACAGGAAATCCACCCATTTGAAAAACGCCCCTTTTTACATCTTCGATTCTGTTTTTAAAATGGATGTGACAAGGTTGAAGATCTGACCAAGTATTAATAATTCCAATTATTGGCTTTCCATGCCAATCTTCTTTACTATATCCAATTTGCATGGCTCTTGATCTATGTCCAAAAGATCTAACATTATCAGGAGCAAACCATCTAAAACTTCTAAGTGATTTATATTCTCTTTTCATAATAACAATTATTATAATATTAATTTTAAATAAATTTCAACATTATGTGAGTGGTGGTCCCGGCAGGACTCGAACCTGCGACCTATCCATTATGAGTGGAGAGCTCTAACCAACTGAGCTA
>NZIY01000029.1 GCA_002691795.1 SAR116 cluster bacterium
AATTAAAATAATTTTAAACTCATTGAAAAGAGTAACAAATAATTATGAAGGTTATGAAATCTCTAATTGTGGACATTGGGTTGCTGAAGAAGAACCGGAGTTAATATCAGATTATATTATAAAGTTTTTTAATAAAAAATAAAAAATTATGACCTCTCTTTTTAATAAAATTCTCTACTACGGACTGTTGTTTATTGTTACTTATTTACTATTCGTTTATCCGTCAGAAGTTATAGAATTATTAATATTAAATGGAGAAATTTTTACTTTTAAATCACTGTTAACTACCCTATTTATAAATTTACTTATCCTAATATATTTTAGAACATTTAATACAAACAGGCTTTTGAAATTATTTGTTCATGAAGGAATAGGCATTGGATTTGTAAGTTTTTGGATAACAAGTTTATCACTTATTTTTTCATTTTTAATAACACAATATCAAACCGAAAGTGGATATCTTTCTATTTTTTTAATTATTTTAATTACTATTTACTCATATTCTAATGGCGCTAAAATTACATTAAAATTTTTAACTTTTAATTCTAACTTAGTTAAAGATAAATCTAAAGTTATCTTTATAAGTGATTTGCATCTTGGAACTAATTCTGCAAAACATCTAAAAAAAATTTTAGATAAAATTAATAAAATTGACTTTGATTTTATTTTGATTGGAGGTGATTTGATTGATTCAAGTCAATTTAAATTATCTGATTTAGAAATTTTTAAAAAAATCAAAAAACCAATTTTATTTTGTACTGGAAATCATGATTATTATATCAAAGGATTCAAAGATAAATTAAATCAATTATCTAAATATAATATAACCTATTTAAATAATCGTTCTAAATTAATCAAAAATTTTAATATTATTGGTATTAATGATAATCAATCTGTTGAAGAACAGAAGAATGTTGCACATAGATATTTTGATAAAAATAGATTTAATATTTATTTAATTCATAAACCTTCACTCTTTAATATTCTAAATTCACCTGGATTAGTTTTATCTGGACATACACATAATGGTCAAATATTTCCATTTAATTTAATTGTTAAAATAAAATTTCCTCATGTTTATGGATTTTTCAAAAAAGGGAATACAGATTTATATGTTTCTTCAGGATCCGGTTGTTGGGGGCCAAGAATGAGATTAGGTTCTAATAATGAAATTATTATCTTAGAATTTATTTAAAAAATTTATTAACCAAAGCTTTTGAACATTCTATTCCTGACAAAAATGCATCTTCTACTCTCTGACCATTTGCATAATAATATCCATCTAACATTGGTGGACACCAATCACCAGCAATGCCAAGTGGCATTTTTTTTGAAATTTTACTTTGCTCTAATGGAAAATAATTCTTAACTTTTGCATATCTCCATCTATGAATATTTCTAAAAATTATATCTTTATTTTTAACTTTATAAATTTTGGTGAATTCTTTAATTATTTTATCTAAGACAAATTCTTTATTTTTTTCTAAATAATTAAGTGAGAACTTTTCATTTGTATGTATAGTTATACAATTATGATTTAATGAATTCTTAATTTTATTATTTTCAGAAATAATCCAACTGAAAATACTNTTTTCNTCANTNTCAAAATGTTTTAAGTTCATATCNTTTATAGATANCATTACACACCAACAAGGNAAATATNTNACATTTTCNATTAANTTATANATTTGNTTNTCNAAGNTTTTTATTAATNCAGCAGTTTGAGATGNGGGAGCTGTAATTATTAANCCNTCTGCNNTAAATTTTTTATTATTAGTAATNATANTAAANNTGTNATTNTACTCAATACTTTCAACAAGNGTTTCTTGATNNATTTNTAAATTTTTTGAAAACCAANATGNAAATTCTCTCATATCTGGNTTTCCNATNNATCTNTNNTTTTTNGAAANTGTNTTCCAATTTATTAATACATTATCNTNAACTCCANNCTGGCATATTTTTTTAAATTCATTNGATTTAGCTGTNAAAAATTGNGCNCCATGATTAAATANAAATTCTTTATTTTTTCTTGTNCTAATTCTTCCTCCAGGNTATTTTCCTTTNTCTANAACNGTTATGTTNAAATTTTNAGAATTANAATGCTTTGCTGCAGCTAAGCCTGCAATNCCACTTCCTATAACAACTATTTTTTTCATAATTTTAAAATAAAAGTCTCAACGCAAGTAAAAATAAAATAGTATCAAAAATAATTCTAAATGTTTTTTCATTAATTTTGAATAATAAAATTTGACCTGNCTTACTACCTAATATCGTACTTGGTATCATTAATAAAATTAAAGTTAAATATTCATNAAAATTAAAACCTATGAACATAAATCCAACTATTTTAATTAGGTTTCCTATAAAACCAAAAAAACCTAACGTACCNACTATTTCTTCTTTTTTAGTTAAATTATTTCTAATTATTATAGCTAAAATTGGAGCTATAACGCCTACTAACATATTCATAACTCCTGTAAAAAANCCTAAGATATAATAAAAATTTTNATTAATTCTAATTTTTTTATTTTTTTTAATATTTTGAAATATTATTGTTGAAATAATNAANGCNCCAATTAAAAACTTAATTTTTTGCGAATCTAAATTTTGAAAAATTGTTAACCCTAAATAAACTCCAAATGGTAAAAGCATACAAAAAGGAATTATTAATTTCCAAACTAAATACTTTCTAAATAAAAATACCCTTGCTACATTTGAAGTTAACTGAACTGNACCGTGAATTGGTATCGCCACTAATGGGTTTATAAACTGAAGCATGTAAGCTAATAAAATTGTGCCCCCCCACCAGCACCAGCAAGAGATGTAATCATCGCAGTAAAAAAACTAACGATTATAATNGAAATTGTAATTAAATAATTATCAAGTATGANGTCCATAAATTAGTTTTTTTTGGGCTGATATTCTAAAAATTGCATTGTTTGCACCATAACCATCATAACTTTTATTTCGTTGAACAAATTCAAAAAAGAATGAATTATTTATTAATGTTGTATAAATTTGGAAAAAAGAACCATCACTATCTTCATCATAAAGTATATTATTTACTTTTAGTTTTTTTAAAATATTTGTTTCTAAACCAAACTTAGCNTCAATATCGTCATAATAATTATCAGATATTTTAAGGGTCTTTAAACCAAGATCTTGAAANTTTTTNGATAATTTAAAAATATCATTTGTACGCAAAGCTATATGTTGAATATTTGATATATGTTTTTTTTTCCTTAACTGACCTGTCAAAGTTTCATCATTTTCAGCTGAGTTTATTATTAACTTAAATGTCTTAGATTTATTCTCAATTACATGGCTTTTTGTAATTCCACTTGGATCTATAATATCTGTATTTGAAATTTTTTTACATTCAAATAAAGATTTATAGAATAATACAGATGATAATAAAGTGGAATGTTCAACAGATATAGCAATATGATCAAACTCTAAATTTGAATTTTGATTATTTTGATCTACAAAATTAAAATCATTATGCCAATTATTATTATCAATTAAAAAAATATACTGCCCATTATCTTCTATTAAGTTCATTTTAAATTCGTTNTTGAGATAAAAATCTTTAACATTAGTTACTTTCAATGCCCTACACCTTTTGAGTGTTGATTGAACATTATCTACCACAAGACCAAAAGCATAAGGGTTGAATTCTCCTAATTTTTCGTCTGAAGCTATTTCTGAATTAATTATAAATTTTACATTTCCCAAAACATATAAAATAATTTTCTTTGTTTTGTGAAGACCTGTTTTTACAAAACCAAGACCCTTTAGTAATTTTTGAATAACATTTAGATCTTCTTTTTTAGCAGAAAACTCTATAAATTCTATTTTTTCAATTTTTGCTCTTTCTACAATTTCTTTTTCTTTTGATAAATTAATAAGTGATCTATAGCCATCCTTTGCTATCATATCTCTATTGTCTTTTCTAAATTGATCGTTAAAGATTTCTAATGAAATCCAATTATNATATCCAGTATTATGAAGATTTTCCATGAAACCCAAAATATTTAAATCTCCTTGGCCGGGCATATTTCGGAAATGTCTGCTCCAAAATAATAGCTCCATATTATANTTTGGTGCGTCAGCAATTTGAATAATAAATATTTTTTCCTTTGGAATTGTNGCTATAGAACAAAGATTTATATCTTTAGATAATGTATGGAAAGAGTCTAAAATTATACCAACATGCTTATGATTAGCTCTTCTTACAATTTCCCATGCGTCTCTNTGATCTGATATATATTTTCCCCANGCTAAAGCTTCATATCCTATAAAAATATCTCTTGCTTTTGCGATTTCACCTAATTCATTAAAATCATCAGCTGCTCTGTCAATTCCACCTACGGCCAANTTGGATGTATTTGAACACACTAAAATAGTTTTTGCTCCTAGCTCATTCATAATATCAAATTTCTTTTTTGCTCTCTCAAATGCCCTNGATCTATATGGTTCAGGCATTCCCTCAAAATCTCTAAATGGTTGAAACAATGAAATTTCTAANCCATAATCATTTACTATTTTTTTAATTTCTTTTGGTTTCAAATCATGAACTAANAAATCATTTTCAAAAATTTCAACACCATTAAAACCTATATTTGATATAGACTTCAATTTTTGTTCTAAGGATCCATTAATAGATACTGTTGCTATAGATGTTTTAATCTTTTAACTCCACTAGTTTTTTTGTTTTTGATGAAAGCTTAATAGCTTCAATAACCTTAATTGTTTCGTTAGCTATTGATGCAGTAATAATTGGTTTTTCTTTTTTTTCTATCACCTTACAAAAATGTTCAATTTGATTTACTAAAGGGTCAGAAAATTTATAAGGGTATTTGGTACCAGAAATAGGTGTAAACCAATGTCCATTTTTTGAATGTTGCCATAATTTCAAATTTGGTAAAGACATTGAAGCTTTNGTTCCACCAATCAAATAACTTGATTCTTCAGTCGATGGATATATATCGTTTTCTCTAGCAGTTAATTCCCAACTCCATGGTGAAGCAACACTATCAGAAGTTAAAAACGTAGCTATTATTCCATTTTTAAATTCTAAAACAGCGCCAGACACGTCTTCGTTTNCAAAACCTCTTAACGAACTTTGCGATATTGAAAACACCTTAACAATGTTTCCAAACAAATAATTCATCAAATCAAGATCATGTATTAAATTAACAAAAATAGGTCCAGCACCATCATTTTTTTTCCAATCAGATTGTCTAAAATAATTGTCAGGTTTGAACATTTGACAATTTATATTAACAGTTCTCACTTTTCCTAAAACATTACTATTTATTAATTCTTTAGCTTTGTGTATTACTGGGTTATGCCTTCTATGGTGTCCAACTAATATTTTTACCTTCATTTTTTTAGCTTCAGATATTAATTTTTTAGTATCCTTAGAATGTATTGTAATTGGTTTCTCTATCAATATTGTGCATCTATGTTGAATGACTTCCANCGCATCTTTGAAATGAGATGAATTAGGNGTCGCTATAATTACACCATTAACATTTTGAGATTTAAACATGTCTTTTATCGAAGGATAAAAATTTGAGTTAATTTTTTTAGTTATTGAATTATTTTTNAAATCAACAATTGCGGCTAATTCNGCCTTACTAGTTTTTTTTATAGCATCAATGTGTTTTAGACCCATGGCGCCGATACCAACAACAGCTAATCTAATCTTCTTATTATTCATAAATATATGTTATTTTTAATAAANTATGTTATAACATATATTTAATAAATAATCGAATCTAAATTNTATGGAAATTNTTCAATTATCTGTTACAGANAATATTTTAAAAAAAATTAAAAATGATATTATTTTTGGTAATTTAAANCCTGATCAAAAACTCAAATTAAATTTGTTACAAAAGGAATATAATGTTTCAATNTCTATTCTAAGAGAAGTACTTAATAGATTATGNGGTGATGGTTTTATTATATATAAAGTTCAAAAAGGTTTTTTTGTTTCACCTGTATCAAAAAAAGATCTGCATGAAATAGCAAACATTAGAATAATTTTAGAAACATATGCTTTAGAAATTTCAATTAATAATAAAGACTATGAATGGGAAGCTGAATTGCTTGGAGCTTATCACAAATTAAATCATGCCGAAAATGAATTAGAAAAACAAAATTTTGAAGCCAAATCAATTTGGACAAAATATGATGCTGAATTTCATCAAATGTTNATNAAAAAATGTAATTCACTTAATTTAATTAAAATTCATAGCATAATATTTGATAAATACCTGAGGTATCAACTTTTAGTATTAAAATATAGAGGAAAATCGTCAATAAAAGAGCATAAAGATCTATTAGATTNTGCACTTAATAATAATNTACAAAAAGCAAAAAATATACTTCAAGTTCATATCACAAAAGGAGTTGAACATGCATCCTCTAATTTAAAATTATAAATAATGAANATAAATTTAAAAAAAGAAAAAAAATTGGNAAACCCATTTNCTAAAATGAATTTTATAAAATTTTGGGTTATAAGTTTTTTGTTTTTTGCTTTTTTTCCTATTNNTTTAATTTCCATTATAATTGTTTATGGACCCGTTAAAACTAAATTATTGTTATCAGCTCTAATAAAAGATTTTATCCAAACAATAATAATAATTTTNATTATTATGATATCAGTAATATGGGCTATTTTTCAAATAGCAAAAGATTTTTTATAAATCATAAATTTGCCTTATTCTTCTCTTAAATCGGACTTAATTATCATANATGTTTGANGAATGCATAAATCCNCCTATACTNCATTAGCCATTTTTTTATGGCTAATGCTTTTTAATNAATTCTCTTGATTTTTGCTTCTACAAAATCTTTTTTAGTTTTAACAAGATAATCTCTATTTTCATTTAAAACATCGTCTTCGTAGGCAATCATAAAAGCCAAATTAGTTTNAAATTTAGGAGAATAAATTGCCGAGGTAAGTTGACCTATCACTCTATCCTCAAAATAGCAATTGAGGTTTTTGTTATCTCTTATAGCTTCTTTAGCAAAGAAGACATGATAAATACCTTTTTTTCTTTCATTTTTAGTATAATTAGATAGTGCAGTTTTTCCTATAAAGTTGTATGGAACCTCTACTGAACAATACTTTCCAAGAGAGCAGTCATAAGGAGTATCTTTAGATGTCATATCATTACCATAACTCAAAAGAGAACTTTCAACTCGTTCAATTAAATTTGGACATCCTACTCTTACGTCATATATCAACCCTTTTTTCAAAATTAAATCCCACAAATCTCTGCCAACATCTGCATCACTAATAAGAAACTCATATCCACCTTGTTTGCTGTAACCTGTTTTTGATATNACAATATCTTCACTACTAAAGTTATAAAAATCAAAATTGTAAAATTTTAAAGAGTTTANTTTTTCTCCAAAAATTTCCTCTGCAAGTAAGTTTGACTTAGGCCCCTGAAGAGCTAAAGTGTAAATTTCCTTTTCGCTGATATTTAAATCAAATTTTGAATTAATGATAAGACCTAAAAACCACAAAAGCATATCAGAATCAGAGATTGATACCCATATTTTTTGATTATTAAAAAAATAAACAAGAGTATCATTTAATAAACCTCCATAATTATTGGTCATAGGAGTGTAATAACATTTATAGTTTGCAATTTTACGAAAATCTCTTGCAGAAACAAGTTTAAGAAAATTTAAGGCATCTGGACCATCAAATTGAATTATTTTTTGAGCACAAACGTCCCATAGTTGAACATTTTTCATTAAATGAAAATAATCGGATTCTAGATCTTTAAATATTGTAGGTAAAAGCATCTTATTATATACAGTATAAGATGATGCTCCGTTTAAATTATTTCTAGAAGTAAAAGGTGTTGATTTTATTCTACTAGATTGTGTTAAATGAATTGTCATATATTTTAATTACTTAAGGAAAGCAAATTGATCAACAATAAATTAAAAAAAAAATTAGAAAAAAAAGAATTCGTATTCACAGCTGAAACTTCTCCGCCTGATTCAACAGAAATAGTTGATATTACCGAGCGAATATCTTGTCTTAAAAATTTGGCTGATGCTATAAATGTTACAGATGGTGCTAGTGCAAAATCACACCTATCATCATTGGTTGTTTCATCTATTGTTCAAAGTTTTGGAATAGAAGCAATTATGCAAATCACTACAAGAGACAGGAATAGAATAGCTATTCAGTCAGATTTGCTTGGAGCATGGACTTTAAATATCAAGAATATATTGTGTATTTATGGTGATCAAGTTCACACAGGTGACCAACCCGAAACAAAAGAAGTAAGAGATTTAGATACTTTGGAGATTGCAAAAACTGCAGATTACTTTAAAAAAGAAAAAAAATTTCCCTCAGGTAGATTAATCAAATCAGCCCCAGATTTTTTTATTGGTGGAGCTGACACTCCATACGATATTGATGACAAATTTGATTGCAAAAATTTAGAAAAAAAAATTAATGCTGGTGTCAATTTTTTTCAAACCCAATATGCATTCGATTTTTTAACTTTGAATAAATACATGAATAGATTAAACGATTATGGAATACCCGAGAAGTCTTTTTATTTAATAGGTCTAGGTGTTATTAAAACTGCTAAAAGTGCAAAATGGATGAATAAAAATCTTTATGGAATTAACATTCCTGAGAATATTATTAAAAGAATAGAAAATTCAAAAAATCAGGAAGAAGAAGGAAAAAAAATCTGTATAGAACTAATTGAACAATACAAAGGAATAAAGGGAATACATGGTGTCCATTTAATGGGATACCATCAAGAGCAACAAATTGCAGAAGTGATAAAATATTTTAAGAATTAAGGGAGAGTTTATGACTGATATTCAGATCTTGCGAGAACTTCAGGGAAAAGTAATGAAAGATATTGCTGCAGGTTCGCTTATTCCTATGATGATGCTAGGTGATGAAATGGACTTATTTAGTCAATTGTATAATGTAGGACCATGCACATCAGAAAAATTTGCGGATAAAACTAATTTAAATCATAGGTATATTAAAGAGTGGTTATTGGCTTTAAGTGCAGCCAAATACATAAGTTATGATAAAGAACATAAAAAATTTTTTTTATCAGAAGAACAATTTGCAGTTTTAGGAGATGAAGACAGTTCATCCTTAATGATTGGTGGCTTTGAAAATCTAGTAGGTGCCGTTCATAATTATAAAATGATTAAACAAAATTTTAAGGATGGTAAGGGTAGAGAATGGGGCTCGCTTCATCCATGTTGTTTATCAGGCTCTGCAAGATTTTTTAAACCAGCATATTCAATTTTCTTAATGAAAAAATGGCTTCCAAGTATAGAAGGCGCTGAAGAGATACTCAAAAATGGAGGAACTTTTGCAGATATAGGTTGTGGTCACGGATATTCTACTAAAATGATTGCAGAAAACTTCCCTAAGTCCAGAGTTGTTGGTATTGATCCTCATGAACAATCAATTGTTGAAGCAAAAGTAATCTGCGAAAAAGCTAAATTAAATAATTTGAGTTACCAAATAGCTACATCTGAAAATTTTGAGGGTAATTTTGACATTATTTCTTTTTTTGACTGTTTGCACGACATGGGCGATCCAGTTGGAGCAATCAAATATGTAAGTACAAAACTTAATCCTAATGGAGTTTTAATGATTGTTGAGCCATATGCAGATGACAAAGTAGAAAATAATTTTAACATTATCGGTCAAATGTACTATTCCTTCTCTACAATTGCATGCATACCTGCTTCTAAATCTCAAAAAGTTGGGATGGCTTTAGGTGCTCAAGCAGGTCAAAAAAAACTCACAGAAATTTTAAATAAAGGTGGTTTTTCTAAAGTAAGACTAAGTTATAAGACTACATCTAATATGGTTTTAGAAGCAAGAAAATAAAAATGTTAAAATCTGAAAAAGTTGGGTTTATTTTAAGTTCCCTTAATGAATTATATCCAAAAACACCTATACCACTTGTGCACAAAAATATCTTTGAATTACTCATAGCAGTATTGTTGAGTGCACAATGTACTGACGAGCGAGTAAATAAGGTAACACCCTTATTATTCAAAATTGCAAATACTCCCAAAGCTATGGCTAAAGTTTCAGTAGATCAGATTTATGAAATAATTAAACCATGTGGATTAGGCCCACAAAAATCCAAAGCAATCTCCAATCTATCAAATATTTTAATAAAAAATTTTAATAGAGAAGTACCAAATACGTTTGAAGAATTAGAAAAATTACCAGGGGTTGGACATAAAACTGCCAGTGTTGTAATGTCTCAAGGATTTGGATACCCTGCTTTTCCTGTCGACACACATATTCATAGACTTGCACAAAGATGGGGATTAACAAATGGTAAAAATGTGATCCAAACTGAAAAGGATCTTAAAAGGTTATTTCCAAAAGAAAATTGGAATAAGTTACACTTACAGATTATTTTTTATGGGAGAGAATATTGTACAGCTAGAGGTTGCCTAGGCATAAAATGCAATATATGTACAACTTTGTACCCTAAAAGGATTAAGCCTATAAAGACAAATAAATAAGTCTCTTAAAAAGTTAACCCAAAATTCTTATAAACCAAGCTAATCTCAGACATAACTTCTTCGCTTAGCTTTGTATCCAAGCCTTTAATAATTAAGTCTAATTGATCATTTGTTGTGGCACCAAAAATAACTGAACCCATAAAAGGCCTCTGTACACAAAATGCCAATGCTAAATGAACTGGGTGAACGCCAAATTTCTTAGAAATATTCATATATTCTTGGACCGCTCGCATAGAGTTTTGATTTACTCTTCCAGAAATAGAAGAAACTCGAGATAGTCTTGAATCATTTGGCAATTGGTCATTTAAATATTTCCCTGTCAAAAGACCTCCAGCAAGAGGAGAATAAGCCAATAGAGGTACGTTTTCATAATATGACATTTCATTCAAATCTGTGTCATATAAGCGGCAAAGAAGGCTATACTCATTTTGAATAGAGGCTACAGGAAAGTTTTCAAATTTTTTGACTTCTTCAATAAATTTTAAAGTTCCCCAACACGTCTCGTTAGATAATCCAAAAGCTTTAATTTTTCCTTCTTTTTTTAAATCGTATAATGCTTCTACAATCTCAGAAATATCCAATTCAACTCTATTTTTATCGCTGTTAGTAGGGTTATAATCCCAGTTTTTACGAAAATGATACGACCCTCTATTTGGCCAATGAAGTTGATATAAGTCGATATAATCTGTATTGAGTCTTTTTAAACTTCCTTCTAATGCAATTCTTATACTTTTACTATTGATGGGACCACCATCTCTTATAAATTTGTATTCATTACCAATTACTTTTGTAGCAAGTACAAGTCTATCTCTTTTAGAAAAATTGTTTTTTAACCAGGATCCAATTATAGTTTCAGTTTTTCCAGCAGTTTCTTCTCTAATAGGACAAGTTGAATACATTTCAGCTGTATCAAAGAAATTAATACCTGCTTCAAAAGCTTTATCCATTTGCAAATGTGAATCAATTTCATTTGTCTGTTCTCCAAATGTCATTGTTCCTAAACAATAATTTGAAACCTTTAAATCACTGTTTCCTAAAAGATTAAATTTCATATTTTTTCCTTTTTAGCTATTTTTTATAGAATTTTTTTTTTAAAAATCTATATAAAAAAATACAAAGTACTCCTATTACAAGATATAAATATTTTAAATATTCTTCCATATTTTTTAACTTTAACAAAAATTAACAATTAAGATTTTTTACAACTTTTTCTCTCCAAAAAGTATATAAACCTGACGATACTACAATAATAACACCAAGTANAATGAACAAGTCAAGGCTTTCANAAAAAATGAAAATACCAATAATTGATGAAAAGACTAATTGGAGGTATGAATATGGCTGAATNAGAGATGCTTCAACTAATTCTAATATTTTTACCATTAAGAAATGAGAGCCTGCACTCAAGNTGCACATCATCAAGATCCAAAAAGCAAATTCATTTGACAAATTCTCCCCAAAAAAATAAACCATGAAAACCATAGTTACACTTCCTCCGATACCAGTCCAAAAAAAACTTGTTACAGCATTATCTTTTCTCGACGCATATCTTGTAAGTATCAGATATATAGCAAACATAGCGGCACCAGAAAACGCGAAAACTGAACCAAGTGAAAAAATTCCAAATCCAGGTCTCAAAATTATAATTACCCCAATAAACCCAAAAGCTATTGCAGTCCAGCGTCTCCAACCAAATTTCTCTCCTAAAAATGGTACTGAAAGACCAGCAACTATAAGTGGATAACATGCAATAATAGCATGGGTTTCTATAAGTCCAATCAAGGTAAAAGTATACACAACAAGACAATTATTAAGAGATAAAATTAATCCACGTGAAAATTGTAAAAAAGGTTGTGTTGTGCCTACTATGTCTAAAATTTTCTTTTTTGTAAAAACCCAATACGAAAAAATAAATATTATNATAAACCAATATCTTAAAGCAACTAGTGAAATTACATTATTATTTTCTGCTAAAAACTTTGAAACTCCGTCCATACAAGAAAAAAGAAAAGTTGTTAATATCATTAGAGATATTCCAATATTTGTATTATCTTTCATTATATTTCATTNAAATTAAACNGATTTNANCCAAAAGTTCCAAAATCGAAAAATTCCCATATAAATCGNATTTTGTAAACTAATAAANCTAAGTAAGGGTAGATATTAATTGATATGATCCTATCTCTGCTTCAGAAAAATTTCTAATTGCATTATCCATTGCCAATAATACATCATTTGAATTTGTAAATTCTAAATATAGACAGTTAGAAAATTTTTTATCTTCACCTCTTAAGCTTTCTTCTTTTGATATTTTCAAGTTTTNTTTTTCTTTTTTACTCCAAATTTCAGAATGTACAAAATTTATACTTTTTATTGTTTTTTCAAAAGCAAACAAGTTATTTATATTCGTGTTATTTTTATGAGCTATTATTAAACAAAATGCTCCTCTTATAGTTCCTTTAATAATATTTTTCTTAAAGACCGTCCTAGTCATATCTTTAAAAACAAATTCCATAATAAATTTTGTCTTTTTAGTTGGATTATTTAGCTTTTTGATATANTCATAAGAGAAAAAAGTTTCACAANTTTTAGCCTCATAACTTGTAAAATAATTATAATTTGACTTTAAACCTTGAAATCTTCTTGCAACATTGATATTTGGAATATTTAATCTTTCAAAAAGGTGTTCGTTATTGTACCAATCTTCATAATCGTGCAAAAATTGTTCGTTTGTGTTATTCCAAATACCTAATAAACCAGACATAAATTAAAAATATATGAAATTAGAACCTAATAAAATAAAAAATATTGCAATTATTGCGCATGTAGATCATGGTAAAACAACCTTAGTTGACAAAATGCTTCAACAATCTGGTACTTTCAAACAGCATGAANAAATTAAAGATAGGGTTTTGGATTCCGATGATCTTGAAAAAGAACGTGGAATCACAATTTTATCCAAAAATACAGGTTTTATATGGAATGACTATAGAATAAATATAATTGACACACCAGGACANGCTGACTTTGGAGGAGAAGTTGAAAGAATTCTCTCAATGGCAGATTCTGTACTTTTACTTGTAGATGCAGTTGAAGGTCCGATGCCNCAAACTACTTTTGTTCTAAAAAAAGCATTAGAAAATTTTTTAGAGCCTATTGTTGTTATAAATAAGATAGATAGAGATGGTGCCAGACCTGATTGGGTGCTAGATAAAACATTTGATTTATTTGTTGATTTAAACGCAAATGAAAAGCAATTAGATTTTCCAGTAATTTATGCTTCTGCACTTAATGGTTGGGCAACTAAAGATTATAATACAAGAACAGAGAACTTAAATGACCTATTTTCAATGATAATTGATAATGTNGAATCNCCAGANGATANATCAANTGAACCTCTACAAATGCAAATAACTGCANTAGATTNTTCAAATTTTTTNGGCATTATTGGTATNGGAAAANTAAAAAAAGGTNTNATNAAAAAAAATCANNNAGTNAGNATNATNGNTAANGACGAAAANGTAAAACANGANAAAGTNTCTAAAATAATGATNTTTCANGGNTTANATCANAAAGAAGTANATGANGCNNTTTGTGGNGATATNNTNGCATTAAGTGGTTTNGATNATTTAAAAATNTCAGATACNATTTGNGANCCNGAACATTTANANAAAATGNCTAATTTNAAAATTGATGAACCAACNCTTTCAATGATATTTCAAGTAAATGATAGTCCATTNGCNGGNAATGANGGNAANTNTGTAACNAGTAGAGTTATCAAAGANAGNTTANATAAAGANNTAAAAACNAACGTNGCNNTAAAAGTAGANAGTACNGATAGNGCTGANAANTTNAAAGTTTCAGGNAGAGGTGAACTACATTTATCTATTTTGATTGAAAACATGAGAAGAGAGGGGTTCGAAATTGGGGTGTCTTCACCTGATGTGATTTATAAGACTATTAATGGTGAAAAATGTGAGCCTTTTGAAGATTTAATTTTAGATATAGAAGAACAACACCAAGGAGTGGTCATAGAAAAACTTGGAGAAAGAAAAGCCCAGCTTATCAATTTAACTCCTTTTGAGAATAATAAATTAAGATTAAATTTTGAAATTCCTACACGCGGATTAATCGGTTTTAGATCAGAATTTTTAACGCTTACTTCTGGAACAGGTATAATTAATCATACTTTTAAAGAATATAAATCTTGTGTAGTCAATATTAATAGAAATAGAAAAAATGGAGCACTAATTTCTATGAGTCAAGGAAAAGCTGTTCCATACGCATTATTCAATTTACAAGAAAGAGGTAAATTAATAATTCCTAGCAATATTGAAGTTTATGAAGGAATGATAATTGGATTTAATTCAAGAGAAAATGATTTAACNGTAAATCCTTTAAAAACAAAACAATTAACTAATTTTCGTTCTAGTGGAGCTGATGAAGCGATAGTTTTAACNCCANAAACTAAAATTACNTTAGAAAAAGCTATTGAAATGATTAATGAAGATGAGTTAATTGAAGTTACNCCCAAAGAAATTAGACTTAGGAAGAGGTATTTAAAAGAACACGAAAGAAAAAAAGATCAAAGGTCAAAAAATTAANTTATATTTTTTTTGATAAAAATAAGTCTCTTATTGTTGCAAAGAATAAAAACCAAGATAATCGNAATCTTCCAAATATAGACTTATTTTTTTTTAATAAATGNTATTGGTTTATTCCACACGACGTTTTTACAAAGTTTTCAACTGACAATTTTTTTTTTATCATTATCTGATTTTTTTTGATTTAAAATAAATTATATTTTTAAATNTTGCTTTTATCTTATCATAATTAAAATAACTAATGCACGCAAACAGGGCGAGTAGAAAAGATGATAAAATGCTTGTCGAGCTNATGCACATAAATNNATNGTAACTTTAAATAGATTCACTTNCAATTTTAAATTTTTCTTTAGTTGAAAATTNTAAAATTAATAATTTANATGAACAAAAANACACTAACATTTTTTTTAACANTGATGAAATTAANATCATTCATGACCTGTCTTTGACGATCTAGNTTTATTGTTAATNTTAAAATCAAAACCATAATTTATTTATTAGTTTAATATCAATTTTTTAAATATAATAAATGGCTTTCTTCCATTTCTAACTGCATAACATCATTAAACTTATTAAAAAAAGTACATAAAGAAATACGAAATGTTAATTCTACCATTTGTTCTTCAGAGAAGTACTCTCTTAGTTCTTTAAATTGCTTATCCTGAACTTTATTATGATCTTTTGTAATCTGGACAGAATAATCACGAACTAAAATATCTAATGGCTGTAGACCTGGACAGTCTTCTTCTAANATATTATCTATAGTTATATCNGATAACCCTTCAGATATTAAATTTGGTGCATGATGTGCAACACAATAATCACATTNATTTACAGCAGATACTGATACAATAGCTATTTCTAAATATCTTTTATCGATAATTGGCTTGTCTGCTAATTCCATCAACATACTCATCATGTGTTTAAAGATNATAGGTCTGTGAGCAAAAACTTTTGCTTGATTGGCAAATGGACCATAAGTNTCTATAAATTTTTCATATATTGAACGAATTTCTTCAGAAGCTTCGTTAACTTCTATATCTTTAACTCTAGCCATCTAAATCTCCATAATTAAAATAAATTTCAGAAGGTATGTTAATCAATTTTATTAAAAATCCTAACTGTTTGAAATGATTTAAGTTCCAAACTCTTAATATTTTGAAAATTTACCTTCAGTTCAAGCAGATCTAACCATAATTGGTTTTCAAACAAGTTAATTTTACTTAATCTAAATTTTCTTTCAACAGACNATATGTTTNTTATTGNAAAAATATTCTGNTTCTTATCTATANTTTGTCNCCAAAATCCAAAAAATTTTGGCCCAAGAGTTAANGTATATTGAGTGGTATTCGGATAAAATGCANNTTGTTTTTTTCTTAAAGAAATTATTTCCAATAATTAGNATTTGTATTTTTCATTATCCATCTCAACTTTTTCTTTTAACCTATTTATAAAATCAGGGATTGCACTTTTCACTCTGCTCCAAGTTGGTATAAAAGGAGTATCCATTGGATTTTCAAAAAAACTTTCTCCAGCCTTCATAATATTAAAGGCAAATAATTCAACAGCCTTTTCTTCCATATGTGAATCATAATTTAGGCCATTCATTTGAGCATCACTTCTATAGATATCTATCATGTCTAATGCAATCCTATAATATGTTGCCTTAATTGAACGAAAAGTTTCTAAACTAAAAGAGTTNCCCTGAGTGGCAAGTTTCCTTATGAGAGTTTTGATTATGTCAATTGACATTTTAGATAAACCTTTGCTCTGATCATCAATAGAAAGATCCTGATGTTTATGATCATAAGTATCTGCCAGATCTACTTGACATATTCTGTTAGAGGCTTGATTGCGTTGCATTTCCGAAAGGATGCCTATCTCAATTCCCCAATCACATGGAATTCTCATATCTGACATTAAGTTACGCCTAAATGAAAATTCTCCAGCTAATGGATATTTAAAAGATTTCATAAAGTCTAAATAATCATTATTCCCTAATGTTTTTTCCANAGCCATAATAAGAGGTGTAACTAATAANCTAGAAACTCTTCCATTCATTTNCCCCCCNGAAACTCTAGGATAATACCCTTTACAAAATTCAAAATTAAATAAAGGGTTTACAACTGGATAAAATAACTTAGCTAATAACCTTCTATCGTACGTTAAAATATCACAATCGTGGAAAGCTATGGACCTAGCTTCCCCCCTCGCAATGGCCATACCTAAACAATACCAAACATTCCGACCTTTACCTAATTCTTGAGGAGCAAGTTTATGACTTTTAAGTTCTTTATCTAGTTGCAGAAGGTTAGGGCCATCGTTCCAAAGTATTGTAAATGGATGATTTAATTTTTTAAAAAATTTCCATGCTTTTTTAGCTTGTTTTTCATTTGCTCTATCTAATCCTATGATTATGTGATTTAAATAGTTTGTATTACTAATTTCATCAATAATCTTTGGCAAAGCTTTACCTTCTAACTCTGAATAAAGGCATGGGAGAATAAGTTCCATTTTTCTATCTTTAGAAAATTGCTTTAAATCATTTTCAATATCAATGATATTTCTATTAGAAAAATCATGTAATGTTGCTACTACACCATTTTGAGAAAATTCACTCATGGATTAACTTTTTTCTAAAATTTTATTTAAAGTTGCATTTACAACNTCAACCCAGCCATATGGAGCTTCTTTTTTTGAAACGACACAATCATTTTTAAAATTTACTAATTTTACTTTATCGCTTTTAACCAGACATGGGTAATCACTTTTTTCTAACATATCAAAATCATTCTCATTATCCCCCACACAAATGGATAAATATTCTTTTTTAGTTTCCATAGACAATAATGATATGAATTTATCCATCGCTTTCCCTTTNGACACAGTATCNCCTAAATTTAAAACTCTGCCACCAAACTGNATTTTTAAACCAATTTTTTCAACTATCGCATTTAATTGAATTTCTTCTTTTTTATCACCATTAAATGTAAATGGAATTGAAAATTTACGATCTAGTGCCATTTCAATTTTATGCTTAGGCAACCCTAATATATCAATTTGCTTCTTTAAGGTTTCATCTTCTAGAATATTACATTTTTTTCTCAGGNTAAGATCTACATTATTTACAAAATGCTCATAAATTAATTTCCTATTTCTACTCAAACATATTATTTNATTTAAATTTTTTTTTATTAGGTTTAGTCCATAAATACATGAACCATTTTCACTTATGTAGATTTTTGGAATATTTAAAGTTTTACAAAAATCATCAANTTCTAAATTAGTTTTACTACTATTGGCAATAATCTTAATGCCATTATTTAGACAATCTTTAATCAAACTGANAGCAGCTTTAAAATCAAAAGTTTTTTTATTTAATAAACTACCATCTAAATCNGTAAATAATAATATATTNTTAGACTTCATTTTTAATATGTAACAGACATTTAGAATAAAAAAAACAATGTGCTTTAAAAATTAACATTTTTTTATTTTTTGATTAAAATTTAGCTGTTTTTATCTTTAGTAAACTTTAAATTATTTCTTTTAATCAAATTCAATATTAGTTAATAAGAAAATATTAATATACCACAAATTAAATATAAATTGGCTTTGCAAAATACATGGGGTCAAGCATCCAAAAATACCTGTGGTGTTTATTAGGTTGTTGCATTGGCGATTTTGGGACTANTGCTTATTTTCAATTTTTTGAAATAAATTGGCCTGATTTATTAATAATGTCATTAGCTTTGGTCAATGGTATTTTAACTTCAATTGCACTTGAAACATTTATTTTATCAAAACAAATGCCTTTATATAATACTTTAAAAACTGCAATAGTATGTCACTGATATCGATGATATCTATGGAATTTGCAATGAATGCTTCAGATATAATATTTACTGGTGGAGCAAAACTANCTTGGTGGGTTGTGCCTTTAATGTTATTAGCAGGATTTATAACAANATTACCATATAACTTCTGGTGACTTAAAGCTTTAGGAAAAGGATGCCATTAATTAAATTAAAGTTAAGTTTTTATTTATAATAAAAAATAGACTTAGTGATTAATTAGAAAAATAATTANCCTTGTTTTTAATTTATATTTATTTTCATATGTTATAGCGATAGCAGGACATTTTTCTTCCCTAATATATATCATATCTTTTATTCTTATCAATAAGATAGTATCGAATAAGGTTTATAANGATTAAATGATCATATAAAAATTATAATTTATGTGACCAATCAAAATAACTTAAAACAAAAATTTTAAGCTNTATTAATGATGAACAAGGTCTTTTAAGAACTTTTTTAAAATTAATGCTTTAAATTTAAGTTAACTTTGTTATATTACCTTAACTTTGTGTCTGTAATATAATTCTTGTTTACTTTCAAAAAGTTAAGAAAGGATAATATTATGAAAACTGGTTCAGTTAAATGGTTTAACCCAAATAAAGGATACGGATTTATAGCCCCAGATGATGGTTCTAAAGATATNTTCGTTCATATCTCTGCTCTTGAGACAGCAGGTTTAAAAAGCCTCTCTGAAAATCAAAAAGTATCATATGATGAAGCTNGAAATAAAGATAAAATTTCAGCAGGAAATATAAAGTTACTTGATTAGTAACTANTTTCTAAATATTTAAATTGCAAGACAATCTAATCTTATTGCCAATTAAGGCTTTAAAATATTTTGTCTTGAATTTTCATATTNAAACAAAAATANTTTGTAATTATTATATTGCATTATATATTTATTTTGCTAAANGATATNTATCATTTATAAATTTGTTTAAGATAATCTTTTATTTTTTACAAATCTTTCAACAATTCTGTACATCAAAAAACTATAAATTATTGGAACAAAAGCTGTTATAAAAATATTTTCAAAAGACGTTATATCATTATTTATTCTATTTAAGTAAAAAATTTTAAATCCAAAATTGATAATAACACTTAAAAAATAACCTAAAAATATATTAATATTACTACCAAATTTTAATATACCTTTNTTGTTTAATAAGTGAATAATATAAAACGCAATTCCACAGATTATAAATTGATCAATTGCAGAATTTGTTGTTGTGCCCATTAGATAAAAAAGAGATTCTATCCAACTTTTTTTATTGTGATCTGGAATAGTTTTATCTAATCCAAAATAAAAGATACAGTTTCCAACAATAAAAACTAGTAAAAGGACTCCTATAATTTTCAAAAAATTTAATTTCATGTTNTNATATTATAGAGTGTAAGTTCTAATTTAGATAATTTCAAATTACACCATCTAATATCTTTAATGTTTTGCAATTGTGATTTGAAACTATTATCAAATGAAACCAGCCTTTCGTATAGAGCCTAAAGCTTAAAACTCCAAAGAAGAGAAAAAAACAAAATATTCATATTTTTTTTATAATTAATAATCGTTTTTGAAGTTGTTTTTCTAATACTTTTATATCATATGGTTTTAATTTTTTCCAATTTCTAGCTTCCTCTTTCGTACGACCACAACCTAAACACCACCCATTTTTCTCTGTAAATTTACANACATCTATACAAGGACTTCTTTTACTTTTCATTTTCAATAAACCTNNAAACTTACTTTAATATTTGAAAAAATTGTTCAATAACTGACTTTTCAATTTTAGAAGTAATAAAAACTAATCTTGTTGAAAAATCATTATCTGGCCATTTGTCAAGCCATTCTAAAGGATGAAAAATATGTTGTACCCCATGAATAATTGCTGGACGATCTTCACCTTTCACATTTATGATACCTTTAATTCTTAACATGTTTTCGCCCATTTGAGCAGACACTAATTCTAAAAAAAAATTTAAAGTGGTTATACTTACTGGTTTATTACTTACTAAGGAAAAGGATCTTATATTGTCATTATGACGATTTAAGTCATGNTGGNGCTNATGATTATGAGAATATTTATTTTTTTCTCTTTCTTCAGCTAACCACTTTCTCACATTCCATGATTTGTTTAGTGGTTGGTAATCATTTAATTCAAAAAATTCTTTAATTTGTAGTTTATCCTTTTTACTTTCAACAACTGGAGCCTTTGGATTAATTTTATTTATTCTTTCGATTAATTGTTTTATTTTTTCATCATTTCCAAGATCAACTTTTGATAAAATAATTTTATTAGCAAAAGATGTTTGTTTTATTGACTCTAAATGATTNTCAAATGTTTTATTTCCGTTTACAGCATCTACAATAGTTATAACACCATCAATGATATAAACACGGATTAAGTCAATAGAAGTCATTAATGTATGAATAATTGGAACTGGATCCGCTAAACCTGTTGTTTCTATGATAACTCNATTAAATTTATTTATTAAACCTTTTTCCATTTTTGATAAAAGATTTAAAAGCGTTGATTTTAAGTCTTCTTGAATCGTACAACATATACATCCATTCTGAAGCTCAACAATATTTTCATCTGTACTTTCTATTAAACTGTGATCAAGTCCTACTTCACCAAATTCATTGATAATAAAAGCTATATCATTTACTTTTTCTTTTTTAACTAGTTCAGACAATAAAGTAGTTTTACCACTACCTAAAAAACCAGTTAATACAGTAATTGGAATAATATTTGGAAATGAGCTCATCGTTATTAATNGTGTANGTTTATAGTTTAAAATATTTAATTTATTATTATATATAATGTTATAATATAACATAACTAAAATAATAAATAACTATGTCAAAAAAATTAAATGAAAATATCATTAAATTCAACCCTAACCCCTCAAGAGAAGAAGCAATGCGAGCTGTGAAGACCCTAATAGCCTGGGCAGGAGATGACCCTGAACGTGAGGGTTTAATTGAAACCCCTAAAAGAGTTGTCAATGCTTATAAAGAGTTTTTTCAGGGATATAAGATGGACCCAATTGAAATTCTTTCAAAAACTTTTGAAGAGGTTGANGGATATGACGAAATGGTCCTTATAAAAAATATAAGACTTGAATCACATTGCGAACATCACATTGTTCCAATTCTTGGCAAAGCCCATGTTGCTTACATGCCTAACAAAAGAGTTGTTGGTATTAGTAAAATTGCANGACTAGTGGACATATTTTCTAAAAGATTACAAATACAAGAGACTTTGACAGCACAGATTGCCGAAACCATGCAACAAGTTTTAAAACCTTTGGGTGTAGCAGTAATAATTGATGCAGCTCATCAATGTATGACAACTAGAGGTGTACATAAACCTGAATCAAGTACTGTAACAAAAAAAATGCTAGGTGTTTTTAATGACAATCANACCNTAAGATCAGAATTAATGGAATTAATTAGTCAAAAATAAATATATTAAAATAATTGTAGTAAATTTTAAAATTATTTATTTATTTTAATAAATAAAGTCTTAATCATGCATTGAATTTATCTTAATAAAAATTACATCATAATGTATGGACAATTTCATTAAACATCTAATCAAGCCAATATTGAATTCACAGCTTAGACTATATCTATTTTTTGGTTTTGTTTTAGGTTTGTACCAATTAATTTTATGGATTAAATATTAGGAGTAAATGTGTTTGGACTAGGAATTTTAAAAGGAACAATTATGGGTATAGGTATTGGTTTTTTAGCAGGTATTGCGGTTAAAGAAGCTTGTAAAAAATCAACTAAAAACAAGATGAAAGCTAATCGTTCTTCAAATTTAGAGGAATGATTCTATTTTCACTAATAATCTATTCAAAATAATTGATAGCATTCCAATAAGTCAAAAAGTTAATGTTCTATAGTTTATTTTTTTCGACACTTCCTCTTTTTGGCTTAGTACTAATTGGTTTTATATCAGGTAAATTTAATTTATTAGATAAATTAGATTCTAAAGTTTTTCTTAAGCTTATTGGTCTAATAATTGTACCAGCATTGGGTATAAAAATTATTGGAAACTTTAGATACGAGTTCGTTAATTGGAATTTGTATTTTTATTATTTATTAACCCAATCAATTATATACTTTTTAGGATTTTCAATAGCAAAATTAATTTTTAAAAGACATTTCTCTGAATCTATCATCATTGGCATGACTTCATCTTTCTCAAATCATTTGTTTTTTGTTTATCCAATAGCTTTGTTTGAATTTGGACCAAAAGATATTGTGCCAATAGAAACTATAATTTCTGTTGATTTTATTACGGTAGGATTAAGCGTTTGTGCATTAGAATTAGCTAATCATAAAAAAAAAAATATTGGAGAAATATTTTTAAGCCAGTTTAAAAATCCTGCTTTAATCGGTTTGTTTTTAGGTTTGACAATATTTATTTTTCAAATAAAAATCCCTCTCAGTGTTACAAGATTAGTTAATTTCATATGTGAAGCTGGAACTCCATGTGCCTTAATTGCTATGGGTATTTTGCTATCTTACCGAACTGATAAAACACAAATAATGCTGTCTTTAGTAATTGCATTTCTTAAAATATTTATTTTCCCATTAATACTTTTTATTATTTTATATTTAATAAATTATGATTTTATTATCTCAAGAACTACAATGATGGTTGCAGCGGCCCCAATAGGTGCTATGGGCTTAGTTTTCGCTTCTATATATAATGTGACTACTGACGCTGTAGTTAGATCAGGGATAATTTCATATATTTTAGCATTATTAAGTATTCCTTTTTTTGGAGGAATAATTTCTTTTTAATTTAAGTTTATTAATAAGCTGGATTAAAATCTTTGATATACAGGTGATGAGCCTGACGAGCTTTAAAATTTAAAATATGTTTATATAATCAAAATTTTAAAAGCATATAACGTTACAAAATCTTTTCAAATAACCAAAATATACCCCATAAAACTGCAAATATTATGTGTATAAATATTGAAACATATATTGCCTTTAATGGTTTATAAGATCCATCATTCCACCAAGAGTTAAACATATATGAAACTTTTTTAAACTTACTTTCACCATCATTCCACCAATCTGAAAATTTTGAATTAGACTTGGTAATGTTAACACCTTTTCAAAAATTGATTTATTTTAAAACTATATTCTTACTATAATAATTTAATTGATAATTGCTAATCTTTTATTATATCTATGGTATGATCGATTTTTTAGATAGTCCCAAAAAATGGAGTATATATAATATAAATCTTATTATAGGATTTTTATTTGGTTTATCTGTGCCTTTTACAGCTTGGATATTACTATTAGGTTTTTTTAAAATTAAATCATTTAACAAATCTTTATCAGTTGGAGCTTTGATCGGCTTACCTTTTGGTATATTGAGTTATTCTTTATTATTAATTTAATGGAACTACTGAATTTAAAGTTATTATTAGTTACTGCTATACATACCATTTTATTTTCAATATTGATTAGGTATAAATATTCAAAATACTTTCAGTTTTTAAGTTTGAAACTATTAAGAATTTTAGTATATATTTTATTCTTTTTAACATTTTTTTTGTTAAGTAAATTTTTATATAATTATGATAGATATACATTATATATTATAAACGCAGCTTCACTGACAGTTGTTTACATTGAATTGGCATTCCATTTAGAAAAGTATTTTTGGAGAGATTTTCTTCAAAACCAATTACCTTTTTCTATAAACTTATTATTAAGTTTTGTTTTAATGATTAATGCTGGTTATTTTACTTTAATGTTTATTTTAAGAATTCTTCAAGCAGAGAAATTTTATTAGATTAAATATCTAAATTCATTTTTGTATTTAATATAATTTAATTTAAATCAAATAATATCTAATTATACCTCTATTAACTTCCTGATATCTTACAAAGAGATTCTGTTTTTATACTTGTTGTTTTTGGTGANAATTTATTTCTGTATGGATAAATTATTTCATTACCTATTTTTTCTAAAGTAACAAAATGCTTATAGTCTCTTAAAGTCCATATAGCAGACATAATATTTGGAAATTCTATAGATCTAGTTATTTCTAATTCACTATCAGGTAATTTATTTATATGCTTTGGCCATTGTTGTTTTAAAACCATGATAAACATTTCACAATCTTCATTTGATGAAAAAGTATTTGTAATCACTCTTCTAAACCTTTGCCCCTTTTCATAGTCCTCCCAATCCATTGCCAATCCTTTTTAATTTTAATATCTATTATATATTTTGATAATAACAATATTTAAAAAAATTTGAATAAATCTTACAAGCTGTAAAAAAACTTTTATCTCTAATCAAAGTTAAAATAAAAAAAACCTACAATTCTAAGATTGCAGGCTTTTTTGTAATTTACTGAATTTTTTAGAAAAAATCTATTCTAATTCATTTCATTTCTCTTAAAAAAATTATAGAAATACAGTTAAAAATATAAATTTCTTAATAACTACTGTTCAGTTGTAATAGTACCATCTTGATCAGTATCAAATCTATTAAAATTTGAAACTTCTCTTTGAGAGTATTCATTTAAATTGATATTTCCATCTCGATCTTGATCCAAAAAGGCCATTTGTGTATTACTTTTTTGATCAATTAAATGAGTATTAAGCTCTTCTGAAGATATGCTTCCATCTTCGTTTACATCAATACCATTACTTGTAAGTCTATTTACCAGATTAAAGGCCTCTCCAGAATTTATTTGACCATTACTGTTTTGATCATATCTAGTCATTAGATTTTCAACTATATTATCTGTTGTTCCTTTATTTAACTCGTTTAATTCATCAATTGAAAGAATCCCATCTGTATTTAAATCAAATCTACTAAACCTAGTATTTATAGAAGTTTCAAGCTCTGATCTAGTCAATTGACTATCCTCAATCTGGTCAGGAAAAAGATTTGTTACGACCTGAACAACTACTCCTTGTGAACTATTCAATTCATTTACAGTTACAGTACCATTTCCATCTAAATCAAGTCTCTCAAAACCAGAAGAAATATTCTGTTGTACTTCTTCAACAGTTAAATTTCCATTATATATTGGATTATTAATTACACTAGAAGCAGCAGATATCGCATTAATTTCACCCGCTTCAAGTTCTGATTGTGAAAGTATACCATTTCCATCAATATCTAAATTTTGAAATCCAGCAATAACTTGTGAAATAGTATTATTTCTTACGTTTAAAATTTCAGAATTTTGATTAAACCTCTCAATAAAGCTACCAACCCCGATATTACGTTGTTGAGTAATATTTAAAGGTTGAAAAATTGATTGATTTATATTTCTAAGATTATTTCTAGTAAATGTGCTAATTCTAGGATTACGTCCTGAAAATCTGTTATCAATTAGATTATTCCCTAGATTAGCTTCTCTATTTCTACTTCTGTCTCTATCTCTGTTTTCATTTTGAGCATTATCTCTGCTTTCACCACGGTCTCCACCTCTACTACCACCTCTGCTCTCACCACGGTCTCCACCCCTATTGTTAGATTTTGCATCAGCTTCAGAAAATTTTAGATTATGATCCATTGATATAATAAGAGTTAAAAAGCTCATATAAATTATGCTATTTAATATTTTTAGTAAAAAAACTTTCATTTTTATCTCCATATTTTTTAAATTATTTAAATAATATGCGGGAATTATTCCCACGTCAATAAAAATGTGATTTTTTCCCACATTTTTTTTTCTTATGCTATAATCTAAAAGTTTTATGGAAAACAAACGCTATGAAAATCAACAAAGTTTATACTAAATCAATAGAACGAATTATGTCTTCGTTATCTCTAGATTTCATTCACAATGGTATTACTTTGCCTGAAATATTAAAAATTTTAAAAAAATCTATGGTATTAACTGCAGAAAAAATTAATAAATCAAATGTAAAGCTTACTGAATCAAGAATCAGTTTATTGACTGGTGTGCATAGAAAAGATGTAAAGAAAATCAGAAATTTAGATCATTTCGAAACTGAAAGTACCTCAGTGTATGCAAGAGTTATTTCAGAATGGACCGCTAATCCAAAATATCTTAATGAAAAGGGTTATCCAGCTAAACTTCCAAAATTTGGTATTTGTTCCTTCGATGATTTAGTTTCATCAGTAAGCAAAGATATCAGATCTCGTACTTTGCTAGATGATTGGAAAGAACGCAAAATTATAACTTTGGATAAAAAAGATTTAATTAAATTAAATCTTAAAAACTACAGCCCTTCAGATTCAGATTTAGAAATGAGATATTTTTTTGGTGAGAATATAGCTGATCATATTTATGCATCATCCCAAAACTTCATAGATAAGCAAAATCGTAATTTTGAAAGAGCGGTATATTCCTCTGGATTAACAAAAGATTCTATAAAAAAAATTGAAGATTTAGCTATTGAATTATCAATGCCAGTATTAGTTAAAATTAATAAACTAGCTTTTGATTTAGCTCAAAATGATAAGAAAAAAAAAGAACAGAAATATAGATTTAAACTTGGTAGCTATTTTTTAAAAATAGAAACTGAAACCAAAAACACATCTGTTAACAAAAATACGTAGCATTAATAAAATCGAATAATAATTATGTTAAGGACAAGAAAAAAAATAATTTTAAATATATTTTTCTTGTTACTCTTAGTCTTCTCATGTTCAAAAGATTCTAGAAGAATTAATTATGCTTTGAATGGAGGTATTGGAGGAACTGGTATATTTGGCGAAGATAATGGTATTGGAGGAACTGGGATAATAGGGACTATTTCTGGTTATGGTTCTATAATAGTTAATGGATTTACCATAGATTATGAACCCAATCAAATTGTAAAAAGTCAAAATAAAAATAAACTAGCTTCGGAGTTATCAATTGGACAATTAGTTGCTGTAGAAGCTATTTTTATTAATGACAAATTTATAGCCAAAAATATTTTTGAACAAATTGCCCTTTTAGGTAAAGTAGATGCTGTAAATTTAACAAATCGAGAAATAACTGTAGAAGGTGAAAAAGTTTTGATTTTACCAAATACAATTGGAAATAGCTTAGATATAAACTCTTTAAAAGTTGGAACAAATATATCTATTCACGGATTAAGAGATGATGAAAGATTATATAGTAGTCATATTTCACTAACCTCTCCAAATAATGCTCCATTTGTTACTGGTACTGTAACTAGTATAAAGGATGACATGATTATGATTGATAATAATAGATCTTTTCTTATCAGTTCTGATAATACATTAAATGTAAAAAAAGGAGATTTTATAAAAATTGACCTTGAAAAAGAATTTGACAATTTGATAACAAGTTCTGAAGTCGTAAAAATTTATGGCCAGATGTTTGATGGTAGAGTTAATAGAATTGCAATTGAAGGCTTCTATTATGATGAAGTTTTAAATAACGTTAAAAAAAACCTGTCTAGGAAAATTATTTTTGAAACAATAAAAGGTAACAAATTAACTACAAATAGAATAATTTCACTAAAAAAAGATGAATGGCAAAATCTTTTTCTTAAAGACATTTTTAAAAATTCAAATAGAAAAATAAAATTTGATAAAAAAACTATCCAATTAAAAAATCAATTAAAATATAAAAAAAATACCCAAAATATGCAAAATAATCACAGAAGAGAGCACTTAAATCATGATATTATTGAAAAGGGCAATGGTGGACAAGGCAACAGTGGTGGTGGACAAGGCAACAGTGGTGGTGGACAAGGCAACAGTGGTGGTGACAGCAAGTGGTGGTGNACAAGGCAACAGTGGTGGTGGACAAGGTGGAGGAAGACGTTAGATTAAAAAAAAATTATCAAAGTCAAAAGTGGCCAATGCTTCTTGTTCAATTTAATGGAAAGTTAGAAAAACAGGGTTATACCAATATTAGGACAAATGAGATTCCCTTTTTTTGTCATATGGAATAAACCTGACGGCAAGTGAGAGTCAATTTGACAAGAGCTAAACCCCTATCAGGCTTAAAATTGAAAAAAGCCCTCAAATCGAAAATCATAAGTTCTCTCGTAAGTTATTAGTTTTGTAAAACTTTTCTTGTGTGGGTAAGACTTGAGCCTACGACCTTTATGTTGTGAAACTGACAAGCTATTTTAATTTTTAATTTTCATGTCTTTATCACCACAATTCAAAAATAACTCAACAGAAGAATTATTTATATATTCTTCACACCTTTCGTAAGACTCTAAAAGTAGTTTTCTTTTTATTAAATTATTTTTATAAACTTCATATTTTTTTTTATCCTTATCAGAATAATCTGCATAAGAAATAGATAAATTTAAAAATAAATAAATTAATGAAATAAATATATTTGATTTAATTATAATTTTAAACATTATTAGTTAATAAAACTATAAAAAACCTAATTCGTAAATAAGGAGATTTAAAAGTGTCAAAATTCTTAATCCACATACATAGTGGTCCTGACCTAAAAAATAAAGCTACTCTTGGTATGTTAGTGGCTATTACCTCACACAAAAAAGGTGATGAACTTAACATTTTTTTGGCTGCTGATGGTACTCATTTATTAAATACAAAAAATGAAGGTGAAGTTGTTGGTCAGGGAACGGGAGATTTAAAAAATCATTTAGATTATTTAAAAGAAAATAATATTAAACTGTATGTTTCAGGAATGTCTGCTAAAGCTAGAGGTTATGATGAAAGTTTACTTAATGGTTTCAATGCTGAATTCGCAATGCCTGACAAACTATTAGAACTATCAACAAAAAGTGATACCGTACTTTGCTATTAAAAAAATTAATAACTTAGATATTTACTTTATAAAAAATTTTGGTTGCGAAGGCAGTATTTGAACCTGCGACCTTCATGTTATGAGCCTGACAAGCAAATAGAAATATTCATATTAAATATGAGATATTTAAAAGGATAAATGTAAAAACTATCATAAAAATAGATTTTGTATAAACAGCAACCATAACTATTTAATTAATTCTTTGAGAGTTCTTCGAGAATAGGACAATTTGGCCTATCATCCCCATGGCAGTTGTTAGCTAAAAAGCTTAGTTCACTTCTTAAGTCATTAAGATCTCTTAGTTTACTATCAATTTGTGATAATTTTTCTAACGTAATCTTTTTAACTTCTTTACTACTTCTATTTTTATCTTCATATAAGGATAATAACTCCTTACATTCATCAATGCTAAAATCAAATCTTCTTGCTTTCCCAATGAATCTAAGTTTAGCTACTTCTTCATTAGTATATTCTCTATAACCTGAAAATATGTTTTGCTGGGGTTTTACCAATCCAATATTGNCATAGTNCCTAACAGCTTTTATGGTTAAATTTGATAATTTCGCTGCTTTTCCAATATTCATTTTTTTTATCTTTACTTTCCTCTTAGAGGAAGGTTTATAAGTAATAACTTAAAAAGGATTATAATGTCAATTCAAAATACATTACTTATAAACTGGTCATGCAATCATACATGGCTTCAAGCATCTAAAAATACATCTTGGTGTTTATTAGGTTGTTGTATTGGAGACTTTGGAACTATTGCTTTTTTCCAGATTACAAAAATTGCTTGGCCAATTCTGGCAATCATGTCTTTAGCAGTTGTAAATGGCATTTTGACATCTATTGCCTTAGAAACATTTATCCTTTCTAAACAAATGTCTTTCAATTTAGCTTTCAGAACAGCTATAGGAATGTCTATTGTCTCAATGATTTCAATGGAAGTATCAATGAACATTACTGATTTTATTTTTACAGGAGGAGCTATCTTAACTTGGTGGGTTATACCTTTAATGCTGATAGCAGGGTTTATTACCCCACTTCCATATAATTATTGGAGACTTAAAGCCTTAGGAAAAGGATGTCATTAATGTTTTTTAAGAATAAATTTTTTATCTTTTCAGTATTGGTCATAATACCTACATTATATTTTCTTCTAACGCACTCAAACAAATTAAATGCAATTATTAATTTAAATCCAACTAACAATTTAATAATAGAAAATGGTAAACTAATTTATGCTAATAATTGTGCGTCATGCCATGGAATTAACTTAGAAGGCCAAAAAAATTGGATGTCACGATTACCTGATGGATTGATGCCAGCACCTCCTCATGACAAAACTGGTCATACATGGCATCATCCAGACAGATATTTATTCATGATTACCAAATACGGAATTGAAGAATTCATTGGAGAAAAATACCCAAATAATATGCCTGCTTATAAAGATATATTAAGTGATGAAGAAATTATTGCTGTATTATCTTATATAAAAAGTACTTGGCCAAGCAAAATTAAAAAAATCCATAATAATATTAATTCTAGATCAAAAAGTTAAACCAAGGAGAACTAAAATGTTTAAAACTATATTAACTTTATTATTTATTTTTTATGCAAATATATCATTTTCTCATTCACAATTAACAGATATATTGCCAAAAAATAATATTGTCTACACAAAAAAACCACCTAAAATCGAGTTAACTTTTAGATCAAAAGTAAAACTTATTAAAATAGATCTAAACAGAAAATCTGGAGAGACTAAAAACATAAAACTAAATCTAAACTCTTATAAGGAAAGAACTAAAAAATTTACATTACCGATGCCTAATATCACTTCAGGTAAATATGAAATATTTTGGAGAGCTCTCAGCCCAGATGGACATATTATAAAAGGAAAGTCTGTATTTGAAGTAAAATAAAATGATTTTAGACTTATGGACATTTATAAATCCAATTCTACGAATACTAATTTATGGAACTGCTTTAATATCAATTGGTACAGTTTTATTTAATTTTCACTTCAAAAACTATTTTAATTATGAAGTTAACAACTATTGTAATAAGATTTTAAAACAAAACTCTTCTTTTGGTATTTTGGTAAGTATATTTGTTTTTTTTTCAATTGCTGGAAATCTTGGTGGAGATATTGAAAGCTTATTTGACTTAAGTCTTATTAAATTATCATTTGAGACCTTGCAATCAAAATCTACTATATTGCTATTTATTGGTTTTGTTTTTTTAAAGATATCAACTATAAACAAAAAAAATTTTACACCAAAATTCCAATTTTTAGGTGCAATTATATTGGTAATTTCATTTGTTGTTATAGGTCATTCTTTATCATCCGGAATTAATTCTCAATTTTTATTAGTTGTTCATTTGATTTGTATCTCTTATTGGGTAGGATCTTTTTTGCCACTTCGTTATATGTGTAAAATGAAAAATTATACAAACTTGTATACAATTGCACATAATTTTGGAGTTTATGCTATTATATATATAAGTTTATTAATTATAACTGGCTTAATATTTTCATATATCCTTTTAGGGGGGATTTTGCCATTAATTACGTCAGCTTATGGGTATGTTTTATTAATTAAAATATCTTTGGTTTCTATAATTTTATTTGTGGGTGCTATAAATAAGTTTAAGATTGTTCCACTAATAAAAATTGACCNAATTAATGGGCAAAATAAATTAAATAAATCTATTCAAATCGAAATTTTAATAATTTTTATTATTTTACTTTTCACAAGTATATTAACAACTTCTCTTACAACTCCATTAGGAGTTTAATTNATTCAAGATAAATAAAATATAAATTTTTACTTTATTTAAAATAATATTTTATTAAGTAAAATTAAAAACTGCAAAGAAACAATGAAACTTTTGATTTTTATACTTAATTGCTAACCTTTTTTATGTTTAATAACCAATTTATATTTATTAAAGATTAAGTTGTTCATGAAGTTTTCTTATCTCTATTACTCCTTCAATACCTCTTAATTCTTCTATACTAAGAATATGATTTTTCTTTTTATGAACAATTCTATGACAACTTGAAAATACTTCTGAGAGAGTTTGTCTAAACTAGGTCTTCGACTTTAAATGCTTAAGAACTTCTGAAACTAGCTCTATTGCAATTTTATTGTCTTCAATTTCAGACTTATCAATTGAAAGAGACAACCCTGGTATATTTTTCTCTATTAAATTTTTGTTTTCTTCTGAAAATTTTATAACCTCATATGTTTGAATTGGAAATGAAATCCCTTTTACTTTTATNGCATCTTTTTTTTTGCAAATAATTTTGTCTCGAATTAATAAATAAGTGTCTTCAGACAATAAAATTTTATTGATGTTAGATTTTGACTCAAGTCTAGATGCTAAATTTACTCCGTTTCCAATAATTGTGTAGTCTAATCTATCTTCTGAACCGAAATTACCAACTGTGCATACAGCACTATGTATCCCTATACGAGCATTTAAAGGCTTTGCTAGTCCTTTCTTTCTCCACGATATTCTAAGTTTATTTAGCTCCTCTATCATTTCTATTGCCATTGAAACACAAGCTATAGCATCTTCTTCATCTCCTTTAGACGAAGGATCTCCAAAAAATACTAAAATTGCATCCCCTATAAATTTATCAATCGTTCCACCCCATTTAATTGCAATATTCGACATTTTAGTTAAGTATTGGGTAAGAAGTTCTGTTAACACCTCTGGTTCTAACCTTTCAGTTAATTCTGTAAAACCCTGTAAATCAGAAAAAAAAACCGTAAGAGGTTTCCTTTTAGTCTGAATCTTAACATCTAATTTGCCTGAAAAAATTGATTCATAAACTTGAGGTGAGAAGTATTTTGACAACTTTTCTGAAAGTTTTTGTAATTCAAACGTTCTTTCTTCAACTTTTTTTTCAAGATTTATATTAAGGTTTTCTAGTTCTTGATGTGCTTGATTAAGTTCTTTTAGTCTTTTTTGTTCAAGTTGATAAAGTCGAGCATTTTGAAGGGCGATAGCAGTTTGATTTGCCAATATGCCAATCAGTATTTCATCCGATTTATCAAAAATATTCATTTTTTCACTTTCAACAGAAAATACACCTACAAGTTCATTATCTATTAACATTGGAATCGCAACTTGACTCTCGGCGTTTTTTAAACCTGGCAACAAAACTTCGTCTTGTAGTTGATTTTTATCTGTAATTTTTACTTGTTCACGAATGGCATACATATAACTTCTCTGCATTCCCAAATTCGCCATTCTCATAAGCTTTTTCTTTTCAGCAACTATGCCGATAACTCCAACTCCAAATTTAACTTTTGCACCAATACCTTTTTCTTTATAACCATAGGTCTCTAAAACACTAAGATATTTTTTATCGTCAGAGACTAGTAAAATCATAGAATGTTCGAATTCAAAAAATTCATCCATCANAGAAAGCATTGCTGAAGCAATTAAATTTAAATCAAGAGATTTGTTAATTTTATTAGAAATTTGTTTAATTATTTCTACTTCTTTAGATTTTCTTTCTAAAAGACTTTTTATATTTTCATATTCTTTTTCGGATAGTAAACTTTTGTTCATGGAATTTATACCTAATAATGTAAAAACTAATCACTTATTGATATAACTTTATATACATCAGCCGCTTGTAGTTTAAAAATACCAGTCATACCTGTCATAGATGCTATAGCTTGTAACTTCATATCCATTTCATCAAATAGATCACCTTCAGTTTCCTCATGATCAAACTTTAATTCTAAATTATATTGTTTTAATGTACCTGGATCAGAGATTGTCGCGTAAGCATATGGGTTTTCAGAAATATTTTTCTTAGTCTTGTTAAAAAATTGAAATGATAAAGCTACATGATTTTCATCGACATACCAAATTTGCGAAATCACGGTGGTATTTGGTTCTCCATTAGATGAACAGCTTGTTATCCAACTTGGAAACATTCCTTGTAATGCTGGTAGATGTANATCTTTAATCATTATCTATCACTTTGTATTATTTCTTTACCTGCATCTGGTCCAGGTGTTTGAATGTAAACTTTATCAACCTTAAATGTAATGCAAATATCGGGAGATTTTCCATACTTTTCAAGTGCAGCTTCTTTTGACAAACCAATACTAGTGATAGTTTCAATAGCATTTTTTGAATAAANTTGAGAAATTTTTAGATCACTATCATTTATCGTTTCTGATGATATAAATTGACCTTTAAAATTATAGGCTTCATGACTTATCATTCCCACAAAGAAACTTATTCTGCCAGATTCATTTAAATATTCTAAAACCTCTTTACATTCAGAATTAATTACAAAGCAAGTTATCAAAGATTCTGATGTATTGATCCTTACACCTAAAGTATCAACATGTTTTGTTTTATTGCTCTTGGAAGCAACTCCAAAATGACCAAAACCTTGTTTTAATGCATTTAATGTTAGTTCAGGTATCAAAATTTATCCAAATGGTTTTTGTTTTAAATAATTAAATATTTACATATCTAATTTAAATTATAAAGTCTTAAAATTAAAATAAATGGATAATGGACATTTAAAAATGCTTATAAAACCTTCAATACTTTTACTGTATATAATTATGTGAAAAAACTTTAAATTATTTTGGTTGCGGGGGCAGGATTTGAACCTGCGACCTTCAGGTTATGAGCCTGACGAGCTACCGGGCTGCTCCACCCCGCGTCATAAAAAAATATGAGGTTAAAAGACCTGGCAACGACTTACTCTTCCACACCTTAAGATGCAGTACCATCAGCGCTATAGGATTTCACTTCCGAGTTCGAGATGGGATCGGGTGGGACACCTATGCCATAATCACCAGGTCATTTAACCTCATATGTTTAATATTAAATTTTCCGATAACTGCTTTCATGACGGTTGATCAAGCGATTCGAACTATTAGTACTAGTTAGCTGAACGTATTACTACGCTTACACACCTAGCCTATCAACGTGGTCGTCTCCCACGGTTCTCAAAGAATCCTAGTTTTGAGGTGGGCTTCCCGCTTAGATGCTTTCAGCAGTTATCCCTTCCGCACTTAGCTACCCGGCGGTGCCACTGGCGTGACAACCGGTACACCAGAGGTGCGTCCATCCCGGTCCTCTCGTACTAGGGACAGCTCCTCTCAAGATTCAAACACCCACGGCAGATAG
>NZIY01000030.1 GCA_002691795.1 SAR116 cluster bacterium
TATTTTCTAATTCCTTTTTAACTGCATTTCTGTCAGTAATATCAAAGCAAAGTGGAAGACAATTTTTACCTAATTCTTTTGTTAAATCTTCAAGTCTGTTTCCTCTTCTACCTGTAATTATTGTTTGCCATCCATTTTCTATAAATATTCTAGCTGTTTCCTTTCCAAATCCAGACGTAGCTCCAGTAATTAAAATTGTTTTGGGTAAATTAGTCATTTTTACTTTCCTCTTCCTTCTTAGCATTATACCACAATTGTTGAATATTATCAGAATCTATTTTAGAATTATTTTTTTTAAGTTTTTCTTCAATATTGTAAAATCTATTTTTAAATTTTCTTATTGATTTTTCTGCTACTATGTCAGGATTTAAATTTAAATGCCTGATAAGATTAACAGTAGAAAATAATAAATCACCAATTTCTTCTTCAACTTTATCGGGATTATTTTTGTCTTTTAAAGATAACTTAACTTCCTCTAACTCTTCTTCAATTTTATTTAATGGCCCTAAATAATTCTTCCAATCAAAGTTTAACAAATTAGCTTTTTGTTGAACTTTAAAGCTCTTTAAAAGTGGTGGCAAATTATTTGGAACATCATCTAATATGCTTTTAAATTTTTNATGATCATTTTCTTTTTCACTTAATTTTATTTTTTCCCAGGTATCTTTTGGGGTATTTTTCTCACTATAATTCATATTAAATATTTGAGGGTGCCTTCTAATTATTTTTCGTGTAATCTCCTCACAAACGTCATAAAATGAAAATTTATTATTATCTTTTCCTACTTGACTGAATAATACAACCTGTAAGAGTAAATCTCCTAATTCTTCTTTAATGTTATTAATATCATTATTATCTACAGCATTTTTTAATTCATAAGCTTCCTCAATTGGGTAATTGCTCAATGTATCAAATGTTTGTTCAATATCCCAAGGACAGCCATTTTTGGGATGCCTTAAAATTCTTATTACTTCTAAAAGTTTTTCTAATGAATCTAATTTATTTAGATTGTTTAATTGTTTTACATTTAACTTTTTCATATAGTTGTGTATATCTTTACATAAAGTAAAATAGTATGACAGAATTAAATAATCAATATAATACACGANCATCTTTTTTAGGAAATTTTAGACGNTTTTTTTTAACAGGACTTCTTGTTACAGCTCCAATAATAATAACAATTTATGTAACTTGGTTAGTTATTACTTTTATCGATACTAAAGTAGCAAATTTATTGCCAGAATATTTAGATTTTAGAAAAGCTTTACCATTTCAAGTTCCTGGTTTGGGATTGTTTATTGTTATTGTTGTTATAACTTTCATTGGTGCGATAACACCTGGGCTAATTGGGAGAAATTTGTTGAAACTTGGTGAAATGATTTTATTCAAAACACCAGTTATTAGNACAATTTATTCTTCAATAAAACANATAATGGAAACAGTAATGTCTACTAATTCAAAAAGTTTTAAAGAAGTAGTTTTAGTTGAGTANCCAAGAAAAAATNTATGGGTTATTGCTTTTGTGACAAGTTCAATAAAAGGAGAAATTGATAAAAGTATCAAAAAAGCTGATTTGGTTAGTATTTTTGTTCCAACCACTCCTAATCCAACTAGTGGCTTTTTACTTTTTGTTTCCAAAAAAGACTTGATTTATTTAAAAATGCCAGTGGAACAAGCTGTTAAGTTAGTTATTTCAGGTGGTATCGTAGTGCCTAAACAAAGTAAATTATCCACCTAGCGAAATTAAAGCTTTTTTATTTTGAAATATTTGAATAAGCAATTTTAAACTTTGATGGTTATCTTCAAGATTATTAAATAGGTAATCAGCTTCAGTTTTTGCGTTATCTATTAATTCTGAATGTAAAATTAAATCGACAAACTTAAAGTTATTTTCTCCTGATTGTTTTATTCCTAAAACTTCTCCAGGTCCTCTTAAAATTAAATCTTGTTCAGCTATAATAAANCCATCATTAGTTGATTTGAGTGTATTTAANCTTTTTTCAGCAATTTCAGATAATTGATTCTCAAATAAAAGTATACAATAGGATTCTTTATCTCCTCTTCCAACTCTTCCTCTAAGTTGATGTAGCTGCGCTAATCCATACCGATTGGCTGATTCAATAATTATAATATCTGCGTTTGGAATATCTATTCCTACTTCTACAACAGTCGTCGCTAGCAAAATTTTTGATAAACCAAGTTTAAAATTATCAATTTTAATATTTCTTTCTTCTGATTTTTGTTTTCCATGAACAATATCGAGTTCATTTTGATTAAAATGTTTTAATAAGTATTCTTCACGTTCTTCTATTGAAATAATATTTGAGCTTAGTTCGTTAAATTCTATTGCAGGACAAACCCAATAAACTTGAGAACCTTCAGATATTCTTCTTTTTAATCCATCTATAAGATACTTTAATTTTTTAATTGAAATTAAGGATGTATCTATATCTTTTCTTCCTTTTGGTTTCATTCTTATATTTGAAACATNCATGTCATTATAATATGTTAATGCTAATGATCTAGGTATTGGCGTTGCTGTCATTACTAATAAGTTTACGTCTTTTCCTTTTTCGACAATAGAAATTCGTTGATTAACGCCAAACCTATGTTGTTCATCAATAATAGCTAATTTTAAATTAAAAAAATTAAGATTTTTTGAGGTTAATGNATGTGTTCCAACAATAATTTGAGATTTTCCATTTTTAATTTTTTCATATGTTTGTTTTTTTAATTTCTGTGAATCTTTTCCAAGTAACAAGCAAATTTCAATATCAGTATTTTTTAATATTTTTTTTAAATTATCATAATGTTGTTTTGCTAATATTTCAGTTGGTACCATCAAAGCGGATTGATAACCTGAATCAGCGACTTGAACCATTGCAATTATTGCAACAATTGTTTTTCCACTTCCTACATCACCTTGCAATAATCTTAACATTGGTTGTTTGGATTCTAAGTCAGAAGAAATTTCATCAATAACTTTTTTCTGGTCAATTGTTAATTCAAATTCAAGATCTTTTATTAATGATTTTTTTAAAGTACTTTTTTTTATTTCCGATTTGTTAGATAACATTTTATTTTTTAAAATCTTTAAAGATATAAAATTTGATAACAATTCATCATGAGCCAATCTTTTAAGTAAATTACTTTCTGGATTATAAGTGTATTGTTTATTAGGTTGATGTATTGATTTTAAAGTTTCATAAAAACTTAAAAAATTAAATTTCTCTAAAGTTTTTTTTGTTGACCATTCATCTATATTTCTTAAATTTTCTAATCCAAATTCAATAATATTATGAATTTGATTTTTTTTTAACCCTATATAACTTTTGTATATNGGGTCAAATTTAGGAATTTTAAAATTTGACTCTTTAAGAATAAAATAGTCTGGATGAGTTATTTGAGGTACTCCTTTGAAAATTTCGATTCTACCGCTTACTGTATAGATATTATTGATTTTATAAGTTTTTGATAAACTNTTTGAATATAAGTTAAAATAAACGATATCTAATCGCTGGTTTGCCTCATCGTTTAATCCAAAAGTAATTATTCTAGAAGGACCTCTTTTTTTAAAAAAACCTTTTTTTATATTTAATTCAATAATAACAACATCAACTGTGATTATATCGCCTTCAATAGATTTTCTAATTGATGTATTTTTAAATCTATTAATATGTTTAATAGGCAGATTAAAAAGATGATCGATAATTCTTAAACCAAGTTTATTTTTAACAAACTTAATTGTTTTTGGACCAATTCCTTTTATATTTTCAATAGAATTAAAAATTTTTTCTGATACATTATTTTTTTTAATAGTTGTAGACAAATAACATCCTTAATTGATTAATAAATTACGATAATTTTATGAAAGAAAAATTAAACAATAAAGATTTAATTATAAAAAAATTAATTTATAGATCAAAATATACTGGAACAAAGGAAACTGACATACTTTTATCAAATTTTGTAAACAATTACATTAAAAAATTATCTTTTGACGAATTGAATACATATGAAAAACTTTTAGACAGTGGTGATCCGCGAATTTGGAGGTTAGCAATTGCAAATGAAGTTTCTCAAGATAAAAAAGAATTAATGCTTCTTGAACTCATAAAAAAATGCGGTACTATTGATGATTGATTTTAAAGTCAATCCAATATTTGAAAATCGTTCATATATAAATGGAATAGATGAAGCTTTTTTACCAATTTTTATCAGTAAAACATTACAAACTTACAAAAAGCTTTTTCTTGTTCTAAAAAATGATAAACAATTAAATGCAGTTGAAAATTTAATTTCAATATCAAATCCTAAATGTAAAATACTATCTTTCCCAGCATGGGACACATCGCCTTATGATAAATCTTCACCAAATGTAACATTAAGTGGGCAAAGAATAAGCACATTGACTGTTTTAACAAAGAATGATTTTTCAAATGAAGAATTGATTGTTTTAACCACCTTTAATGGTATCTTTATTAAAACAGCACCTCTATTATTTTATAAAAATCTTCAAATAAATATTGCTGTTTCTCAAACCATATCTGTTCTAAAGCTAAGAGATCAAATTTTTAATATGGGTTATTCAAAAGTTAATACAGTAAGAGAAAATAATGAGTTTTCTATAAGGGGTGATATTGTTGATATATTTAATTCAGGTTCACAAAAACCTTTTCGAATTTATATTAACAATGATGTGGTTGAAAACATAAGTTATTTTGATTCTTTAACACAAAGAAATATAGCTCATTCATCTAAAATAAAAAGTGTAAGTTTAAATGCAGCTTCAGAAATATTATTATTAGATGAAAATATTCAAATTTTTAAAAAAAACTATTCAAAATTTTTTGATATTGACATTAAAAATGATGAGATTTATTCAAAAATTATTTCAGGACAACGTTTATCTGGAATTGAAAATTATTTAGGATTATTTTTTGAAAATGAACTTTCCAACATTTTTGATTTTATTAATTTCAACAAAACTCTTTGTGACATAAGAGTTTTGTTTTTTGAAACTAATATTAACCATGTAAATAAAAGATATGATGAACTTAATACTTTGTATCAAAAAAGAATAGATGAAAATTCCAATGTTTTATTACCTCAAAAAAACTATTTAACACCTAATGAATTTAAAGAATATTCAAAAAAAAGAAAATTTATTTTTATTAATCATCTACAAAAAAATGATTCACTTGATTTTAATTCAAAAAGAATAAATTTACCTAAGAGTAATTCTCTTAATAAATCTGCTTTAGAATATTTGCTTCAATTTATAGTTAATGAACTTAAAAAAAAGAAAAGTTTAATTTTTTGTTCTTCTGATAAAGAAAAATTATTAAATTATAAAAAATATTTTGAAAGCTCGCTTATTGACGAAAAATCAAACATAATTCATGATAATTATTATAATTTATTAAATTCCAATATCAAAAATAAACTTGTTTTTTGCGATATTAATATAGGAAATAGTTTTCAATTTAATGATTATGTTTTTATAAATGAAAATGACTACTCAAAAAGCAATTTTAAACCAAAAAAACCTAAAATTAAAAAAGCTGAAAACTTTCTTAAAGATCTAAATACTCTAAAGACTAATGATTATGTCGCTCATATTGATCATGGTATTGGTATTTATAAATCTTTGGAAATTATAAATATATCAAATAATGATCATGATTGTTTAAAAATTGAATATTCTGGTGGTGATAAGCTTTTTGTTCCAGTTGAAAACATTAATTTATTGTCAAAAATTGGTGATGGAACAGAAATAAGAATTTTAGATAAATTAGGTTCATCTCAATGGTTAATAAAAAAAAATAAAATTAAAAATAAAATTGATGATTTAGCACATAAATTAATTAATACTGCTGCTAAAAGGAGAGTTCAAAATGAAGTGACTGTTTACGAACCAAAAAATTATTCTGATTTTATAAATAATTTTCCTCATGTATTAACAGATGATCAGGAAACTGCGATTGATGATACATTAAAGGATATATATTCTAACAAATAATGGATAGACTTATTTGTGGTGATGTTGGTTTTGGAAAAACAGAAGTTGCTATAAGAGCATCATTTGTTATTGCCTCATCTGGTAAACAAGTTGCATTAGTTGCTCCTACAACAATTTTAGTTGAACAACATTTTAAAACATTTGAAGAAAGATTTAAATCTTTTGGAGTTTCTATAAAAAGTTTGTCTAGAATGACAAGTAATAAAAATAAACTTGAAATTAAAAATGACCTTAGAAATGGAAAACTATCAATTGTTATAGGAACGCATGCTCTTTTATCTAAAGATGTTTCCTTCTTTAATTTAGGTATGATTATAATTGATGAAGAGCAACATTTTGGAGTTTCTCAAAAAGAAAGACTTAAAGAGCTTCAGTTTGATATTCACGTTTTGACTTTATCAGCAACTCCAATTCCAAGAACACTCCAACTCTCATTAACTGGAATTAAAGATTTAAGTTTAATTACCACTCCACCAACCAATAGGTTAGCTGTACGAACTTTTATAAATGAATGGGATAAAGTTACTTTAACTGATGCAATAAATAGAGAATTAGATAGAAATGGGCAAATATTTGTAGTTTGTCCGAGAATAAAAGATATCGATAAAATTTTTAAACTTATTGAAAAAATGTCTTCTAAATTAATGATTTCTATTGCACATGGTAAATTAAACACAAATGATCTTGAGAAAAGTATAATCAATTTTTATCAAAAAAAATCAAATTTATTAATTTCTACAAATATCATTGAATCCGGAATAGATATTCCAAACGCTAACACTCTAATAGTTTATAATGCAGACTTGTTTGGGTTATCTCAACTTTATCAACTAAGAGGTAGAGTAGGAAGAAGTGATAAAAGAGCATATGCTTATCTCACAACTCAAAAAGGAAAAATCTTAAATGATAATGCTAACGAACGACTTAAAGTTTTAAAAACATTAGATAATTTAGGAGCGGGATTTTCATTAGCTAATTATGATCTTGATATTAGAGGTGCTGGGAACCTTTTGGGGGATGAACAATCTGGTCAAATTAGAGATATAGGATATGAACTCTATCAAAAAATGTTAATGGAAACCATTAATAATCTTAAAAAAAATAAAAGTACTTATCATGTTAATTGGTCCCCAACTATTAATATTGGAAAACCAGTTTTAATACCAGAAGGATATGTTGAAGATTTAGCTACAAGAATGTCATTGTATAGAAAAATTGGTGATTTAAATTCAAATGATGAAATTAAAAACTTTATTGATGAGTTGAATGAAAGGTTCGGTCCACCGCCAACTGAAGTAACAAATTTAATTTATACAATATCTCTTAAAATAATTTGTATTAAAATGAATGTTAATTTTATAGACATTGGACCAAAAGCTTTATTGATCGGTTTTAGACAGCAAAGTGAAAAAAACATCCCTAAAATTCTTAAGTGGGTAAATTACAACAAAAAAAATATTAAATTTAGAAATGATGAAAAAATCGTCATAGCCTTAAAGGGCAAAAATATAAATAGATTTAAATTATTAAAAAATTATCTAAAAGAAATAAATGAATTAATAAAATTCTAATTACATCTGAAAGTACCTTTTGTTTTCTCAAAATCTACTGTATTAATTTTTACCAATGTATATTTGTTTGAACCACAAGTTTTGATTATCTCATCTTTAGTTATTTGGGGAAGATTTATTAGATAATTTGGGTCTAACTTCCATACAACATTAATATATTTTCTTAATTCTTTTTGTACTACATTGGATTCCTTTTTTTCCTTTTTTAGGGCATAAGAAGAGCAATTTGTTATGAATATAATTAATACCAAATTGAAAAATAAATATATTTTTTTCATAAAAAATCCTTTTACCAAGTTCCAGTGTTTTTCATTGATTTCCAAGGGTCTATAATATCTAGAGGTTCTCCTTGTTGAAGTAGTTCTATTGAAATATCATTTGGTGATTTAATAAAAGCCATTCTTCCATCTCTGGGTGGTCTATTAATAGTTACACCTTTATCCATAAGTTTTTGACAAGTTTCGTATATGTTTGGTACTGAAAAAGCTAAATGTCCAAAATTTCTTCCTTTTTCAAGATTCTCGTAATCCCAATTATGTGTAAGTTCAATTTCTGGAGACCTTGAATTTATAGCAGATTTTTCATCTTCTGATGCTGCCAAGAAAATTAAGGTAAATTTTCCTTCTGGAACTTCTTTTCTTCTAGTTTCAATTAAGCCTAATTTATTACAAAAGAAATCTAATGATTCTTCTAGATTATTTACTCTAATCATTGTATGCAAAAATTTCATTTAATATACTCCAACATAATATTAAAAATTATATCTATTTGTTAGAAGATTCAATATTTTTATTTTATATTAATAAAATGACAAACTTAGAATACGGATATAATGTTCCAGCTTTAAAAGGGATGGATTTTAATGAAATACAAACTCCTTGTTTAATAATAGACCTTGAAATTTTTAAACGTAATATAGAACTAATGAAACAATTTACATTAAAAAATAATGTTAATTTAAGACCTCATGCTAAAATGCACAAATCAGTAGAAGTTTCAAAATATCAAATTAAATATGGGAATGCCCAAGGTATATGTTGTCAAAAACTAAGTGAAGCTGAAGTTTTTGTTAGATCTGGAATTAAAGACGTATTAATAACGAACCAAATATGCGATCCAATAAAAATTGATCGTTTGTGTAAAATTAATAAGTCAGATGCCGAAATATCTTTTTGTGTAGACAATTTTGTAATCTTAAAAAATATACAAACTATTGCTTTTCAAAATAATGTAAAACTAAAATTATTTATTGAATTAGAGTGTGGAGCTCAAAGATGTGGAGTTGATGATACAAGTGAAATTAAAAAAATGATTAATTTTATTAAAAAATCTTCACAGTTAACTTTATCAGGGTTTCATGCATACAATGGTTCAAATCAACATATTATAAATCATGAAGAAAGAATGAACTCTGTAAACAAAACTAATTCTAAAATTCAAAATATTCTTAAATATTTTGAACTATCTGATTTAATTGTCACTGGTGGTGGAACTGGATGCTTTGAAGATGAAACAAGAAAAAATCTTTATAATGAAATTCAAGTTGGATCCTATGCTTTTATGGATGTTCATTATTCAAGGTTAAATAAAATCAGATCTGACATTATTTTTGAAAATTCTCTATTTATTCTAACAAGTGTTATTTCTATTTCAAAATCTAACTTTAGTGTTGTTGACGCGGGTCTAAAATCAATGTCAGTTGATAGTGGACTTCCAGTTGTTTACAAAAATGACAATTTAAAATATGTAAGTTGCTCCGATGAACATGGAATTATTGAAGATAATGAAAATTGTTTAAAATTGAATGATAAACTAAAATTAATTCCTGGTCATTGTGACCCGACATGTAATTTACATGATTGGTATGTAGTTATAAATAAAGCAGGAAAAGTTTTTGATTTATGGGAAATTTCTGCTAGAGGATTTAGTTTATAATGTCTAAGTTTCAAAAAGATAGTCTATTAGTAATCTTAGGAAATCAATTATTTCCAGTGGAATATTTAAGTTCATTAAATATTACAAATGTTTATATGAAAGAAGATTTAGAACTTTGTACTTATTTCAAACATCATAAAATGAAATTAGCCCTCTTTTTAACTTCAATGAGAGATTACAGAGATTTGTTAAAAAAAAAAGGTTTTGATGTTTTTTATGAAAGTTTTAAGCCTGGTGTTAAAGAAAAAGAAAATTATATTAATCATTTAAAATTTTACATTAAAAAAAATAACATAAAAAATATATATATTCATGAAATTGCTGACAAATTTTTTGAAAGCAAGATTCTTAAAATTTCAAGTGAAATAAATATAAACTTTTTAAAGTCCCCCATGTTTATCTTAGATAAACAGGACTTAATTGGGTATGCAAATAATAATAAAAATTTAAGGATGGTTTCTTTTTATCAAATGATGAGAAAAAAACTTAATATACTTTTAGATAATGATAATAAGCCTATAGGTGGAAAGTGGTCATTTGACGAATTAAATAGAAAATCTTTACCGAAAGACATTGAAATTCCAGATCTATATAAGTTTACACATTCTAAAAATTTAAAAGATGTCAAAATAATTATTCACAAAAACTTCTCCAATCACCCAGGTGAATGCTCAAATTTTTGGATGCCTACAAATAGAAAAAATGCATTACACTTATTAGAAATTTTTATTAAAGAAAAGTTTAAAAAATTTGGTGATTATGAGGATGCAATTGATATTAACCATAACTTTTTATTTCATTCTTGTCTAAGCTCTTCTTTAAATCTTGGTTTAATAACTCCACAAGAAATAATAGATAAAGTGAAAACAACTAAGGATATTCCATTGAATTCACTTGAAGGCTTCATAAGACAAATTATAGGTTGGAGAGAGTTTATAAGATTGATTTATTTTTTAAAAAGTGATGTTCAAGAAAAATCTAATTATTGGAGTCATGAAAGAAAGTTTAAAGATTGTTGGTATAATGGAACAACTGGATTAAAACCATTAGACGATACAATAAAAAAATGTTTGAAATATGGGTATGTTCATCATATACCGCGTTTGATGATTTTAAGTAACTTAATGAATTTATGTAAAATTTCTCCTTTAGAAATTTATAAATGGTTTATGGAAATGTTTGTTGATAGCAGTGACTGGGTAATGGGACCAAATGTATTCGGTATGGGGACGTATGCTGATGGAGGAATATTTTCAACTAAGCCTTACATATGTGGTTCTAATTATATATTGAAAATGAGCAATTATAAAAAAGATAGTTGGTGTGACGTGATAGATGGACTTTATTGGACATTTATCTCGAATAATAAATTCTTTTTTTCAAAAAATCCTCGTTTAAATATGATGGTAAAAACATTAGAGAGAATGAAACCAGAGCGAAAAAAAATAATTTTTCAAAAAGCGGATGAATTTATCAATAATGTTACTTATATATAGGATATGAAAAAAATTTTACATTTTGTTATTAAAGTAAAAATCATTTTTTTTCTTTTTTTAACGTATGCTAACTCCGAAACTTTTTATTATTCTGGGGGATGTTTTTGGTGTACAGAACAAGATTTTGAAGAGTTAAAAGGTGTAAAAGAAGTTATTAGTGGATTTACTGGAGGCACATCTCCAAACCCCAAATATTATCCTAACCAATGGGGAGACCATAGAGAGGCTGCAGAGGTTATATATAATCCAAAATTAGTCACGTTTTCTGAATTAGTAAAGCATGTTTTTAAAACAGTTGATTATGAGGATTCTGAAGGACAATTCTGTGACAGAGGTCATTCGTATAGTCCAGCTATTTATTATAAAAATGAAGTACAAAAAAAGATTATTAATAGTATGGCTCCAAAAACATCAAAGGTTGCTGTAGAAAAAGAAAGTAAATTCTATCCCGTAAGAGAAGAACATCAAGACTATTATAAAAAAAATTCTTTAAAATATTATCTTTATAAAACAGCTTGCGGAAGAGAAAGAAGATTGAAACAATTAAAAAACGTAAATAATTAAATATGTCTATTTGGGGAACATTAATTGGAGGTATGTTGGGTTTTTCCATTGGTGGACCAATAGGAGCTTTATTAGGGTCTTTTTTAGGCAGTAAACTTTCTTCCCGAACATCAAAAAAACTAAACTTTCAAAATGAAAACTCTCAACAGATATTTGCTTTAGCTTTAATTATTCTATCGGCTAAAATTAGTAAGGCCGACGGGATTGTTACAAAAGATGAACTAATAGCTATAAAAGAAAAATTAAATATACCAGACAGTGAGATTGATAGCGTTTCAAAGGTTTTTAATGTAGCTAAACAAGATAATCTTGGTTTTGAACCATATGCTCAACAAATTAGTGAAATTTATTCAGAGAATAAAATAGCATTGATAGAAGTTTTGAACATTCTTTTATATATTGCTGAAGCTGATGGTGAAGTAAGTGTTCCCGAATTAAAAATGATAAGAGAGATTGGATTTATTTTTAATCTTTCAATAGAAGAAGTTGACAGTTTATTTGAAACCAGAAAATCATCAGAAAAATTAAATCCTTACATTGTTTTAGGTGTTAAACAAACCGATGATATTAAACATATTCGTAAGAAATACATTGAATTGTCTAAAGTTCATCATCCTGATTTATTAATTAACAAAGGTGTACCAATAGAAGTTCTAGAAAAAAGCAAAGAAAAAATGAGAGCTATAAATAATGCTTGGGACCAAATAAAAAAAATTAAAAAATAATTTATTAATAAATTAATTTAAATTTGGAATTAATTTTGAAGTAATAGTATTAGAAATTATATCAACACCTTTTTCATTTGGATGAATTCCATCACTTAAATTTAACTCTGGATTTAAAGCCACATCTTTAAGTAAAAAAGGAATAAAAGGAAGATTAAATTTATTTGCCAAATTTGAAAAAATAGTATCAAAGTTATCTTTATATTTTTTTCCGTATGAAGTTGGAGCAATTATTCCTGCTAAAATAATTTTAATATTTTTTTTATTAATTATTTTAATAATTTGTTCTAAGTTTTTAGATGTTTCTTTAGGTTTAATGCCTCTTAACATATCATTAGCACCTAAGCACAGAACAACGTGTGAGATGTTTTTTTCAGATAATGTCCACTTTATTCTATTTAATCCACCAAAGCTTGTTTCTCCAGGAACGCTTCCATTAATAATCTTATAATTATATCCTAATTTATTTATTTGTTTAGATAATTTTATAGTTAAAGAATTTTTTTTATCTAATTTATAACCTGACATAAGACTATCGCCATATAATAAAATTTTCTCTAATGAAAATGCATTAAACGAAACTAGACAACATAAGATTAATGTAATAAAAAAATGTTTGAACATGAATAATCTTCTTGAAATAAAAAAACTTAATTTAATTTATAAGATAAATAATAAGTCATTACAAATTCTTAAAAATATAAATTTATCACTTAAGCAAAAAGAGTCTATTTCAGTTGTAGGTGAAAGTGGGTCAGGTAAAACAAGTTTAATTATGTTAATTGCAGGAATGGAAAAATTTAATTCTGGTGATTTAATTTTTGATGGAATTAATTTAAAAAACTTAAATGAAGATCAATTGACAGACATTAGAAAAAAAAATATTGGAATAATTTTTCAATCATTTTTTCTTTTACCTAACTTTACAGCATTAGAAAATGTAAATCTATCATTAGAAATTAATAATATTAATAATGGAATACTTAAATCTAAAGATATCCTAGATAGAGTTGGGTTGAAAAATCGATTAAATCACTTTCCTAGTCAATTGTCAGGGGGAGAACAACAAAGAGTTGCTATCGCAAGATCTTTAGTTATGAAGCCAAAATTAATATTAGCAGATGAACCAACTGGAAATCTTGACAAAGTAAATTCACTTTTAATTTCAAATATTTTATTCGATCTAGTAAACGATGAAGGATCAAGTCTTATTTTAGTAACACATGATACAAAAATTGCTAACAAGGCAAATAAAAAAGTTGAAATCAATGATGGAAAAATTAGCGGATAATAAATATATGAAATACTTACTTTTATACGCTTTAAAAGATTTATTTAGAAGTAAGTTCAAATTGATAAGTATTTCAATAACCCTTTTTTTAAGTTTATTCATTTATAGTACAATTTTAACACTCAATTCTAGCCTAAATAAAGAGTTATCAAATAATCAAAAGATACTTTTGGGAGGAGATTTAGAAATTGATTATAATAGAACTAAAGGTAATAAAAAATTAATAAATGAAGTAAAAAAAATATCTTATGTTACTGAAATAATTGAATTTAATTCAATGGTTAATAAAGGGGAACATTCTATTTTTACTAGAATTAAAGCGATTGATAACTATTACCCTCTTTATGGTTCTGTTAAAACATATCCTCAAAATGCGTTTAACAAAATGAAGAAAAATATTAATTCAATCTTATTAAATAAGAATACATATGAAAATCTTAATTTAAAAATAGGTGATAATGTAAATATTCAAAATAAACAATTAACAGTTGTCGGATTTTTAGAAAATATACCTGATATTGGAGGAGCTTTTGTTTTTGGTGATTATGCAATGATAAATAAAAATACTCTTCAAAAATTTAAGTTACAATCATTAGGAAATCTAATGAATAATGAATTTAAGATTAAGTTCAAAAAAAACATTAAAGAAAAAAATGGTATTAAACGAGTAATTGAAATTTTTAAAAAAGATAAAAATAGTAAGGTTAAATTACCTAAAAGTTCAGCAAGAGGTTTAAAATTAATAATTAATAATTTTACACAATTTTTGTCATTATTATCTATAAGTGCTTTACTCATTGCATCAGTAGGATTGGCAAATTCACTTTTATCTTATTTAAATGATAAGTCTACTCAAATTGCTATAAAAAAAGCTATTGGTATAAGTAATTCTAAAATTAAATTAATTTATTATTCACAATTACTTATTTTATTAATAATTTTATCAATTTTATCATATATATCTGGGTTATTAATTATACCAATATTAAACACGTACTTAATAAATTTTTATAATATTCAACTTCCTTTTCATTTTTCGTTGGTTACATATTTTAATGTTTTTACAATAGGTTTTGTTGTATTTGTTATTTTTTCTATCCCAACACTTAATTCAATTAATAGAGTCAAAGGAAATATTTTACTTAAAAATATTAAAACTAATTTGATGTTTTATTTTACAAAAAAATCTATATTTTTTATGTTTTCAATTTTTACAATCTTTATTTTATTTATATCTTTTTCATCATTTAGACCATTATATAGTTTATTTTATTTCTTTAGTTTTTTTATTTGTATTTTTGCGTTTTATTTAATTTTTATATTTATTCTCCGTCTTCTAAAATATATCAAAGCCGATAATTTTTTATCGATTAAATTTGCTTTAAAGGATATTTCAAAATTTAAAAATATATCTTTAATTGTTTTAGTTACTCTTGGTTTGGGGTCAACATTACTTTTATCTTTAGGTTTAATTGGTTTTAATTTAAAAAAAGAAATTTCAAAATCTATTCCAAAAATTGCACCAGATTATTTTTTTGTTGGGATACAAAAGAATCAAGAATTAAATTTTGTTAATTTTATAAAAAGTAAAGACCCATTATCTTCTATAAACATAATGCCAATGATGTCTGTTAAATTAATCAAAATTAATAATGTTGATCCATTAAATTATATTGACCAATTTAATGAGAGCTATTGGTTTATAAATAATGACCGGAGAGTCTCATGGTCTAAATTACCGTCTAAGAATAATATTATTGAATCAGGTGAATGGTGGGATGATAAAACTGAAGAATTATTAATATCATTGGATAGTAAAATTGCAAAAGATTTAAATATCAAACTTTATGACAAATTCACATTACTAATCTCTGGTCGTGAAATTGAAGGTAAGGTTATAAATTTTAGAAAGGTTAATTATCAAGATCTTAACATTAATTTTGCTATGTTAATAAATCCAAAATTTGCAAAAAATTTACCAAGTGAGATTTTAGCTACTGTAAAATTTATGAAAAAAATTAATAATTTAAATTTATCTAATGAGTTTCCAAACATATCTTTTATAGAAGTAAGAAACTATCTTCAAAAAATATCAGATATACTAAACAAAATTTATCTATCAATCTCTTTAGTTTCTTTAGTTGTAATATTTATTGGTTTTTTTGTAATTTTAAGTGCAATTGTTGCTCAAGGTAAAAGTAAAATATTTCAAAATTTAGTATATAAAATTATTGGATTAAATAAAATGAAAATTATTAAAGCATCTATATTAGAATTTTTAATTCTTTACGGTATTACAATTACATTTTCAATATTATTTTCTATAATAATTTCTAAATTTGTTGTTGAAGAATTTTTTAAATCATCTTGGGAATTTGATTTTATTACTCTTTTTAGTATTATATTTTTTATTATCTTCTTAAATCTACTTTTAATTTTTTATACAAACTTAAAGTATTTATCACCAAAAATTTATCCTTTAATTAGAAATGAATAAAGTGTATCTTTTTTAAATTGAACAGGAGTTAGCATGTTAAGATTTATTTTTGTATTAGCCATGATTTTTTGTATTTCAACAATATCTTACAGTAAAGTATTTGATAAAAAAAAATGTGATGAAGTTTTAAAAAAATACGATGTAAGTTATCAATCATGGAATAATATTTTGAATAAACTTATGTCTGAAAGAAAAAAAATTGAAGATAAAAAAAAAGCTAATATAGAAAATAATGAGACTATAAAAAAATTAAATACCAATATTAATAGACTCTATAATGAGTTTGGGAGTGCCATGAGAGTTCATGAAATTCGTATGAATACCTTTGCTAATTCTTATAATGCGTTTTGTAAATAATTTGCTTTATTATAAAAAAATAACTACTAAAGTTGACATTAGAATACTTCGTTCATAACTAGATTACAAAACAGTCCGTATTATTATAAATATGTTAATTAAATACATTACATTTCTAATATTTTTTATTTTTCCATCATCATTATTATCTGAAATTAATATAGATAGATATATGTATTCTATTCAATATTCAAATGTATCAATAGCAAAAATTACTGTTACGGTTAGTAATGAAAAAAACCAAATCTCATATTCAGCAGAAGCTTTATCTGATGGTTTAGTTGATCAATTCAATAGCTTTAAAAGTAAACTTGAAGGAAAAATGTATAAAAAATTAAATGAATATTTTCCTATAAATTATAATGTGATTTCCACGTACAAAGGTATAACCAGAAAATCAAAGGTAACATGGAATAATCAAATTAATGACTTGACTATAAATGTTACCCCTGAGCAGGATTTTAAAAAAGTTAAAAAAATACCAAAAATCAGTATAATTAATGTTGTAGATCCTTTTACAGCTTTAATCAATATGATTGATAATTTAAAAATAAATAATTCTTGTACAAATTCATTTAGAATTTTTGACGGTAGAAGAAGATATGATCTTGAAACAATTGAATTGAAAAGATCGTACATAGAGAAAGACAGACCTAAAACTTATGAAGGTAAAGTAATTATTTGTGGATTAAGATTTTTTCCAATTGGAGGGCATTATATAGATTCTAAATGGGCTCCAGGAGATGATAAATTTTCTGATATAAAATTGTATTTTGGTTTTAATAATCAAAAAATTTTTCCTGTAAAATTAGAAGTTGAAAGATGGTTTGGTAAGATAATTTCTAGAATTATGTTACTTAATAATTTATGATTAATTTTAACAAAAACTTAAATGACCCTAATTTTATGTCTTTAAGTTATTTGTTAATTGGAATTTTTATTTTATCTTATCAGGATGCATTAATAAAATTAATTGCTGATAATACAACATTTTGGCAATTGCAATTAATAAGATCTTTTTTTAATATTATTTTTCTAATTATAATTGTAATTTATTTAAAGAATATAAAATTATTATTTCCTAAAAATTGGAAACCAGTTTTATTAAGAGGAATTATGATGGTTTTATGCATGTTTTGTTTTTTTTCTGCATCTCCTATTTTAACTTTATCTCAGATGGCTGCCGGATTATATACTTTTCCTATTTTTGTAACAATTATGTCTATATTTATTTCGAAAGAAATGGTTGGAAAATATAGATTTGTAGCATTATTAATAGGTCTTATTGGAAGTTTATTTATATTGCAACCATGGGAAGACACATTTAACATGTATCAATTCTTTCCGATATTAGCTGGATTTTTTTATGCATGTAATATCATTTTAATACGTAAACATTGTAGAAATGAAAGTCCTATTTCATTAACTTTTATTGTAGGGATACTTTTTTTTGTATCTGGTCTGTTAGGTGTTTTTTTCTTTGAATTTGTATTTAATTTTAATCAAAATCCTAATTTAAATTTTATACTACAAGGATGGGTGGATTTATTTTTTACTACATTTTTATTAATTATATTTTGTTCAATTTTAAATATTTTTGGTAATATGTCACTAGCTAAGGCATATCAAAATGCTGATAGTAGTTGGTTAGCTCCATTAGATTATTTTTATTTAGTTTTTGCATGTTTTTGGAGTAAGGTAGTGTTTGATGTTTGGCCAGAGAATTATGATATAGTTGGGGTATTTTTAATTACAATATCAGGTTTAATTATAGCTTACAGAGAAAAAGCGAACAACATGAATTATTTAAATGAATGATTATATAACAAATGAAATAAATTACAGTGATCAATTATTTGATAAAAATGATAAATTATTTAAGAAGTATTTATTTAAATCAAATCTATATGCTGAATATGGATGTGGTCAGTCAACCCATTGGGTTCTGAAAAATACTTATGCTAAAATTTTATCAGTTGATACATCATTAGATTGGGTAGATAGAATTAAAAAATTAAATGTTTATGATTCTAACAGAATAAAGTTAAAACATGNTGATTTAGGTNAAGTAAAGTCTTGGGGTTTCCCCAAAGATTATAAAAAAAGAAATTATTTTTCTGAATATACAAATTGGATTTGGACACAAACAGTAAGTCCAGATGTTATTTTAATTGATGGAAGGTTTAGGGTTTGTTGTCTCTTTACTTCATTAAAATTCGCAAAAGAAGGTGCTATAATTTTATTTGATGATTATTTGAATAGGCCAAATTACCACATTGTTGAAAATTACTTAAGTATTCATGAGAAATATGGAAGGCAAGTAGCTTTTAAAGTACCTAAGAAAAAAGAAATTGATTACGAGATGTTAGAAAAAGAAATTATAAATTTTCGCCATGTTTTTGATTGATTTGTTTTTTTATATCATAAAAATGTATGTATTAGGTTTAGGTATGTTAAGAAAATTACTAATATTTTTGTTTTTGTTTATTTCTTCAATGAATCTTGCAATTTCTGATACTTTTAGAGTAAATAAAATTACTCTTGAANATCCATGGATTAAAACTTTGTATACTGGACAAAAAAACATTCCAGGCTATTTAAAAATTATAAATACAAGTAATAAACATGACTATTTAGTTTCTATTGACACAGATTTTTCAAATAAAAGTGAAATTCATAAAATGATTATAAAAAATGATATTATGAAAATGATAAAAATAAAATCTGGGTTAATTATTAAAAAAAATAGCTTTGTATTATTTAAACCTGGAAGTCACCATTTAATGTTAATGGGTATTTATAAAAAAATTGAAAACAAAAAACAATTAAATATAACATTAAATTTTAAGAATAATGGTACTATAGAAATTCCTTTTATTATTAAAAAAAGAAATAAAAATAAGCATCACCATAATCATTGATTTATTTATAATATATTTTTTAAATAGACTATTGTATTAATACCTACAATTGTACACGCTATAAAACCTAAAATTAATGGTTTATATCCAAGGTCATATATTGCTCTTAGATTTGTTTGTAAACCCAAGGACAACATTCCATAAATAATTAGTACTTTAGAAATAGCTTTAATATAAAAGATTGATCCAAGCCAAAAATATTCATAATTTGATTTTAATAAAAAAATGTCCCCAAGAGATCTTATACAACTAAAAAAAACAAATCCAAAAACAAATAACGGAAGAAATTTTATAATATTACTCTTATAATTTATCTTTTCTGATTTCATTAGCTTCAGGGTTAATATGGGTATTAAAATGATTAAAAATGAATTTCTTAATAATTTAGTTGTCATTGCTGAATTAAGAGTGTTTTGTGAATTAAATGTTTCATTATAAATCATGCCTGCAGCACTTACTTGAGCTGTGTCATGAATTGAAGCTCCTAAAAATATACCTGCTAAAATATTATTATATTCAAAGAAGTAATGAGAAATATAAGGATATACAATGACGGTTATTAGTCCAAAAAGAGTTACAATTGTAACAGCATAACTTACTTCATTTTGCTTTGGTTTTAGTATACTTGAAGTTGCAATCACTGCAGTTACACCACATATAGCTGTCCCCATACCTATCAAATATGACAAGTTTTTAGATATATTAAAATATTTGCTTAATACATATAGAACAAAAAAAACTATAATAATATTTATAATAATTAGAAATAAAGACATATAACCAAACGACAAAAGTTGAGTTATACTTAATGAAATACCTAGAAATGCAATACCAATTCTTAAAAGGTTTTTTAGAGAAAATTCTGTAAATTTATGCAATTTTTTATGCTTTAAGTATACTTTATTAAACAGCATACCAATAACTAAACTTATAAAAGCTATTGAAATTAAAATATCTTGAGATTTCAAATAAGTTTCAATTAAATAACTGAAAATTAAAATTATTGTACAAAATATGAACCCAGGTAAATAAACTTTAATGCTTTGCATATTTATTGACATCCATAATTAATTTTGAAAATTCTTCAGGTGCTTCCTGAGGAACATTATGACCTACATTTTTCAATAATTTATGTATTTTTAAATTAGAAAATTTTGTTATATTTTTTTTACGCTTTGGTTCTCTTACACCATTCATTAAACCATCAATTGTAATTGTGGGAACAATTATTTTGGGTTCATATGATAATTTTTTTTCTAATTCTANATAATTTTTATCTCCAGCAACTAGTCCAAACCTATGTCTATAACTATGTATTACAACATCTACAAAATCAGAGTTTTTGAAGCTATTTTGTGATAATTCAAAGTCTTTTTTTGAAAATTTCCAAGTTGGTGACCAGGTNGACCATAAAAACTTTATAATTTCATTCCTATTCTTTTTTAAAGAATTATAACCACGAATTGTATGGAAAAAATATTGGTACCAAGAGTTTTTTTCATTCTTTGGTTTGTCTGGTATAATAGTATTTTTATTTATATTTTGAATGTTATAACCATTACATGTGACTAAGGCCATGCATCTTTGAGGATATAAAGCCGCAACAACACATGCAGCTCTTCCTCCCCAATCATATCCNGCAAGAATAGCTTTTTTAATATTTAGTCCATCCATGAGATCTAAAAGGTCTTTACCTAAAGCAGCTTGTTCTCCTGATCTGAGAGTAGTTTTTTTTAAAAAAGTAGTAGGACCAAATCCTCTTAAATATGGGACAAAAATTCTAAAATGATGTGTTTTTAAAATTTTAATTACATTTTTATATGCGTTTATATCATATGGGAATCCATGCATAAGAAAAAGAGGAATTCCATTTTTATCTCCAGTTTCAAAATAGGAAATTCTTAATGTAGCTGTATTAATAAATTTTAAATTTTTAAGCATTTCTATAANATCCAATTTATTGTATCAATATTTTTACTTTCTAAGAAAGAATTTGTTTTTGAAAATGGTTTTGACCCAAAAAAACCATTATTGGCTGAATATGGAGACGGATGAGAGCTTTTTATTACTTTATGTTTTTCTTCATCAATTAACGAAGTTTTCTCTTGTGCTTTTTTACCCCATAAAATGAAAACTAAATTTTCTTTTTTTAAACTTAAAATTTGTAGTATCTTATTTGTAAACAATTCCCATCCCTTGTTAGAGTGTGAAGAAGGTTTTGACGCCTCAACTGTTAAAATTGTGTTAAGTAATAAAACCCCTTGTTTTGACCAATTAGTAAGATCACCTTTTTTAGATGGTGAAATATTTAAATCTGAATGGAGTTCTTTAAATATATTTTGTAAGGAAGGGGGGATTTTTACAGTATTTAATACAGAAAAACTTAGACCGTTTGCTTGATTTTGGCCATGATAAGGATCTTGTCCTAATATCACGACTTTTACTTTTTGAAATGGTGTTAGATTTAAAGCATTAAAAATTTTTGAACCAGGAGGATAAATTTTTTTGTTATTCATTTTTTCACTCTTTAAGAAAGCTGATAAATCTTTCATATAAGATTTTTTGAATTCATCCTTTAAAAGTTCCAGCCAACTAATTTCTAAGTTAATTTTAGACATACTTAAATATCTTATATATTGTTTTATTTTCAATATTTTTTTATGATAAATTATGAACAAATCTTTTTTTAGAAAAGTTGGTTTTGGATTGAGTGTTAATGACAATGCTCCATCAGACCCGTTAGAATGGTCTATTTCACAGATGAAGGTATTACCTAAACTTAATTGGACTGGACCAATTTATTCTTTAAAAGAAATGATGGATTTTCATGGAAAATACAATTATCAAGATAGAAGAGTTTTAAGAAAAAAATTCAAAAAAGATAGAAAAGCTTATAAACAAGCAAAAAAGCTACTTAAATATCAAGTTGGTCATCATTACTTTGAGCCATTATGGTTATATATTAGGCATAATGAAGCTGTTAATGGTGATGCACCAGTTTTTCAAAGGTTTTTACATTTCTGGGGAAATCATTTCGCAATCCAAAAGAAAAATGCAATGTATTCTTATGATGTAGGCCCATACCACAGAGAAGTTATTGCTCCAGCAATGTTAAAGAATATAGAAGATTTAGTTTATGAAGTAACAATTTCATGGGCTATGATACATAACTTAGATAATTCTAAGTCTATAGGGCCTAATTCTCCAAGAGCAGTTAAACATGCACAAAGAGGAAGGTCAGCTAATTTAAATGAAAATCACGGAAGAGAGCTCTTAGAATTGCATACAGTTTCACCAAATGCTGGTTACAATCAAAATGATGTAATTGACATGTCAAAGGTAATGTCTGGCTGGATGCATAGAATTCCAAAAATGAGTTCAAAAATTCATAAAAAAGAAGAAAATGTCCCTGTGCATTTTATAGAAGAATATCATGATAGCGGTCCATTTAACATATTAGGAAAAAAATATGTGGAGAGTTTTGGGACAAAAGCAGCAAAAGAGATGCTTAGAAAAGTTATTAAAGATTTAGTTGAAAATCCATATTGTGTAAGTTTTATATCAAAAAAATTATGCAATCATTTTATAACTCAAAATCCTTCAGATGAAATTGTCAATGAAGTTATTAAAGTCTGGAATGATACAAAGGGTGATTTGAAATCAATACATACTGAGGTTTTAAAGCAAGCTTACAAATTTTCTCATTTAAGAAAATTTCAACAACCTGAAACCTGGCTTTTGCAATTTATAAAAATGTCAAATGTAGATTATTTTCCAAAAGACATGACTTACGATTTTGAGACTATGATTCCAAGAAATAAAGACCGTGTAAGAAGAATTTGTACGCATCTAGGTCAATTGCCATTTAGACCACTCCAGCCTAATGGTTGGTCAGATTTTGAACAAGACTGGCTTTCTCCAGAATTTTTATTTAGAAGAATTGGCATTTTGAATGCATTAAAACAAAAAGGTAAACTAATTCATTTAGATAAAAGCTATTTAGATAGAATAATTGAATTAAATTTTGACAATGTTTCGGAGATAAAAACTTTTCTTGAAAAGGTTAATAATAATGAAGAAAGTGTCGCGCTTTTTAGTAGTAAATGGATGTTAAAGACATGAAAATTAATAGAAGACAATTTACATTAGGATCTACAACTCTCTTATTATCTGGAGTTCTTCCATTTAAAGTAAGTTCATCAATGTTAGATAATAAAAAAAATCTTATAGTTGTAATGCTTAGAGGAGCTATGGATGGTTTGACATCCGTTCCTTACATTCATGATAATACACTAGAAAAAGTAAGGCCTGACATAGTTGTAAAAAAATTATTAGATTTAAATAGTGATTTTAGCCTCCATCCTAAACTTTCAGGCTTTCATAAACTTTGGAAAACAAATNAAGCTTCAATTGTTCATGCAACAAATATTCCATATACTGGCAGGTCACATTTTGACGGTCAAAATTTAATGGAAAGTGGTGGTANAATACCTTATAAGTTAAAAACAGGATGGCTTGGAAGGGGAATTGATATTGCTGGATTAGAGGGCTTATCNATGTCTTTGCCTATGCCTTTATTATTAAGGGGTAAAGCAAATCAAGATAATTTTTTTCCTTCGAAGTTGAGTATGCCAACTAGAAATTTAGTTGATATATTAAAACATCATTATGATGACGAACCTCTATTAAAAAAATCCTTTAATAAATTAATTAGTAGACCAATCTCTATGACTAAAGCATCAAATAATAAAAATTTAAAAACACTTGCAAGGATTGCAGGTTCAGAACTTAAAAAATTTGATGGTCCACGAGTTGCTGTGTTTGAAGTATTTGGTTTTGATACTCATGCTGCACAAGGGGGTGCAGATGGTGAGCATGGACAAAAACTTAAACAAGTAGATTATACATTTGATGTTTTGAAAAAAACTTTAGGTAATACTTTTAAAAATACTTTAATAATTACACTTACTGAATTTGGAAGAACATTAGTTCAAAATAATGGCTATGGAACAGAACATGGTTATGGCACCTCAATTCTTCTAGGTGGTGGTTTAGTTAAAAAATCTCAAGTCTATGCAGATTGGCCTGGTATTAAAAATAAAAATTTATTTGAAGGAAGAGATTTAAACTCTACCTTAGATGCTCGTTCTGTCTATTGTTCAGCAATGTCAGTGTGTTTTAATACAGATTTTGAATTATTAAATAAAGAAGTTTTTCCTGATAAACAATTAAAAGATNTAACAGATACTTTATTTAAAGTTTAGTTTAAATCGTTAAACTATTGTTAAAATAGAATTAATTACTACTATCTCTTANAGAAACAAGACCAACACCAGCAGCTTCAAATCCTCCGTCAACAGCTAAATTTTGTCCAGTTATGTAAGTTGCTTTATCAGAAGATAAAAAATAAATTGCTTCTGCAATTTCATTTTCTAAACCATATCTATTTAGTGGTATTGAATCATGATAAGCTTTTACAATATCAGGTGTATGAACTGCTTGTGCTAACTTTGTTTTGACTGGCCCAGGTGAAATGCAATTTACTCTAATTCCGTATTCACCTAATTCTACAGCTTGTTGTTGTGTTAATTGTATAATTGCTGCTTTTGAAGTGCCATAGGCAATTCTTAAAGTGGACGCTCTTAATCCAGATATAGATGCGATATTGATTATGTTACCTTTTGTTTTTTTTAAATATTTAATTACATTTTGTGTTGNTAAAAATGTACCATCTAAATTTGTATCCATTATTTTACGCCAATTTTTAAATTTTATAGTTTCAATTTTTCCAAAATCAGCTACTCCNGCATTATTTACTAAAATGTCTATTCGTTTTCCCCATTTATAAATATCCTCTATCATACATTTATTATTTTTGGGGTCTGAAATATCACAAATATATTTAAGTAGTTTTTTATTTTCTAATTTAAGTTTATTAATTTTTTTTTTATCTTTATCAACTATTACAACTTTATAATTTTGATCTAAGAATATTTTAGCCGTAGCTAAACCAATACCTCTTGCAGCTCCCGTTATTATTACTACTTTATTCACAAAGTTTTACCATGTTTCACCAAATGGTCTTAATTCTACCCGAAAAGACCATGTTGACTTATCCTGAAGGGTCGTTTTATACATTTCTTCTGCTATCGCAGTTGGTTTTGAAAAATAGTCATCTGGTTTATCTGGTTTAATNTAAGGTCGTGTTCTTGGTGTATCTATTGCTGCATCAATAATGAAATATGCTACATGTATACCTCTGGGACCAAATTCTCTTGCAATAGATTCAGCTAATATTCTTTGTGCAGCTTTGGTTGATGCAAAAAATCCCCAATGAGATTTTCCTCTAGTTGCAGCTGTATTCCCAGTTATTAATATACTTCCTTCTTTTTCAGACAACATATCCGGTAAAGTTTCTCTTACAAGGTATAATAGCGCTGTTGTGTTCACTCTAAAATTTACTTCCAAATCATTAGGATTTAACTCTAATATACTTCCTCGAGATGCACTTGGTGCATTATGAATAACAACGTTTGCAGGTCCTAAATTATTTTTTATTTTTTTTAATGTTGTTTTAAATTTTTCAATATCACTTACGTCACACGGATAAGAAAAAACATTATTATATTTTTTTTCTAATTTTTTCAGATTTTCTTCATTTCTTGCAATCATAGCAACTTTATAGTTTTTTTTACCAAAAAGTTTTGCGATTTCAGCTCCTGTTCCTTTGTCGGGGCCAACTCCTGTAACGATACAAATATTTTCTTTTTCAGACATCAAAACAATCTTGTTNATACAAAGTATTTTTCCATCTTATTGTATTCGGCAAAGTTTTTGGTATTTCAAACTTTAACAATTCACACGATTTAAAAATTGANTATCCTGTGATATCAGCAATTGTGAATTGATCGCCACAGATAAATTTATTTTTTTCAAGATAATGATCAATTCTTTGAAAAAGTAATTCAATAATTTGCACGCCTCTTTCTACAATTTCTGGCATTTGTTTAATGTCATTTCTTGTACCTGCCAATACTCTATTAATAAAGAACGATGATTTATTTCTTATAGCATTCCCTAAATGTGAATAGCCGTCTAATTCTAATCTTCTGTTCCACATATCAACATATGCTCTCATTTTGGGTGTAGATCCAAATAAATTAGGATCCGGAAAATGCTCTTCCTCTAAATATCTGCAAATACTGATACTTTCCGTTATAACTGTACCATCGTCAAGCTGGAGAAATGGAACGCAATTAAATGGATTCATGGATTTGTAAGGTTCTTTAAACTGTTCACCATCTCGAACATTAATTTCTTGTTCTTGAATTTCTTTATTCTTAAACTTTAAAAAAATTTTAACTCTTCTTCCATTTGGAGCATGTGTAAAATTATATAATTTCATTTTTAATCCTATGTTTTGATTTTATAACCGGTTTNAAATATTCTCCATATTATTATTATACATAGTAATATAAACAAAGAAATTGAAAATAGACTTATTAAAATATTTACTTCACCTGTACCAAAAAAAGAATATCTAAATCCAGATATTAAATAGAAAATGGGGTTAAATAATGTAAAAGATTGCCATAAATCTGGTAAAACATCTATCGTATAAAAACTTCCACCTAAAAAGACTAATGGAGTAATTATCAACATTGGTATAAAATTAATTTGTTCAAAGTTATCAGAACAAATTCCAATAACAAAACCTAATAAACTAAAAGACACACATGAAAGAAATAACATTAAAATCATTAAAAAAGGATATTTTATTGAAATGTCTACAAACAAAGTTGAAGTCATAAGAATTATTAGTCCTAGACTAAAGGATTTTGTTGCAGAGGCACCAACATATCCAAATACTATTTCAATATATGAAATTGGTGCAGATAATATCTCATAAGTTGTACCTAAAAATTTNGGAAAGAAAATNCCAAAAGAGGCGTTATTAACACTTTGCATAGATATAGTTAAAATTATTAGACCAGGCACAATGAAAGAACCATAAGGTACTTCATTAGTAAAATTTATATTGTTTCCAATTGCGGTTCCAAAAACAATGAAGTATAAGGCTGTTGATAAAACTGGTGAGATAAGGCTTTGAATTAAGGTTCTAAATGTACGTGACATTTCAAACATATAAATTGCTTTTATTGATCTGAAGTTAATCATTTTTTAATATTTCTACAAATATCTGTTCTAAAGAAGATTGTTTTGTTTGGACGTCAATAAGTTCAATACCATTTTTTTTTATTTCATTTAATAATGTAGTAATCCCTGTTTTTCTTTTATTTGGACTATAGTCATACTCAAAACTTTTTCCATCTTTACCAATTCTTAACTTGAATTTATCTAAATTCTTATTTATTTTTTTTATTTTTACGTTGGTGTTTATTGATAAGGTTTTTTTACTCATTCTATCAATTAAATTATTTTTTTTATCTACTAATAAAATTCTTCCATTATTGATTACAGCAATTCTATTTGCCATTAATTCTGCTTCTTCAATATAGTGTGTTGTTAAAATTATTGTTACACCACTTTTTTGAAGTTGTTGAATTGTNTTCCACATATCTTTTCTTAATTCGACATCAACACCTGCTGTTGGTTCATCTAAAAAAAGAATTCTAGGTTGATGACTTAGAGCTTTTGCAATTAAAACTCTTCTTTTCATACCACCTGAGAGAGATCTTATAATTTGATCTTTCTTATCCCACAAAGTTAATTTTTTGAGTAAATTTTCTATATATTTATCATCTGATTTTTTTCCAAATAATTCTCTTGAAAAATTTACAGTATTTATAACCTTTTCGAAAGGTTCAAAGGATAATTCTTGTGGAACTAATCCAATACAGGATCGAGCTTTCTTGTAATCTTTTATTACATCAAAGCCACAAACATTAATTTTGCCAGATGTAATGGAAGAAATCCCACAAATATTTGAAATTAATGTAGTCTTTCCGGCTCCATTAGGGCCTAAAAGTGCTATAATTTCTCCTTCATTAATTTCTAGATTAATATTTTTAAGAGCAACATTATTATCTGGATAAGTTTTATGAAGGTCTTTTATTTTAATTATTGTAGTCATTTACACATTGAGCTTTATAATAAATACTATAAGTCATTTTTTTAAAAATTAAATATTTGTAATTTATGCGATTTATATTATTAGAATATATTGGCAATAATTTAAAATGGACAATCTTTAAATTTATTTCCAACAGTTTCTCTAACTATAGGTATTTCTTCAACCTTGTCACATATTTTTAGAATATTGGAAGAATTCTTAAACGGGTTACCCTTACAAGCTTCTCTTAAAATTGCAAATCCTCCAGTTTCTTGAACAGTTCTAACACATGTATAAATAAAGATATCAGCGTAAGAACAATTATCACCAGTTATAAATGGACCTATTTTCATTTCACTAATATGGTTTTCAAGATATTCAATTCTTTTATTATGAAGAGTTGTCAAATTTGAAATTCCTAATTCCTTTCCTCCTTCAGCTAAAGTATCTGTAAGGCGTAAATTTCTCCAAAATGGTTCATTATGACCTGTAATAATATCATGAAAGGGTGATAAAATATAAGAATAGTAATCTTGTGCCCATGACCAATACATAGCTGTAAGAGNAGCATTTTCAGTTGATGTTGGTGTAAGAGGTCCTTGATATTTGTTAACTAAATATTGTACGATTGCTAATGAATCATTAAGCTCTATTCCATTCGAATGGTCTTTCATCCATGGAATAGTCCCAAAAGGTGCTTCAGTATTTTTGTCAAAATCTTCACCCATAGGTTTACTCATTAAATACTTTGCTTGTATATCATGCATTGCACAAATTATATTAATTTGAAGACCTCTTCCAACAATTGGTATATAGACAATATCAATATCACTCATTAATTTATTACTTTCCTTTTTTTCTATATTATATAATCTTTTATTATCAAAATTTAATCAAGATTTAATAATTATTTTTAAAATTTAATATGTCTGATGAATTGTATATTACTGGTGCTGGTGTAAGTTCAGCAAGTGGAATTCCAACTTTTCGGGGTGAAGATGGTTTTTGGACCATAGGAAGTATAAATTACACACCTCAGGAAATGGCTACACGTCAAATGTATTTAAATAATCCTGGACAATTTTTATTGTGGTATTTCAAGAGGTTTATTGCATATAAGGATGCAAAGCCAAACGCAGTTCATAAATGGTTGTCAAAAAAAAAATTAATCACTCAAAACATAGATGGACTTGATGCAAAAGCTGGCAATGAAAGTTATATCAGCATTCATGGACGATTGGATAAACTAGTAGTTTATGATGATGAAATGAAGCTTCAAACACCAATTAACGCTAATTGGAATGAAATAGATAAAAATTTAAACNCAGATAAATTAATATTATCATTATTTGATAAATTTAAAATTACTAAAAATACAAAATTTATTCCTAAGTTTGGTTTTTCATTAAAGCCTTATGTTTTACTATTTGATGAAATGTATACAGACATTTATAGATTTTCTGAAGCAGAAGAATGGATGAATATGGCAAAAAAGATGATATTTATTGGAACGTCTTTTAGTGTTAATATAACATCAATTGCTTTGAGAATAGGTATATCAAATAATATTCCAATTGAAATTATTGATCCTAAACCAATGAAATTAAATTATCCAAATATAAAATATTTTGAAATGTCAGGTGAAGAATATTGTAAATTAAAAGAAGGTTTATAAAATTTTCCATGTTGATGTAGCATATGCAGCTAATTTTCCATCTTCTCTAAATAATTTAGAATCTAGTGTACTTATTGTTCGTCCTTTTTTTAAAAAAGAGCCAATACATTTAATTTTTTCATGTTTAATAGCTGACATAAAATTCACTTTCAATTCTAAAGTAGTGCCAGAACTTTGTTCATTTTTTATCAAATGTCCCATGGATATATCCATAATAGTCGTAATTACTCCTCCATGAAGAGTACCCTGTGGATTAAACATTGGTGGAACAGATTCTAATGAAACTATGCATTGGTTTGGTTCAAAATTTATTTTAGCACCTAAAAATCTTAATAAATAAAATGATCCAAATTCTTGTTTATCTGAGCTTAAAGCACGTTCATGCATCTTATTACTAATTGATTTTATCTCATTATTCATATTGGTTAATCAATCTTAAGTTTTGAGAGTTTTTCAAAATCAAAAACAACCCCATGACCAGGTTTGTCTGGGGCAGGAGAGTATCCATTATTTATTGAGAGTTTTTCTTCTATATAATTATCAATTCTCCAAGCATGAAATTCCATATATGATGCATTTGGACAAGCTGCTAGCAAATGAACATGAAGTTCATGAACACCATGTGAAACTACAGGTAAATTATTTATTTCTGCAAGTTTTGCAACTTTCATATAAGCGGTTATACCACCACAAGTAGTCAGGTCCGGCTCAACATAATCAACACCATTATGCTTTATCAATAAATTCATTTCAGCCAGTGTATGCAAATTTTCTCCTGCTGCTATTGGAACTTTTCCAAGTGATCTTAGATATTTATAACCCTCAAAATCATCAGGTTTTATTGGTTCTTCTAACCAAACTAAATTAAACTTCTCAATCTCATTGAATGCTTTCATAGCTTGATTAACTGTCCATGCCTCATTAGCATCAGCCATTAATGATATATCACTTGACAAATGATTTCTCATGGCATCTAATCTCTCAAGATCTTCTTTTAATGTTTCTCTACCAAGTCTCATTTTGATTGCTCTAAACCCTTGATCAAGAGATTTTGTGGCTTCTTCCAATAGTTTATCTTTCGAAAAATTTAAATCTATATTACCTGCGTAACATAATACATTTTTTTGATACCCGCCTAATAAACTCCATAATGGTTCTTTTAGATACTTACCTTTAAGATCCCATAATGCAACATCAACAGCTGCAATTGCAAAGCTGACGGGTGCACCTCTTCCTGCGTAGTGAACCTTTTTCCACATAAGGTTCCATAAATACTCAATATATCTAGGATCTTTATTTTTAAGTAAATCAACAAAACTATCTTTTATTATTTGTGCAATAGCTTTTCCTTGATTTTCATGAACTGTTATGTAACCAATTCCTTCAACATCATTATCATTTGTTATTCTACATATAACTAAGTCAAAAGATTTCATTATTCCTGCAGCGTAAGCTTCTACTGGTTCAGGCAAAGGAATGTTATAAGTATCAATTTTAATATCTGAAATAAACATAGAAAAAATATACAATATACTATTGAAATTTCAAACTAATTAACCATATAAATTTTAGACATTGCATTTTATGGATGTCTAATTAAATTAGAAGACCGCCATAATGGGGTTTTCATTAACTTGCTTTTTAAGGAGTATATTATGACAATATTACCAACACTAGCTCTACGTTCTTTTGTAGGTTTTGACAATCTTTTTAACGAACTAGAGAATTTTAACAATCAAAAACAAAGTTCATTTCCTGCTTATGATATCGTAAGATTATCTGATGATGAATACGAAATAATTTTAGCTGTATCTGGTTTTAATAAGAAAGATATTAATATTGATGTTCACGATGGCGTTTTAACTGTAAAAGGTCAAATTATGAGTGATGTTCAAGATAAAAATATTCAATATCTTTACAATGGAATTGCTAAAAGATCATTTGAACAAAAGTTTAGATTAGAACAGTATGTTGATGTTAAAGAGGCTAACTTATCGAATGGACTTTTAAGTATTGTTCTTAAAAGAGAAATTCCAGAGGAAAGAAAACCTAAAAAGATACCTTTAAAAGTTATCTAACATAATATTGTCTTACAAAGTGACTTGAAATGTCGCTTTGTAAGATTACATCTATATGATGGAATTTCTATTATTATGGTTTTTTAATCAAGATGTTTTCGTTAGTGGTTTAAGATATAAATCTGCTGCCGAATGTTTTACTAATGCTCAAAATGCGGGTTTAGAGTTAAGAGATGTTGGTTTGAATCCACCCATTTTTACATGTATCCCAGTATCAAATGATAAAGAATTAAAAATATATAGACAAGGCTCTATATCAAAATTTCCTTTTTAATTTCATTTTAATTTTATTACATTATAGTTAGTTTAATTAATTAATTTTGGAGGGTTAAATGAAATTAGTTTATAGTTTAATTACACTTTTGTGTTATTTTTTATCTAATAGTCTTGCTTTTGCAGACACAAAAATAACTTATAAATCTGCAAAGTCAACATCATCATATTATCAGATGGGTGTCCAGATAGCAGAAGCAATGAAAAAAAACTCAAATGGTTCAATAATTGTCACTATTGAGGAAAGTCAAGGCTCTGTTCAAAACGTAAAAGAAGTTAAAGCTAGAAAAGGAAATTATGTATTTACTACACCACCAGTTTTAATAAAACTAGCTATAGCAGAAAAAGCTATGTTTAAAGGAAAGGGTGATCCTAGATATTCTGATATAAGGGCGTTATTCCCTATCCCTTCTTTAACAATGCATTTTGTAATGTCAAAAAAATCAGGCGTTACTAAATTTTCTGAGATGTCTGGAAAATCAATATTGATTGGCAAAGGTTCTTTTGGTGCTAGAGAAGGTGCAAAATATCTAAAAATGTTTGGTTTAGAAGGTAAGGTTAATTTAGCAAATGTTGAATTATCAAATGCTGTTCCAGCACTAAAAAATGGTCAAATTGATGGTTTTGTTACAGCTGGATCTTATCCTGCTCCAAATGTAATAGAGGCGGCATCGTCACTAGGAGTAAATGTTATTTCATTGTCAGATGATCAAATAAAAAAAACTAAAAGAACTAAGTTGATTATACCTAATGGNACTTATAAGGGTCAGAGTTCTGATATCCAAACAACATCTCTGCCAGTTGTAACTTATACAACTACAGATATGACTTCAGATGTGGCTTACAACTTAACTAAAACTTATTGGGAAAGTAAAAACTCATTAGGTCAAGCAGCCAAGTGGTGGAATGGAGTTGAATTTAATATGATAAACAATATATCAACTAAAATTCATCCTGGCGCTTTAAAATTTTATAAAGAAAAAGGTGTTAAAATATCTTCTCATCATAATTAATGAGGGTTGATAAAAATATATGGATAATGATTGGCTTAGGGTCAATCATTTTTCATATGTACCTAATTTTTTCTGGATTGATCCCAAATTTAGTCTCAAGACCCATTCATATGGCCTTTGCTATACCTTGGATTTTTTTATATTCAGAAGATAATAAAAAAGTTTTNCTTATAAATATAGTTTTAACTGTTCTCGGTGTTTTGTCTTGTTTATGGATTGCCTTAAATCATGATTTATTATCTGATCAATATGGTTTTATTGAAAATGAATTTCAATTAATATTGGGTCTATTTTTATTATTTTTAGTTTTAGAAATGGCAAGAAGATCAGTCGGTTGGCCTTTACCATTAGTTACACTTATTGCTTTATTATATGGAATGTTTGGTAATGTGATACCTGGAGAATTTGGTCATCCTGGAATACCAGTCAATAGTTTTTTAGGNAACNTGACTATTGCTGAAACTGGTCTTTGGGGATCTTTAACAAATGTCTCAGTTACAATTGTTTCAATTTTTGTGATATTTGGATGTTTTCTCAATGCTGGAGAGGCTGGTGAAGGTTTTATGAATATTGCCAAATTCTTCGCAGGTAAGTTAAAAGGTGGTGCTGCTAAAGTATCAATAATCTCATCAGCATTGTTTGGATCTATATCTGGTTCTGCTTCTGCTAATGTTGCATCCACAGGTTCAATTACATTGCCAACAATGAAAAAACTTGGTTATCCAAAAAAACTAGCAGCATCAGTAGAAGCTGTTGCTTCTTCTGGTGGTCAAATTATGCCACCACTCATGGGTGCAGGTGCTTTTGTTATGGTTGAGTTAACAGGAATACCTTATGATGAAATTATTGTTGCTGCTTTACTTCCTGCATTATTATTTTTCTTTACTGTTTGGATTGGAATTAATTTTTATTCAGGTATTTATGATTTAAAACCTTTGCCAGAAAAGGATACACCGAATAAAAAATTAGTTTTTTTTACATTTATATTTTTTCTTATTCCTTTTTTTATTTTGTTATTTTTCATGTTTATTGGTTTTACTCCACAATTTTCTGCTTCAATAGCAATTTTGATATCGTTTGTATTATTATTTTTTAATTTAAATACAAAATTTGATATTAAGATAGGATTTGAGAGATTTAAAAAAGCTTGTAATTTGTGTGGGAAACAAATTTCGTTAATTGCTTCAATAATTTTATGCGCTTCCTTGATTATAGGTGTTTTGGCAATGACAGGGCTGGGTATAAAGTTGACATCTTTAATAATGTCTTTTTCAAATAATAATGTTTGGCTAGCATTGTTATTTACTGCTATAGCATGTTTGATTTTAGGAATGGAAGTTCCAACTACTGCAGCTTATATAATTTGCGTAACAGTAGCTGGGCCTGCATTGATAGATATGGGTTTAGATATTCTTCTAGTACATTTATTTGTATTTTGGTTTGCCCTTTTATCTACAATAACTCCTCCAGTATGTGGAACAGTTTTTATTGCGGCTGGAATGGTAAATGAAAATTGGGTAAAAGTATCTATAACATCTATGATATTAGGATTAGGTCTTTATTTTATTCCTCTTGGTATGGTGGCAAATCCTAATTTAATTCAACTTGCCAATAGTCCAGTTGAAGCATTAATTAATATGATAAAAATTGCATTTAGCCTAACAATTTTATCTACTGCCATTATTAGGATAAAACACTTAATCATTAAAATATTTTTATTTGCAATAGGTTTGGTAATTCTTTTTATTTAATAAATTAATAAATCACATTGTTTGAATTTTAAATTAAATAACTCATTAAAATTTGTANATGACTTAGTAAAAAAATCAGATTTTGTTTCTTTAAAAAAAATAAGATTATTATATCTATCAGCAATAATTTTAAAAAATTTTTGAACTTTACTTCTTGATGAAAACTCAGGAATGAATTCAAAATATATTGGTATATTTTTATCAACAATTTGTAAAAGTTCTAAGATTATATCTATTTCTAATCCTTCTATATCTAAAAATATAAATCCTACATTTTTTATATTATATTTCTTAAATAAAAGATTTGGAGATAATGCATCAACAACTTGAAAAGAGTTTTTGTTTTGTTTAACTACAAGAGAATGTGCGCCAGAGTTATTTTTATCGATGTATAATTTAAGTTTAGTTGATTTCAAACTTATAGCTGCATTAATTAAAGATGTTTTATTTTCTAAGTTATTTTCAAATATATTTCTAGTTAATAAATCAAAGTTTGTTTTTTCTGGTTCAACTACATAAATTTTTTTAAAAATATTATGAAGATGCATGTATATCGTATGAGTTCCAATATTTCCTCCTAACTCAACACAATTATGATTATTTAAAAGTTTATCTTTTTGTTTTAGAAGATTTATTGCATAATCTATGCTTTTTCTTGTATGTGAACCATATGTGTATATTCTTGCACCAATTGGATCATGAGGATTGAATCTTATCATATGATCATTAAGTCTCATTTTGATTTCTGAAATATTACTTTGCAAAGCCCTTCTATGAAAATTCTTCCCTTTAGTTGAGTTGAAAATTTTTTTTATTATTCTTTTATCAATTGGATCCTTATTTATCATAATATATTTCTTGAATTTATAGATGTGCGTTGATTTTTAAATCTTTCAATTTTAATGTTATAATAAATCTTTTTTATTTAAATGATAAGCTTTTCCAAAACCTTTAATAAAAAAAATTTTTTTAATATTAACTTCGTAAAAATTAAAGTCTAGAAATTTNGACCATAATTTTGAACTAGGATAAAATTTTATATATTTACTGATTAAAGATTTAAAAATTTTATCATCTTTTTGTAGGTTTAACTTTTTAATTTTTCCAGTAATTGTAAGCCTTGGATTATTAAGTTTGTCTTTATGATTTTCTTTTAGTTTAAAATAAATTGAAACTTTTTGTTTTTTATTTGCATTTTGAGTATGTTCACTTAAGTCACTTAATAATAGAAATATTTTATCTTCATAAAACATTGGAACAATTTTTGATAAGTATGGAAAATTTTCTTTATCAATTGTTCCAAGAATACTCTCTTCATATTCTCCACTAAGTATTNTGCAAACTTCTTTTTTTATGTTTTGTGTGACTTTTTGAAGTGGAGAATTAATTTGATTCATTTTTTACATTCTAACTATTATTTATTCCTTTAATACTATAATAAATATATTATGATGACTACAAATCGTTCGGAAAATAAATTTTTTTTANCACCAATTTTTATATTAGTTTTTTGTCTTTTTTTAATTTCCTTTAGTAGAGGTGTTGGAGAAAGTTTTGGTGTTTTTCTGCTCCCATTGAGTAATGATTTTAATTGGGACAGAGCATCTGTGACATCAATTTATTCTGTATATATGTTTTTTTTAGGGCTTGGATCCTTATTATCAGGCATTATTTTTGATAAATTTGGTGGGAAATTTAATTATATATTTGGATGTGTGTTGCTTTGTTTAGCATATGGAACCTCAGGATTTTTAAATCAATTGTGGCAGTTTTATGTATTCTTAGGTTTTTTTGGTGGACTAGGTGCTTCCATGGTTGGAATAATACCTACTCAAAGCATTCTTTCAAAATGGTTTAATAAAAAATTATCATCTGCATTGTCCATTGCTTATTCTGGCCAAGGACTTGGGGTTCTTTTATTAGCGCCTCTTTGTCAAATATTAATAAATAAGTATGGTTGGATGGAAACTTATAAATTTATTGGAATATTTTTTTTAATATTATCCATGTCAGTTCTTGTTTTGCCTTGGAAAAAAATTCAAAAAGGTATCTATAATAATGTCAATAAATCATCGTATAAATTAAATGACGTCAGCTTATTTGAAGCTTTAAGAGAAAATACTTTTTGGAAATTTTTCTTCATTTACTTTTTTACTGCTATGGGCATTTTTGGAATTACTCTACAAGTTGTAGTTTATCTAATTTATTGTGGATTTTCAGATTTTGAAGCAGCTTTATATTTTGGTTTGATGGGGATGCTAACTTTTCCAGGTATGGCATTAACTGGATTCGCCGCTGATATTTGGCCTAAGCATTATGTTGCAACATTCAGTTACATTTTAAGTCTTGTAGGTATATTAGCACTCTATTTATTGCAATTAAATATTTTTAATTATTTTTTTTTAATTACTTTTGTAGTTACATTTGGTTTATCTGCAGGTGCAAGAGGCCCTATCATTACAACATTAATTGCTAAACTTTTTGCAGGTAAAGGCCTTGCATCAATTTATGGTGCNTCAAACTTAGGTCAAGGGTCGGGCGCAGCTTTAGGTGCGTTTTTAGTAGGTTTATTATACGATGAGTATTTAAATTATAATATTGGGTTTATTTTTTGTGCTTTATTTACAGTTTTTGGTGCTTTATTGTTTTGGTTTATACCAAATATAAAAAAAATTTAGGTTTATTAAATTAATGACAAAGATTATTAATCTTGAAACATCAATAATAACTGACGGATTATTATTTCCAGAAGGACCAATTTATCTCAATGATGGATCCATATTAGTCGTTGAAATCGCGAGAGGAACTTTAACACAAGTATTTGAAAATGGTAAAAAAGAAATTATTTCAAATTTAGGAGAGGGTCCAAATGGTGCAGCTATTGGACCAGATGGATTTTGTTATATTTGTAATAATGGTGGTTTTGAATGGGAATTTTCAAAAGACAAAAAAAAAAGAAGACCAATTGCTCAAGCTAAAAACTNTAAATCTGGAAAAATTCAAAAAGTAAATCTAACAACAGGATGTTTTGAAACATTATACTCTGAATGTAATGGAATTTCATTAAAAGGACCAAATGATATTGTATTTGATAAAAAAGGAAATTTTTGGTTTACAGATTTAGGTAAGGTTCGAGAAAGGACGATGGATCGTGGATCTGTATTTTGGGCAAAAACAGATGGCTCAATGATTAAAGAAGTAATTCATCCCATAATGACACCTAATGGGATCGGATTATCTCCAGATGAAAATTTTTTATATATTGCTGATACTGAAGGTGGCAAAGTATATAGTTTTGAAATCATTGGCGATGGAAAGATAAGGAAAATTGATTTTCCCAACTCAATTTATGGTGGAAAATTATTGAATGAAAATAGTGGACTTTTTAGATTTGATTCATTAGCCGTTGAAATGAGTGGAAATATTTGTGTTGGAACACTCTATAAAGGAGGAGTGACTGTAATCTCACCAACTAGTGGATTTAAAGAGTTTTACAAACTTGATGACCCTTATATTACTAATTTGTGCTTTGGAGGTGTAAATAATAAAACAGCTTTTATTACTGCATCTTATGAAGGCTTATTATTAAAAGCAGATTGGCCAAGACAAGGTTTAAGCTGCAATTTTAACATTTAAAAGATTTAATATTATTTTTTAGTTTTTTTAAAACAAAATCTATTATTATATTAAAAATAAAATATAATTTGAGTTTTAAAATGAATGAATTTGACTACTTAATTAAAAATGGAATCATTATTGATGGTTCAGGAAATGATAGATACGAAGCAAATATAGTAATAAATGGCAATAAAATTATTTCTATATTTGATAATTCAAAAACATCAATTTACATAAAAAATAAAAATTATAATTTAGCAGATCTGAATTTTAAAAATGTTATAGATGCTACTTCAAAAATTGTTTCTCCAGGATTTATTGACGTACATACTCATGATGACCAAAATATTTTTGTTGATAGAAGTATGTCATGTAAAATTAGTCAAGGTGTAACAACATGCATCGCAGGCAACTGTGGTATTAGTTTAGCACCATTTGATTTTTCTGGTAATGTTCCCGCTCCTATACCTTTACTTGGAGATAAAAATGCATATAGGTTTCCCAATGTTAAGTCTTACAAAAATGAATTTCAAAAACAGCCAAGTTCAATAAATATTTCTCTATTGACTGGTCACTCAATGTTGAGAGTTCAAGTTATGAATGGAGAAATAAATAGAGGCGCAACTAAAGATGAAATAAATAAAATGAAAGAAATTTTAGAGAATGCATTGATTGAGGGCTCTATTGGATTGTCAACTGGTCTTGCGTATCCTGCTGCTAATGATGCACCAATTGAAGAAATTATTGAATTGGCAAAAGTTTTAAAAAAATATAATGGAATTTTTACTACTCATATGAGGAATGAAGGAGATAATTTAGTAGAATCAGTTAATGAAACAATTAAGATCGGTAAATTAGCTGACGTTAGAACTGTAATATCACATCATAAATGTGCTGGAAGATCTAATTGGGGTAAAAGTAAAGAAACCTTAAAATTAATTAAAGAGGCAAAAAAGAAACAGCATCTTGATTTAGATTGTTATCCATATACTGCCAGTTCAACTATGTTATTAAAACATTTTGTCGAAAGAGCTGATAAAGTTTTAGTTACATGGTCAGACAAAGTCGCAGACTTAGAAGTAAGTGATATTGATAAGTTAGCAAAAAAATTCAAATGTACAATTGACGAATTAGTTGAAAAAATTTATCCTGCCGGAGCAATTTATTTCCAGATGGATGACGAAGATTTAAACCGTATAATTAGTTTTGATGGTACTATGATAGGTTCAGACGGCTTGCCTGGTGACAAACATCCACACCCTAGATTATGGGGAACTTTTCCCAGAGTTTTAGGAAAATATTCCCGAGAAATGAAACTCTTTTCTTTAGAAGAAGCAATTTATAAAATGACTTTTAAAAGTGCAAAAACGTTTGGTTTAGAAAAAAGGGGTTTAATTAAAAAAGGTTATTTTGCTGACTTAGTCATATTTGACCCTAAAAAAATAATTGACAAGGCAACCTATGAAAAACCACTTACACCGGCATTAGGTATAGATACTGTTATAAATAATGGTCAGATAGTTTGGCAATCCAAGAAACCTACAAATATCTATAGTGGCGTATTTTTAGAAGGAAAGTCATTTAGTTAAATGAAGTTTTAATTCTTTTTTTATCTTTATATTTTACAGGTTCAAACCCAAGCTTTTGGTAAAGTGGTAGTGCCGCTTTGTGATCAAGTGAACAAGTATTAACAGAAAGTTTATTTATATTATTTAAATCCCATCCCATCAAGAAAGCTGTTTTAAATAAATATTTTCCTAATCCTTTTCCTAAATTACCNTTTGTTAATCCGATATAGCTAATATCACATATATTTGTGTTTCTGTAATCTAATATAAAAAAACCAATTGGGACACCTGAAGAAATCAAAGAATAAAAATATACGTTTTTGTCATTTAAAAATTTTTCAGTTACTTTTCTATTTTGTCTCAACATATCTGTCCATTCATATTCTTCTCCAACAGATTTATATAATGATATAAAATACCAATATGGAACTTCATTCGACTTAATGACATTTGTAAATTTTATTGGACAATATGGATAACTATAATTAGGGCGTTTAATCATTTCTAAATAAGTTACCCTATATTTTATAAATTTATTTTTGTTTTCTTTCATGTTGTTATATAAATATAGTAGAAAAATTTAAAAATTATGGAATAAAATGAAAAAAATTGAACATCTTATTAATGGTAAACTTAATTCTAATTTTGTAAATGAAACATCTTCAGTATTTAACCCATCAACAGGTGAGAGGACTTCTGAAGTTGTTTTGGGTACTGAGAAATGTGTGCAAGATGCTGTAAACTCAGCAAAAAAAGTATATCCATCTTGGTCGTCTGAAACACCACTTATGAGATCAAGAAAAATGTTTAAACTTAAAGAAATAATTGAATCTAGAAAAAAAGAATTAGCAGAATTGATTACATTAGAACACGGGAAAACTTTTGATGATGCATTAGGTGAAGTTGGAAGAGGACTAGAAGTAGTCGAATTTGCTTGTGGAATACCTCATTTATTAGCTGGTAATTATACAAGTGAAGTTGGGAGATCTATTGACAGTTGGTCTGACAATCAACCTTTAGGTATTGTTGCTGGAATAACACCATTTAATTTTCCAGTAATGGTACCTTTGTGGATGTTTCCAATCGCGATTGCTTGTGGAAATTGTTTCATTTTAAAACCCTCAGAAAGAGATCCAAGCTCTACATTATTATTAGCACAAATGGTTTTAGATGCTGGATTTCCTCCTGGAGTTTTAAATGTGATAAATGGTGGTAAAAAAGCAGTTGATGCAATCTTAAAAAATAATGATGTGAGTGCAATTAGTTTTGTTGGTTCAACACCAATAGCTCATTATATTTATCAAGAAGCAGCAAAATATGGAAAAAAAGTACAAGCCATGGGTGGTGCTAAAAATCATATGGTTGTAATGCCCGATGCTGATATAGATTTAGTATGTGACTCAATAATGGGTTCGGTTTTTGGGTCTGCTGGTGAAAGATGTATGGCAGTTTCAGTTGTTGTACCAGTTGGCAAAGAAACCGGAGATTCAATTAGAACTAAAATAACTCCTATGATAGAAAATTTAAAAATTGGGCCTGGATTAGAAAAATCATCTGAAATGGGTCCATTAGTAACAAAACAACACCTTGATAAGGTTAAAAATTATATAGATATTGGCATTAATGAAGGTGCAGATCTAGTTGTTGATGGCAGGCATTTTAAACTTCAAGGTTATGAAAATGGTTATTATGTTGGGGGAACATTTTTCGATAATGTCTCGACTGATATGAAAATTTACAAAGAAGAAATATTTGGACCTGTTATGTCAATGGTTAGATCTGAAAGTATGGTAGAAGCTTTAGATATGGTTAATAATCATGAATTTGGTAATGGTACTGCAATTTTTACTTCAGACGGCGGTGTTGCCAGAAAGTTTGCTAATGAATGTCAAATAGGTATGGTAGGAATTAATGTACCAATTCCTGTTCCTATGGCTTACCATTCTTTTGGTGGTTGGAAAAAATCTGTATTTGGTGGACATGCCGTTTATGGTATGGAAGGGGTAAGATTTTATACCAGACTCAAAACTGTCACAGGTAGATGGCCAGTTGGAAAGTCTTTAGGTGCACAATATACTTTTCCAAATAATAGTTAATTTTAGCTCATCATTAAATCAGGAAGCCAAGTAATAACTTGTGGAAATAATACTAGACCTAAAATTGTTAGTATATCTGCAATAAAGAATAAAGTGACACCTTTAAATACGTCAGTTACAGGTATATCTTTTCTGACACCTGCAACCACAAAACAATTTAAACCTATAGGTGGCGTAATTAGACAAACTTCGGCCATTTTCACCACAATTATTCCAAACCAAACACTGACTTGATTGAAGGTCATGCCAAATGGGCTTTCTGCAGCTGTTACATCTGGCCCACCATTTAATAACATGACTGCAGGGTACACAACTGGTAATGTAAGTAATAATAATCCTATTGCATCAATAAACATTCCAAGAACAACATACCCAAGAAGTATTAATAGTAGTGTTACGTAAGGATCTAAAGGTAGTGATATGATCCAATTGGCAAAATCTTCGGGAAGTCCAGAAAAACCTAAAAATCGAACAAATATTAAAACCCCCCATATTATGGAGAATATCATTGCGACTAATTTAGCTGTTTCAATAAGAGCAGCTTTAAGTGCTGAAATTTTTACTTTGTTATAGATTGCCATAATCAGTACAACAAATGCTCCTAAAGAACCTGCTTCGGTTGGAGTTGCCCATCCTGCGTATATAGCACTGATTATTACTGAAATAACAACTGCAATAGGTAATATTCCTGGCAAGGTTTTAAGTTTTTCATTTAGTGTATATCGTCTTGATGGTGGTCCCAATTTAGGATTCTTTTTAGCCCATAAAATTATAATTAAAGCGTAGACAATTGCAGAAAAAACACCTGGTAAAAAACCAGCTAATAATAGTGCTCCAACAGATTCTTCAACTATTATGGCATATATAATTAAGATTGCCGATGGCGGTATTAAGGATGCTAAAGTTCCTCCAGCAGCTACAACTCCAGCAGCTAATTTTTTGTCATAACCTTCTTTTAGCATTTCAGGGATAGCTATTCTTGAAAAGACAGCAGCTGTAGCAGTTGACGCCCCTGACACTGCAGCAAAACCAGCAGTTGAAAAAACTGTAGCAACTGCTAAACCACCAGGAACAAATCCAACCCAGGCTTTAGCTGCCTCAAAGAGCTGTCTAGTTATTCCAGCTTGATAAGCTAAAAATCCAATTAAAATAAATATTGGCAATAAACCAAGAACAAATGTAACAGATTTTGAATATGGTATTGCTCCAATGTTTCCTAAAGCTGGGCCAAATCCAATTAATTCTACAAGTCCAATTATTCCAGCAATACTTGCAGCAATTACAACTCTTACACCACAGATAACTAAAATTAAAAGAATACATGTACAAATTATTCCAACTAATGAAGGGTCATTATATCCAATACCAAATAAACCTTCTGGTTGTCCTTGAANTAGTTTTTCAAAAATCATNNTATTCTCTAATTGACTTTATTTCTTCGTTCGCTAATTCTTCAGCGGTTTTAATAATAGGAACATACATAGGTTCAGAATCAATATTTACGGCTAATCTAAAATAACCTATGAGCTCTAAAAAAAGCCGTAAAAACCAAATTGCAAACCCAATTGGGACTAACATTTTTGCAGGCCAAGTTGGAAATAAGTAATCCATTGTGCTGTCGCCAATGACATAAGCGTCTATTGCAAACAAACTGCTAAAATAAATCAAAATACCAATAACTATAAAGGCACAAAATGTTGCTATAAACTCAATTATCCATTTTACTCTTCCTTTTAAATTTGCCACAAGAAGTTCCATACGAATATGAGCATCCATTCTCTGAGCAAATGCAACACCTAAAAAAGCAAAAATTGAAATTGCCAATTCGGACAATTCTAGAAATGCAGGCCATGGATAACCAAAAACTCTAGATATGATTTGGATTGATGTTAGAATCATTACAATGAAAATTGATATTCCAACAAATAAAACAAGAAAATCTTCAATTTTACTTAGTTTTTTATTAAATAAATCTAACAAATTGTTAAAGCCTTTAATTAAAACACGTATGCGATAATCGCACACGTGTTTTTTTATATGTTATTTATAATTTAAAATAACGTCTAATACTGCTTGAGCATCAAATTGATCCTTGTTAGCAGAAACCCACTCATCCCAAATTGGTTTGCCTACTTTTGCTTTAAATTCAGCAAGAGTATTTTTATCATATCTAATTTCTTTGAATTTCTTTTTCCAAATAGGTAGATTTTTATCATCAGCTTTTTTATATGCCGCTTTAAGTGACTCTAAAGCTTCACCACGAAGACTGTTTAATAAATTTTGATATTGTTTTGGGAGCTTGTTATAAGCTTGCATATTCATGACATAAGGACAATCTGATGTCCCAGGTGATAAATTTGCAGTATACCAATCTGCTACTTCTGGAATTTTATAGGCAGCATGAGCGTATGTAAAAGGAAATGAAACAGCGTCAACCGCTCCTCTTGCGATAAGTGTATAAGTTTCTGGAGCAGGAACTGACATTTTTGTTGCCCCTAATCTTACCATTGCTGTTCCAACACCACCACCAGCTCTTACTCTCATTCCTTTAAAGTCAGAAAGCTTTAATGGTGGCTTTCCTTTACCCATAAATTCATATTGAGGTAGATTAGAAGTCATAAAATATATTCCATTAAATTTAGATGCTTCTTTTTTTAAAATTGGATGATCATATACAGCTTGTCTTACTTTTGCATCTCTATCAAAGCTACTTCCAAGTGGTAAAAATGGAAGTGTTAAAACCATTAAGCCTGGATTTTTCTTTGGGTGATAAAAGTTACAAACAGTTGCCATTTCAAAAGAGTTGGCTTTTAAACCATCCCAATTTTCTCTTGATTTTGCTAATTGACCACCATAGAAAATTTTCAGTTTAAATTTACCGTCTGTTTCCTCAGCTAATCTTTTAGATAATGTTTCTGCTCCCTCAGTAAAAGCTCTTCTTTTTCCCCATAGGCTATACTTCCAAAAAACGCTTGGCCCATCTACTTTGGCCAAAACAATAGTTGCAAATATATTGGAGATTAAAAACATTAATGAGACTGTTATTAATCTTTTGATTTTTAACATTAATTTTCCTCCTAGTTAGTTTTAATGCTTTAGATTTATTGAATAATAAACTAATAATTTTATAGTAGTCATTAAATTGTCAAAAATGTCAAATTAGAAATACATAACATATTAACAATTATATTTCATAGATATCCAGCACCTTTTTCTTTTGATGTTTTACTTTCTTTTACATAAGTTTTTTTTGAATATTTTAATAATTCATTCCACTGATTTGTTTTTAAACTACATCTATCAAAATAGAAAATTTTATTAAACTTAATATTAGTGATTAATGGTTGGTTTAATTCAGTTTCAATATAAAAAAAATTATCATTTAAGTTGCTTTTACTTAAATACATAAGTGAATTATTTATACAGAATATTGGAATTTTTTTTTTATTGAGTAGCATAAAGTTTTTTTTATTTTCATAATTATAAATCAACATAGCTGATATTAAATACTTAGGTGCTATTACCTTTCCGTACCAATTATTATTCTTTGATGCTAAATACTCAATTAAACTTAGACTATAGAATGGAGCGATTAAATCTTTAGATATTTTCTTATTTTTAACTTCAGCAGCATTTTTTTTGATTTCATATTGTTTTAAAACGGTGATTAAATCTTTTAAGAAAGGAATATTAAGTTTAGCTAGGTTACAACATAGATTACTACAATCTTCTGCTATAGAATAAGAAATATTAATACCAATCAGTGCTTTAAAAGTTTCAGATTTAATCTGGTTAATGGATTTTTCAACCATAAGAATTTAAAACTGGAAAACTGAATAAATGTGTTTTATTTCCTTTAAGATTTTTAGGTAATGGAATACCTTGAAACAAAGTAATTCTAGTCCACAAATTTGATTTTGGATCAAATTTACAAGCACCAAAAAAACTTAACTTAAATCTCAATATATCTATTGGACGCATATTTTTATCTACTAAATTTTCTTTTATTTCACTAAACATATATTTTTCATTAATTAATATTCTTTTAATTATTGATTTGTATCCATAATATTTTAAGCAAAATTCATTAATTTTCATCTTAGAAGGAATTTTTTTTAAGGTTTCATTTAAATCATATATCTGTTTTGCAATATCTAATGGTAAACGTTTTTTATACCCATGATCTTTAATTGATATGCCAAGTCTTGGCTCTTGTTTTGTTTCAGACACATACCAAAAGAAATATTTACTTGATGAATGATTAAAATTTATTTGCAAAGCCCATTTATAATTTTGTTTAATTAATGATTTAAGTTTGGCAATTGAATAATTAGTATTTAAAGTAACTTTGTCAGATATATTCATTTTTTTTGAATATGAATCAGTAACCTTAGGAAAAAGTTCTAAAAATATACTGTTTAACACTTCTCTAGTTTCATTATTAATACTATTAAATTTTGAGATTATTTTTTTAAGTGGGTAGTCAGAATTTAATTTTTTAAATAATATTTTTGAGTTTATAATTTGATCAAGCTCTTTTTTAGTTTCATTAATTATCTTTTGTTGTTTTTTATCTTCTACTTCCCATTGATCAACATGTTTCTTTGCATTCTCTAAAAGCAAAAGAAATAGCTTTAATTTATTTTTAGATAAAGATTTTTGATCTAACGCGAATTTAATCAATTTTTGTTTAGAGTTTATCCATGAACGAATTAATTTAGGATGATTAACAACAAATGGAGCCATGCCTAGTCCTGTTGCATTTCCAGTTCCAAG
>NZIY01000031.1 GCA_002691795.1 SAR116 cluster bacterium
CATGGCATCTTCATGGAAGAGTTCAATCTATAATAGATATAGAAGATTTAATTCAAATCGGAATGTTAGGATTAATTTCTGCAGCTCAGAATTATACTCCTATGAAAGACGCATCTTTTAGCTCATACGCAAGCCTTAGAATTCGAGGCGAAATAGTAGATTATTTAAGAAAAAATTCTAACCTTTGTAGATCTACGATCAAAATGAAAAAAATGACTGATAACGCAATTGAAAATCTTAATAAAAAGTTTGGTCGAGAACCTGACACAATTGAGATATCTCAAGAACTCAATATTGATCATGGAAAATATTTAGAATGGGAAGCAGCTTTTCAAGCCAGTACTATGAAAAATATTGATGATATTTATGATGAATTTTCATTTTGGTTTGCAAGCAAAGAAGATAATCCAGAACAAAATATAAATAATAAAGAATTAAAACAAATCTTAAAAAATGCATTATCTAGTTTAGATGAAAAGCAAGCTATGCTTATTCAACTTTATTATGTAGAAGAATTAAATATTTATGAAATTGCAGACATTCTTAACATCTCAACCGGTAGAGTTTCTCAAATAAAATCATCAGTTTTAAAAATCATTCGATCTAAAGTAACAAAAGAATTAGAAAATAATAATGAATAAACTGGAAATGCAAATTCAATCAGTGGAAGCCAGATATGATAAACATCCGGAAATAATGTATTTTAACTTATCTTGTAGTTTGCTGAATATTTATAAAGGTAGATGTAATCTTTTTTTAGTTAGTTCAAAAACTTTTTTAAAACAAGAATTAAATATTAAATTTGACAGAGCAATTATGGAAGGTAATTTAATTGCAACAGATATATTTTTCCAAAATTTTCATAATTTTTTTTCAAGTAAATTTGAAAAGCCAGCTAAAATTGAATTATTTATTAATGATAATCTTAAAATAAGTAATCAAGGTATTTTGCAAATAGAAAATGATATAATTACAAGAATTATTAATTACAAATTTTACCTACCTTTACTTTAATCTCAACGGTCTATTAGTCTTTTAGTAACGTCAATTTCAGTTTGTAATAGTCTAGAATTTCCCGAATATGCTTGTTGATATTTAAGTATTTTAACTAATTCATCTGTAATCTCTACATTTGAAGCCTCTAGAAACCCTGGAATTATTTCTCCAAAATTATCGTTCAATGCTAGACCAAAATTTGGTTCTCCAGAACCTGGTGTTGGTGTAAAAAGATTATTTCCCTCAGATTGTAAAGATTCCATACTCTCAAAAGAGGCTAAAGGTATCTTAGCAATTACTACTTCCTCATCTAAACCATATACAGCCTTCAAAACACCTGACGAAGAAACATTTACATTAGTAAGAATAACTTCTTCACCAAAATTATTTGCTCTAGTTGGAGGTATTATAACATTCTCAAAAACATTTGGATTAAAAGTTTTGTCATCAATCACAGGATGAGCCATCAAATTTAATCCTTGTTGATTTATAACTTCTCCGTTATTTGATAAACCTAAACTACCATCTCGAGTAAAAAATTTACTTTCAGGGTTATTAGAATTTGATAAAGTCAAAAATCCTAACCCACTTATAGCTAAATCTAAAGCACCATCAGTTTGCTTTAGAGGACCTTGAAACATTTGCTTTCTTGGAGAATCATTTATTACTCCCATACCTGAAAAACTTTTTGGATCATTTGCGATTGTTTTTGAATATATATCAGAAAAATTACTATAGCTTTTTTTAAATGCTGTCGTATTACTATTAGCTATATTGTTTGAAATAAGTGAGATTCCTCTCATATTTGCATTTAGGGATGATTTTATTATGTTTAACATATTTGGTGTTTGCAATAAATATACCAACAATGAAATTAAACAAAATTTGAAAAATTTTCAATTTTGAAATAATAATATTATTATGAATCCTTTGTCAAAAAGTAAAGACTTGATCGTATCTAGTTCTAGTAAAGAAAATTTACCAGTAAAATACGAAAAAAAATCAATCTTAGATATAGTTGATAAAGAAATATTTTTGGAAAACAGACAAGAAGTAAAAAAATATTTACCAGAAATTCTTGGTAGAGTTTTGGCTAGAATTTGGATAGATAAAGCATTTAAAGAAGATTTTAAAACTGACCCATTAAAAACACTTTCAGATAATGGAGTTTTTTTACCAGATGAAATGTTTTTAGAGTTTCAAAAACCTGATACAAAAAGACCAAAAATTGTTGTTTATGAAAAAAAAGGCAAATCTAATTTTAAAGTCAGAGTTGTCCAACTTCAACTTATAATGATGGCTGGGAGATAAATTTTTGAGAATAAATTATTTTTTTAACATTTTTTTACTAATTTTTATCTTTATGCATAGTACAAATAATGTCTATAGCTCGAACCATAAGATACAATTAAAAGAAGTTTATGATAATTTAAGAAATAAGGAATTTTCAGAAGCTATCATTAAACTTAAGCTCCTTTCAGAAAAAAATGTGACAATCGCTCAATCACTATACTCAAAGGTACTTTATGTAGGTAATATAACAACTCAAGATTTTGAAATATCTTATTTTTGGGCTAATATTGCAAGATTAGGAGGTGAGAAAGAAAATGAAAATTTACTTGGAAAATTGGATAACTTAATAAGTAAAGATAATAAAATTAAAATTAATGAAAAAATTAAAAACTTTTTGAGCAAATTAGCAGTTTCTGGTAACAAATTAGCAATAATTCAACTAGCAAAATGTAACCTAGAATTATCAGAAGAACCTAATTATGAGGATGCATATAAATGGTTTAATATTGCAGTGGCTTTAGGAATAAAGTCAGCAAAAAACAAAAGAGATGAAATGATAAATAACATAGAAACCCAGAAACTATTTGAGATACAAAAAGAATCTAATAAAATTTTTAATAAAATCAAAAACCTTGGAGATTAGTATGTATAAAGTTCATTGGATAATTGATGGAATTGCTACTATTGATAAAAAAAATCAAGATGAAGCTGAAAATGAAATTAAGTCAAGAATTGAAAAATTTGTTTCAGAAAATAGTGAGTTTTTTAATACAATTGGTGCTAAAGCCATTCAAGGAAAAGCTTACCTTCCTGGAAAGGATGATGTAAGTGATAAATAAGATTACTATTAGCATGGTAATTTTTTTATCTGCTTTTATTTCAAAAATAACTTACGGCAGCGGTAAGATTTATGGAAAATCACAAACAATCAGTAAAGAATACAAAAAATACGAAACNTGTAGATTAAAAAAAGTTGAAGTCAACCTNAAAGACGGAAAAAAAGATGGTTATAAGTGCATTTATAAACGACAGCTTAAAGGTAAAGATGTTACAGTTATGCAACCTTTGCCTCAATGCCAAGTTAGTTTTAAATGCAAAAGAGAAGACCAGAAATAGTTTAAATTAAATTGTTAAAAAAAACTCATTTGGTTTATATTAGATACAAAATATACTTATTAATTCACGAATCGTGAAATATTTTATAGATTTTTTTTAATGTTTAATATAATTTTCAATTATGGATAATTACGAAGTAAATGTTTTAACAAGAAAAGGTGGTTGGAAAAAATTACCTCAAGAAGTTATAAAAAATGATTCACAAACTAAACTTCCTTCTAGTAATATTTCAGATAACCTTAATATAAACGTAACNGATGAAAGTTTNGAAAATATTAATGAAGAGATAGAAAATAATAATCTTTTTGAAAATTTTACTGAAATAAATGCAATCATAAACAAACTTAAANAAGTTGAAAATCAAAAATATAGCTTACTTCAAGAGTTAGATGCTTTGAAAAAAAAGTTTGAAACAAGAAAAGNTAGCTTAGANAAAAAATTAACNAATATACATAAAGAAAAGGAAATGTACGAAAAAGCTATTAACTTAATTTTTTCCTTAAAAAAAGTGTAAATTATGTCTGATTTTTCAAATAAANACAGCGCGAAATCAATATTCATTGCAAATGTTAAAGGTGGTGTAGGTAAAAGTACTTTAACTATCATGTTGGCAAGAGCATTAGCAACAAACTTACCTCCCCAAAATATTACAGTTATTGACACTGATTTACAAAGAACAACAACTGAGTTTTTATCTGCCAGCAACCCTGAAATTAATATCGAGTTTGTTCCAATAACNCCAGCATTTGAAAATACAAACATTGCATTANTACAACAATTTATTAAACAAAATAGTTTTAAGAATAGCCATATTGTAATTATTGATACACCAGCAGGATCATCACAGCGATTATGGAATCTTGTTGGAGAAAGTTACTGTGTACTAATACCAACATCTTTAAGTAATGCTGATTTAGCTCCAACCGAGAGTTTTATAAAGAGTATGGATAAAGTAAAGGCAAGATACAATCAAATTTATCCACATTTAGTTGTATGTCCAAATAAGATACCTTTTGGACAAAAAGACTACTCTACAATGGCTAAAAGACTTGCAAATCATGATGTGGTTATAGGTCCAGCAATTCGGGATCTGGCAAGTGTAAGGCACTTTTATAATGGAAATTATAAAACGGATACAAATCTCAATGCGTCTGAAGATTTTGGTCGTTTTGGTGACTTTGTTAATAAATTTGTTGTTAAAGGTGAACTTGATAAAATATACCATAGTGGAAAGAATACTCTGAATGTTGTACCATTTCAAAAAAGATAACTTTAAGATAAATTTCTAATTCCTAATTGTGCTAACCAACTTTCGGTGCTAACAAATAAAGTTACAGTTTCTTCTTTAACATTCAAATTTTCATAATTTTCAAAGATTTCTGAAAAAAATTTAAATTTGTCGTTATCTATATTATTATTCATATTTATAAATACGGCTATATATNTGAAAATTTAGTTAAAAAATAAATTTTTAACTTTTTAAAGAATAGTGAAAATATTATGTTTATAATATAGAGATTGTTATTTCTAAGGAACTAAAATGGCTAAAATAAATATTGTACTAATATAAATGCTGAAGTGAAAAGAAAATGAAAAAAATAATTAACTTATTATTTAATAATAAATACTTACTTCTCACTGGCATTGGTCTAATTTCAAGCATATTAACCTTTTTATTTTTTTATTATTCTAATTCTCTTTTATTTAAATTTGAGCCCAAAAAAGAAAAAGTTGATATATATGAAATAGCTAAAGAAGAGGCTATAAAATTAGGAAGAATTGAAAGTAATAAAGAAATACCAAAAGTTGATGCTGAAGGAAAAGTAATAGTTCCTTCACTTATTTACCACGATATTGGTGGAATGGGACCCAATTCAAATAAATCTTTTGTNTCTAACATAAGTGGTTCTGACAATTATTTGAGTATGGAAATTTCATTTTCCTCATACGAAGGNGAAAAGCTAGGTGAATTTTTAAAAGAATATGATCCTAACTTTAGAAATTTGATTATGATTGAAATAGAAAAACGAAAAACTGANGACTTTTTAGGAAGTAAAAATAGAAGTAAATTTTTGGATGATATAACAGATTCTATGAACCAATTTTTGATTAGCAAGGAAGAGGAACCGATAATTTTTAATGCTGTTATGAAAACATTTGTAATTAAACAAGGTTAATTTTTAACAAATATGTTTTTTATAAAAGAAGCCATAAAGAGTACAAAAAACACTCTAAATACATGATGAACACTTACAAATACAATGTCGCCTCCTATTGACAATGTAAGAATACACATCTCAGCTTGTCCACCTGGAGCATAAGACAAAATTAAAGACAATAAATCGAAATCTAAATTATGCAATATGTATAGAAAAATACAAAGTGGTACAAATGATAATATTGTGCTTAAAATTCCAGCTCTTATAGGCCCTAAAAATTCATTCAACTTTATATCTTTAAAATACAAGCCAAGATTAGATCCCAGATAAATTTGTATTGCTATAATTAATAGTATGTTGGGTGTTAAATTTATTATATCAAAAGCATGAAGCAAAGCTGAAAATANCATAGGACCAATAATTGAATAACCAGGAATNGATAAAGATTTTCCAATAAAAAATCCTCCTATTGCTATTAATAAAAGTAAAGGAAGATCAATTAAATTATTGAAATAAAAAATCTCTTTTGTTTCATATATAATTTCTTTCGCTAATAAATGAGTTAACATTGAGGCAATAGTTACTACTAATAAAATTCTTGTTGTATTTAATAAAGTTACAATTCTTTCATTTCCACCTATCTCTGATACTAAAAGTACCATTTCATTTAATCCTCCTGGCATTGAGCCCATTAATGAAGTTTTTTTATCATAGCGCATGACTTTTTTTAAAACGAAGTAAGTACAAAACATCATGGAAATTATAAAAAAAGGAAGAAAAACTAATGATATGCTTATTTGTTTAATATTATTAAAGATGTCAGGTGTAAAGTTTGATCCAACAACGCAACCTAGTAAAGCTCGGAACAATGGAAGTGGTTTTTTTGGAATTTTTATTTCAACGTTACATGCACAAAAGAAACCTATTATAAATAAAGGGCCAAGCATCCAGGGAAGAGGTATACCTATATTTTTAGCACAAAAACCTCCAACTATNCCTAAAGTAATACTGAGAAAATATTTCAAATTAATTTATGCAAATTTAAATATGGTANTCTAGAGATAAACTTGACCTTTCATTAAAATTCTAGCTGTCCTATAAATTCCACAGGAAACTATCAAATTATTTTTTTTTCCTAAATTTTTTTTAAAATTTTGATTGAGATTTACAAGACAATCTATAGAACCCATTGGATGTTTGATTGTTATTTTTTCTAAATAATTTTTTGAATTCTCTTTTTTCTTTAATAAATTAAAACCTATTGTTCCAGGAATCAGAGAACAAGATGCAACACAACATGTTCCTGTAACAGCATGAGTTTCATGACATGAGTAAGGAGTAAAATATCTTGAAACAACAGTATTTTTTTTAGAACTNTTAGAAAGTAAAGCAACTTTTGGCAAAACTTTTCCAGAAACATCCCCCATGCCCATTTTATCAGCTGCAAGCAATCTAATTTTTTCAATTTTTTTAAAAAGATACTTATTTCTATTCAATTCTTGNGATGTCTCATTACCTTTTACTTCAAAATCACTTGCATTACATATTACCATTGAAGTAGCTAAATCAATACATGTAACATTAATACCATCAAAATTATCGATTAGGCTTTTTGTTGGAAATAAACTATTAGTTATTTTACCTTCTAGTTCTTTAAAATTAATTAAAATTCCTGACCCAGTCCCTGGGACACCATCAATCCTATAATCTCCATTATAATTTAATTTAAAATTTGGTGTTGGAACATCTAAAGTGATTAGAGCACCAGTGTTAATGGACCTTACATTTACTCGCGTTATATCATAATTAGATTTAACTAAACCTTCCTCAATTGCAAATGGACCTAAAGCTGACAACATATTTCCACATGTAGGCGCAAAGTCTACATGATTTCTATCAACTTCTACTTGAGCAAATAAATAATTAATATCTACATTTGGTTCTTCACTTCTAGAAATTATACACACTTTACTAGTTACAGATGTCCCTCCCCCAATACCATTAATTTGTCTTATATCAGGTGAACCCATAATTCTAAGTAAATATTTAGTCAATAAAGTTCTGTCATCTGGTAAATCCTTTTTATAAAAAATTAATCCTTTTGATGTACCCCCCCTCATTAGATATGCAGGTATTGACAATAAATCATTCATGCTTTTTCAATTTTCTTTAGTATTTCATCAGTTAATTTTAGTGTATTTGTATTTCCACCTAAATCTGGAGTCATATATTTGCTTTCTTCTAAAACATCCTCTACTACTTTTACAATAATTTTATTAGCTTTATTATATAAATCTATTCTTTTACTAAACCCTAGCCAGTCTAAGAGCATTGAAACGGATAAAATTAATGATATTGGATTTGCTATACCTTTNTTCATTATATCGATTGCAGCACCGTGCTGAGCTTGAGCCATAGGTATACCATTGCCAACATTTAAAGAACCAGAGAGCCCTAAAGATCCAGAAAGTTCCGAAGTTAAATCAGACAAAATATCTCCAAACATATTTGTTGTAATTATGACATCAAATTGATCTGGGTTTCTTACTATGTGCGCAGTAGCAGCATCAACAAGCATCTCTTTATATTGAATTTGAGGGTAATCTTTGGAAATTTTTCTACAAGCATCTAAGAAAATACCATCAGTTAACCTTAATACATTTGCTTTATGTATTGCATGAACATTAATTTTTTTATTTTTTTTTATTTTTTGTGCAATTTCAAAACCTCTAATTGCAATATTTTCAGACGCTTTTTTTGTAATCTTTCTTATTGAAATCCCAATGCCTTCTTCTAATTCTAGTTCACCTTGGCCACTAAAAATATTTCTATCTGCATAAAAACCCTCAGTATTTTCTCTTACAATTACTAAATCGATTTTATTCAGAATACATTTTACACCTTTAAATGATTTAGCGGGTCGTATATTTGAAAATAAATTTAATTTTTTTCTCAACAACCCAGACGGATTTAACCCTCCCTCTTTTTCAGGTGGGTAATTATTGTGATCAACTGGGCCTAATATAATTCCATCTACTTCACGACATAAATTTAAAACTTCTTCAGGAAAAGTAGTATTAAATTTTTTTAAAGCAGAAAATCCTATATCTGAATATATAATATCTAAATTAAAATCTAATTTATTTGAGACTTTCTTTAAAACCCGAATTGTACAATCAGTTATTTCTGGACCAATACCGTCACCTTTTAAAACTAAGATTTTCATGAATCNTTATTTACCTTGGAATTTTGGAATACCTTTATTAAGAAATGATTCAATTCCTATTTTACCATCATTTGATTCAGCTGATTCTGAAATCATCTTTGTTTCAAGCTCCATTTGAGTTTCTAAAGTTGAATTAAGAGAATTATGAACTAATCTTTTTGTTTTGCCGTACGCTAAAGTTGGGCCATTAGACAACTTTCTAGCTAAATTTAGTGTTTCCTCCCAAAAGTTCTTATCATCATAAACTTTATTTAGTAGTCCCCAACTTAAAGCCTCTTCAGATGATAAAACTTTATTAGTCATCACTAATTCAAGATATTTTCTAATGCCTATTATTCTTGGCAAATAAAAACTTGATGAACCATCTGGGGTTAATCCAGCTTTCGTATAAGCAGAAACAAAAGTAGCACTTTTTTTTGCAATAGCAATATCCGCAAAACCAACAAAAGATAATCCAGCTCCAGCAGCAACTCCATTTACAGCTACTATTAAAGGAGAATTCATTCTTGAAAATTTTGTAATTGCACCATGAAGATCATGGGTGACCATTTTTAAATGTTTTCCAACATTTTTCGATTCATTAAAAGATTTTAAATCGCCACCTGAGCAAAATGCTTTATCACCTGAACCTGTTAAAATTATTACTCTAATTTCTTGATTTGAGTCACATTCATATGCAATTTCTAAAAGTTCTTTTCCCATTTTTGCATTTAAAGAATTATAACTTTCAGGCCTATCTAGACAAATAATTGCAATATTTTCTAAAATCTCAAATTTTATTGTTTCGTAATTTAGATACATAATTTTACCTCATACATTATTTTTTTATCTTAGAAAGAATTTCATGAGTATGCTCTCCCAATTTAGGAGGTGATCTAAATAACTGGGCAGGAGTTTTAGACAATTTAACTGGAAATCCAGTCATTTTAATTTTTCTGTCATCTGGACCATCTGATACTATTACCATTTCGGTATCTTTTACTAATTCACCACTTAAAGCTTCATCCATGTTTAAGACTTTACCTGCTGGACAACCATTTTGGTTAAGTTTTTTTATCCAATAATCAGTAGTATTTAATTCTGTTGTTTGATTAATTATGTCATTCAATTTTTCCCTATTATTCATTCTTAAAGAATTGGTTTTGAACAAATCATCTTCCAGTAAATGCTCTAAATTTAAAGTTTTTAAGAAAACATGACATAATTTGTCATTTGCTGGAGCAACTGCAATATTACCATCTTTTGTTTCAAACAAGCCATAAGGTGATAAAATTGGATGATTATTGCCAGACTTTTTCGGATTTTCTTCAGTAACAAAATATTCTGCTGATAAATAAGCCATCAGTGATATTAAACTTGACGTCAAACTTGTTTCAACAATTTGACCTTTATTAGTATTATGCCTAGCATTAATCGCAGAAACTATCCCAAAGGCACAATATAATCCTGCAATCAAATCAGAAATTGGTGCAGCTGTTCTCACAGGACCGGTTTTTTTAGATCCATTTAATGACATAAACCCTGAAATTGCTTGTGCAATAAAATCAAATGCAGGTCTTTGACTATATTTTCCAGTACTTCCAAAACCATTAACTGATGCTTGAACTAATCTTGGGTTTATAGAACTTAACGTTTGACTATCAAATCCCATTTTTGCAAGAATACCAGGCCTAAAATTATCGACAATTACATCAGAATCTTTTAATAAAAGTTTTAATTTTTCTTTATCTTCATTTTTATATAAATCTAAAACCACAGACTTTTTATTTCTATTAAATTGAGCAAAATATGCACTGTAACCATCTATAAATTTGCCTTGATTCCTTACATTATCTCCTTTTGGTGGTTCAATTTTAATAACTTCTGCCCCCATGTCCGCTAACAATAAAGTACAAAAAGGACCAGAGATTACTCTTGTTAAATCAATTACTTTAATCCCTGATAGGGCTCCTTCTTTTAACATTTATTAATTTCCTTTAGCTGTTTTTACATCTTCAAGAGAATATTTTTTTAACCTTTCTCCAGCATGCATTACTTGACCAGGTAATTTATAAGCCAATATATGTTCTGCTTTTTTAGCAATTTCAATTAACTTATTTATATCAATACCTGTCTTAATATTCATTTCATTCATCATATAAACAAAATCTTCTGAACAAATATTACCTGTTGCATCAGGAGCAAATGGACAACCTCCTATTCCACCAAAACAACTTTCATATAAATATATTCCCTCGCTTAGCCCTACTAATACATTTGCAAGCCCTACTCCTCTTGTATTATGAAAATGTAAAGTTATTTCAAAATCAGAAACTTTGTCTTGAATCTCTCGGATTGCAGATTTCACAATTGGAGGTGTGGCCATGCCAGTAGTATCACCTAAAGTAACACCTTTAAAACCAAGTGCTTTATATTGCTTAGAGATTTCAGTAAGTTTTTTATATGGAACATTTCCTTCAAAAGGACATCCAAAGGCCGTAGATATATCTCCATGAACTGGAATATTATTATCATTAGCTAACTTAACAACTTCTTCAAAGCCCTTTAAAGATTCTGATATTGATCTATTTAAATTTTTTTGGTTATGACTTTCTGAAGCTGACAAAAATACTACTATTTCATTAACTTGACTTTCTAAAGCCCTTATAGCACCTCTCAAATTTGGAACCAGAGCAGTGAAAGTAACATTATTATCTCGATCAACTCCTTTTATGACTTCGTCTGCATCTGCTAATTGAGGTATAGCTTTTGGAGATACAAATGAAGAAAATTCAATTCTTTTAAAACCNGCTTTAACAAGATCATTGATAATCATAATTTTATCATTTGTACTTACTATTTTTTTTTTCAGATTGAAATCCATCGCGCGTNCCGACTTCAGTTAAAACAACTTCTTTTATACCTATATCCATATAAATCCTCCAATAAGTGATATATTAATAACATTTAAAAAATTTTCACTAATATTATTCTTAAATGTTGACTCAANNAGAAATAATTAGTGAAGTATATGAATAAAAAATTTGGAGGAAATAATTATGAAAAAGTTTTTAAAAACTTTNGCTCTTGTGTCTTCAATGAGTATTGTAGCCACAATAGCAAACGCTGACCAATTTGTTAGGATGGTATCTGGTCCTTCTGGTGGTTCATGGTACCCCTTAGGGGCTAAAGTAATGCAAACACTTGAAAGTAAAATTAAAGGAATTTCAACATCTAATACTTCTGGTGGTGGTATATCAAATGTTATGTCTGTAAATGGCGGTGATGCAGAAATTGGCTGGTCTTANGCTCATACTGTTGCTAATGGTTGGAATGCAAAGGGTAAGTTTAAAAAAAATCATAAAAATGTAAGATATTTTGCAACTTTATACCCAGCTGCTTTTCAAGTCGCGGTTAGATCTGATTCTAAAATTAAANGTTTTGAGGATATGAAAAATGCAAACATAAGTCCTGGGAAACCAAAATGGACTGGAACAGCCTTTTGCGAATCAATCATTAAAGATTATGGATTTAATTTTGAAACTATCAAAAAAAATGGTGGTGTTGTCCATATGGTAAGTTACAANGAATCTGTTGCCCTAATGAAGGATGGTCAAGCTGATGTATTTATGGCTGCTACATCAGTTCCTCAAGCAAGTTTTATTGAATTAGAAAATAGTCCCGGGATTAGATTTATTGGTTTACCAAAAGAGAGGATTGATAGGATTGTTAAAAATAATCCAGGTTACATTTATGGTAAAATACCTGCAAGTGCATACAAATCCTTGAGTAAAGATATTCCTACACTTGGAATTGTTACATCTATGATTGTTCACAAAGATTTACCTGAAGACTTAGTTTATAAAATGGCTAAGGTTTTTTGGGATAATCATAGCGAATTTGTTAAAGTTAAAAGTGTCTGGAAAAAAGTNTTAATGAAAGANGCTGTGAATGGAGCTGCAGTTCCAGTTCATCCGGGAGCTGCAAAGTTTTATAAAGAAAAAGGCATAATGTAACTTAATATTGAAGGTACTTTAATAGTACCTTCTTTCCTTTATATTTATGAAATCAACTTCAAAAAAACTCGTCTATAATGAAGTAAAAGAAATTAGTTTCTTAGATGAACTTTTACAATGGAGTAAAAGTAAATCTCTTTATTATTGGTTAATTATAATTTGTTCATGGTTATCCATTAGTTTAGCATTTTACCATTTGTNTGTTGCAGTTTATGGAACGCCTGAAGGAAGATCATTTCGGTCTGTTCATTTATCAGTAATGATGATATTGGCAGTATTTATTTATCCACTATTCCGAAAAAATATTAATGATAAAATAATAAAACCTAATGATGAAAAAGGTAATTTTTTTCGTTTATTTGGGAGCATATACGATTTTCTGATTATTATTTCTATTATTTTTGTCCANCTATGGACTACTTGGGATGTAGAGACATTCATGATGCGGTATGGAGATAAATATATTGGAGATATATTAGTTGGTTCAACCTTAATATTTTTAGTTTTGGATGCAACAAGNAGAGCTGTGGGATGGGCTATGGTATTTGTAGCTGGTTTTTTTATGATNCACGCATTGTATGCTCATAAATTTTTTGGTTTTTTTTATGGGCCACCTACAAGACTTGCAAAATATATTGATACTCTATTTATGACATCAGATGGAATATATGGCATCCCGTTATATGTAGCATCTACTTACATTGTCTTATTTATTATTTTTGGTGCTATTTTAATTCGCTCTGGTGTAGGCAGATTTTTTGTTGATTTAGCGATATCTTTAACTGGTCATAGAACTGGAGGCCCTGCAAAAGCNGCAGTTGTTGCATCAGGTATGACAGGAACTGTTTACGGATCAGCCGTTGCAAATGTTGTGACAACTGGATCTTTTACAATTCCATTAATGAAAAACTATGGTTATAGNCCAAGATTCGCTGCAGCAGTNGAAGCATGTGCNTCTTCTGGAGGACAAATAACTCCTCCAATAATGGGTGCCGCTGCATTTATAATGGCAGAATTTTTGGAGGCTCCTTACTCTTATGTCATTTTAGCAGCTATAATTCCTGCCTTTTTATATTTTGTTACTATTTATTTTATGGTTCATGTTGAAGCTGAAAAACATGGTATAGAAAAAATTGATAAATCCATGCTTCCAAATGTCATTGAGGTTCTTAAAAGTGGATGGCATATGTTGTTGTCGTTAGTTGTTTTAATAGCCTTACTAATTTATGGATATACTGCTATGAAAGCTGGATTTTGGGCTATAATATCTGTTATCTTTTTAAGTTTTTTTAAGNGTAACACAAGAATGTCTGNAGTCGATCTTTTAGGAGCCTTTGAAAGTGGAATAAAATCAACAGTTCCAGTAACCATAGCTTGTGCGTGCGCTGGTATTATTATTGGGTCTGTGTTTGTATCAGGTTTAGGATTAAAATTTACTCAATCTGTTATTGATTTATCAGGTGGAATGTTATTTCCTTTACTGTGCTTAACAGCCATTTCAGCAATTATTCTAGGAATGGGGATGACTACTACAGCAGTCTATATCACAGTGGCAGCTTTAATTGTCCCCTCTTTAATTCAAGCTGGAGTTATTCCAATTGCAGCACATATGTTTGCCTTTTATTTTGGAGTTGTATCAACTATTACTCCTCCAGTTGCATTGGCTTCATTTGCAGGTGCAGCAATAGCAAAATCACCACCAATGTCTACTGCAGTGGAATCAAGTAAAGTTGGGATAGCAAAATATATTGTTCCTTTTGCATTTATTTATAATCCTTCACTTCTAATGGAAGGTTCTTATTGGATTAGTTTATATAGTTTGTTCAGTGTTTTATTAGCTTATTGGAGTATGACACTTGGATTGGAAGGTTACTTAAATAAGCCTCTTCGTGTATATACTAGGATAATTTCATTTGTAAGTTCAATTTTACTTTTATTACCTCCTCTTTCAATTTTTTTCGGCATATCTGGCTTTTTATTAAATGTAATTGGACTTGTAATATTAATTTTGGTTTATTTTATTCAAGGTAAATTTGAATTTGGAAATAATAGATGAAAAAAGTTTTTAAAGGCCCTTTTGTATTTTGGTTAGCACTTATTCTGTCTNGTATAATTATTTTTTCATTGGGACTTAAGCATTTACATGTAAGTTATTTTAATCTTTTTATTACAGTCATATTTCTTACTAGTGCTTTTTTGTTGATATATATTTTAAAATATAACAAAAATCATAAAATCGATGAAAAATAAAAAAAAACAAACTTCATTTCTTGAAATCGAAAACTTAACTAAAAAGTTTGATGATTTTTTTGCAAATGAAAGTATTTCATTAATTATTCAAAAAGGAGAAATCCACGCCTTGTTGGGAGAAAATGGTGCTGGAAAATCTACATTAGTCAAATGTTTATATGGTGTTATAGAACCTACACATGGAAAAATAATTNTAAATAATGAACATNTATTAATTAANAGTCCTAAAGAAGCAAGAAGTCTTGGCATAGGAATGGTTTTTCAGCATTTTTCATTATTTCCTAATTTGTCAGTCTCAGAAAATATATTAATTTCACTTGATGAAAAAATAACAAAAAATCAGTTGGAAAAAAAAATTGTAATTACTGCGAAACAGTGGGGGTTAACTATTGAACCTACAAAAAAGGTTTCTGAGCTTTCAGTTGGAGAACAACAAAGGGTCGAAATAATAAGATGTTTGTTGCAAAACCCTAAACTTCTTATAATGGATGAACCAACATCCGTCTTATCTCCACAAGAAATAAATCAATTATTTAAAGTATTAAAAAAGTTATCTGATTCAGGTTGTAGCATTTTATATATCAGTCATAAATTGAACGAAATTAAACAAATTGCTTCTAGAGTAACTATTTTAAGAGGTGGAAAGGTTGTTTCTTCNACAAATACATCNCAAATAACGACAAATAGTATGGCCGAAAAAATGATTGGCAAGAAAATCAAGAAGGTTGNCAAAGTTTTTAAAAAGNAAGNATATAAATTATCAAACGCAATTACTATTAAAAATTTAAATCGTAAAAAATTATCTCAATTTAGTACCGAATTAACTGATATTAATTTTAATGTTAAATATGGAGAAATTTTTGGAATAGCTGGCGTTGCAGGTAACGGACAAGTTGAATTAATGAATGCTTTAAGTGGAGAAACTNTNGGCGANGCAGACGAAATAATTTTTGAAAATAAAAAAATTGGAAATACAAGCATTAAATATAGAAGAAATCTAGGCCTTGAATTTGTTCCGGAAGAAAGAAATGGGCATGCGACTGTCCCTGATNTAACACTGAATGAAAATACTTTTCTTACATTTTATAATAGCTACTCAAAAATTAAAAATTTTACTAAAGATATTTTATTAAATTCAAACCTTTCACAAAATGATACTAACGCAATTGTAAAAGAAAATGATGTAAGGTGTCCTTATTTTAACCCATTAGCAAATCAATTATCTGGAGGAAATTTACAAAAATTTATAGTTGGAAGNTCATTAAAAGCCAAGCCAAAAGTATTAATAATTTCTCAACCAACATGGGGAGTAGATATAGGCGCGGCAAATGAAATTAGAAATAAACTTTTACGNTTATCAAAAAAAGGAAATGCAATAATTTTAATAAGCCAAGATCTAGATGAAATTTATGAAATCTCAAATAAAATTAGTGTTATAAATAATGGATCACTCTCAGTGCCAAAAGAAACTTCACAAATCTCTGCTACTGAAGTTGGTGTTTTAATGGGGATGAATTAATTCATATAATTAAATGTTACAATTTATCCCAAGAAAAATACAATCAAATTTNTGGACCATTCTAAGTCCTTTAATCTCAATCACTATAACAATAATTATTGGTTCATTCATTTTCAAAATTTTGAACTACCCTATTATTGAATCATTATACCAAGTTTTTATTTCTCCATTTTCTAGGCCAGATAGAATTGCTGATATTTTCGTAAANGCTTGCCCTCTTATAATAATTGGTCTTGGTTTGATCTTTTGCTTTAGAGCAAATATTTGGAACATTGGAGCTGAGGGGCAGTTTATATTTGGAACATTATGTGCGGGAACATTTGCCTTATTTTTTCCTGAATCTGATAGTCATTTAATATTGTTTTTTATGTTCATAATTGGTTTTATTGGTGGTGCAATTTGGGCATTTATACCTGCAATNCTTAAAATAAAGCTTAATGTTAATGAAATCTTAGTAAGTTTAATGCTGGTTTACGTTGCAATGTTATTTATAGATTTTATTGTTAGAGGACCTTTACGTGACCCAATGAGTTTTGGCTTTCCTTTGTCAAAGGTTTATCCTGATGGAGCTATTATTAATAAAGTTAATTTTCCATTTGTTGGATTTCTAGGGCAGTTTCATTATGGAATTTTTATTATATTAATTTTATGCCCTTTAATTTGGTTTTTTATAAATAAAACTCTACCAGGTTTTCAAATAAAAATATTTGGTTCATCTTCACGAGCTTCAGAATTTGCAGGATTTAATAAGAATAAAATAATTTTTTATGTCTTAATTATATCAGGTGGATTATCTGGAGTTGCAGGTGTTATAGAAGTTTCTGCAAATATGGGAAGATTACAACCTGAAGTTTCTTTTGGATATGGTTTTACAGCAATAATTGTTGCTTTTTTAGGACGTTTAAATCCGTATGGGGTAATTATTGCAGGTATTATACTTGCTACTGCAAAACTTGGAGCTGACAATGCGCAAATGGTTTTGGGCATACCTAAAGTAGTTACTGGTATTTTTGAAGGTATGTTATTATTTTTCCTTCTTGCTGGTGAAACTCTTCAAAAATATAAATTGTCAATTAGGAAAAGTAATTAATGGAAAACTTAATAATTACAATTCTTCTTACATCAATTCCAATTCTATTAGCGGGCATAGGAGAGCTTGTAACCGAGAAAAGTGGTGTTTTAAATCTCGGCGTTGAGGGAATGATGTTATGTGGTGCTGTTGCTGCTCTTGGTTCAGTTTTGGTTTTTGGAAATCCATATATTGGTATTATATTTGGAGCTTTAGCAGGGATATTAATAAGTCTGATATTTTCTTTTTTTACAATTACTCTTATGACTAATCAAGTTGCGACAGGACTTGGACTTACAATATTTGCAACAGCATTAACTGGTTTAATTGGTGAACCATTTGTGGGTAAAACCGCAGCTTCATTGCCCAAATTAGAAATTATTTTTNTATCAGAAATTCCATATTTAGGTAAAATTTTATTCTCTAATGATATTCTTGTATATTTTTCAATATTTTTAATATTTTTGATTCACTTTGGATTTAATAACACAAAAATTGGTATAATTATAAGAGCTGTTGGAGATAATCACGATAGTGCACACTCTATTGGTTATTCTGTTAAACTAGTTAGATGGTTTAGTATATCATTTGGAGGAATGTGTGCAGGGATGGGAGGTGCNTACATCCCATTAGCCTTGACTCCACACTGGTCAGAAGGCATGACAGCCGGNAAAGGATGGATAGCACTAGCTTTAGTAGTTTTTTCTTCTTGGATGCCTATTAGGTTACTTATTGGTGCNTTAATTTTTGGAGGTATAACTATATTACAATTTGTTGCTCAAGCAAGAGGTTGGGATGTGCCTTCACAATTCTTGAATATGTTGCCTTATCTTGTGACTATTTTTGCATTGGCANTAATATCAATTAGATTAAAACATAACAATTATGCTCCAGCTTGTTTAGGCAAACATTTTTTAGGCAATAAATAATAAAACTTTGTCTTTAATTAAAAAATGATTGTTTAATTATATTTAGTCCTTAAAATTAAAATTTTAATGGAGTTAAAAATGTATAAGAATTTTTTAAAAATTGTAACCTTTTTAAGTTTTCTTGTTACACCTTTTTTGTTCACTTCAGCATTTGCAAAAACTAAAGTAGGATTTGTATATTTAACAACTCCTGGAGATCACGGTTGGACTTATGCTCATGAACTAGGTAAACAGATGGTTAAAAAAGAGTTTGGNAATGATGTTGAAATAAGCATTGTAGAAAATGTACCTGAAGGACCTGATGCAACACGAGTGATACGTGAATTGGCAAAACAAGGTAATCAAATAATTTTCACAACCTCATTTGGATATATGGAGCCAACCTTGAAAGTTGCAAAAGAATTTCCAAATGTAAAATTTGAACACATGACCGGATATAAAAGAACTAAAAATGTAGCTACAGGTAATATACGGTTTTATGAAGGTAGATATGTTCAAGGTGTAGTGGCTGGCTTGATGACTAAGACTAACAAAATNGGTTATATAGGTGCCTATCCAATTTCAGAAGTTATAATGGGGATTAATGCATTTGCNCAAGGCTTGAGATCTGTTAATCAAAAAGCTACGATTTCAGTGATTTGGGCCAATACATGGTATGATCCAGTAAAAGAGGCTGATGCTGCTAAAGTACATATAGCAGAAGGAGCTGATATCTTAGCTCAACATACTGACTCTCCAGCTATGCTTCAAATTGCAGAGAAAAATAACGCTTTAGGTTTTGGACAATCTACTGATATGGGAGCATTTGCTTCAAAAGCTCAATTATTTGCATCGATAAACAATTGGGGACCTTATTATATCAAAAAGATTAAACAATTAAAAGATGGAAAATGGAATACTGGTAGTGGTCCTGATCATTGGGCAGGCAACACTTGGGGAGGATTATCATCAGATATGTTGACATTGTCAAAATTTTCAAATATGCCTTCAGACGTTGCAAAAAAAGCACAANAAGCTCATGATGGAATTAAGAGTGGTAAAATTAAAATTTTTGCTGGACCTCTTAAAACAAATGATGGCAAGCAAATTATCGGTTCAGGAAAAGAGCTGGATGATGGNGCTTTATGGGGAATGAATTATTACCTTGAAGGCGTTACAGGAAAAGTTCCTAAATAATNTATTAAAAAAAATGTACAAGCGATGTTAAACATCGCTTGTATAAAAGTTTTAAATTGAAATATATATATTTTATACTAATAAGTTCATTATATNGGTATCCCTCATATTCGAATGACTTAATAGTCACAAAGATTGAAAATCANATCAAAATTGTGGATAAATATGGGAACAAATTTACACTAGGTCAGAATTATATACTAAAAAATGGGGATTTTCTAAATAGTGTAGATAAAAACTCCTATTTAATTTTTAACAAAACTAAATTATGTCTAGGAAAAAATAGCTCTATTAAAATCAAGCAAATAAAATCAAATTTGATTACTATTGAACATGTAAAAGGTTCTTTATTAATAAATAATCAAGAAAACAATAAGTTAAACTTTAAAATTGAAATATTTGATAATTTGATTTCAAATTTTAAGAATAAGATATATACGAAAAAATTAAATAAAAAANAATTTATACTTAAAAGTTTTTCAAATGCTAATTTTAAACCAAATTCCAGTCAAAATATTATAAATATAAAAAAAAATGCAACTTATATATTCGATCAAATATTAAAAAAAAATCTAGTGAAAAATATTTTGGAATCTCCTTTAATAAAGAATTGCTTAACAAATAAAAAAAGGATCGAAACCAATCATCAGAAATTATTTAGATGTAAGCCTAATTTTTCAAAACTTATTTGTGGTTTTCAATAATAGTTGATTACAAAATCGTAAAATATTTTTATAGATATAAAGCCTAACAGAGNTAAAATTATTTTATCGAACATTTCTAAAGAAACACTTTTAGCAATTTTATTTCCTATCGGCATGCTTGAGATTAGAACCCCTGTACATAATAAACTTACAAAAAATATTTCAAAATTCAAGAATTCATAATGTATTAAAGCAGGTGCTTGAAACACTGACATCATCATAAAATATACAGAAATAGTTGGAATAAAAGTTTTTCTCTCAAGCTTCAAAGAATTTAAAAANGTAATAGATATAGGTGCTGAAATTCCAGCTGCTCCTTGAAAAATTCCACCAAAAAACCCAAATGGAAAAAATAGATTTTTAGATTTTTTATACTCTAGCTTCCATGTTGGNACAAAAATTTTAAATAATATAAAAATGATAACAATTACNGCAACTCCTAAAGAGAGGATATCAAGGGATAAATTAGCAAGAAAAATTGTTCCTAAAAATGCTCCTCCACCTCCACCTATAGCGAAAGAGAAGGTGAAAAATAATGGCAATATAGATTTTCTGAAATGATATAGTTGTTGAATGTTAGATAAAAAATTAGGAACAACCATTAATACTACAGCTAACCTTACATCATAAAATGCTGATATTACAGGGATAGTTATTATAGGCGCTCCTGCACCAGTTGCACCCTTAAGTATTCCAGCTAAAATGAACGAAATTATTATAATTATGTAATACGAATAATTATCTAAAAACAAAACTTTACTCGAAATTTATTTCAGAAAGTTTTTTCCCTATAATCTCTGTGAAAAATCTTACATCTGATGCAATGGTAGCTAAATCAAATCCTTCTTCAAATTTTTGATTTAAATAATTTGTAGACAAACAATGAATTCCTATTTTAATATNATTTTTTTTACATGCAATNCTAATTTTTTCAATGGCTTTAATCATCATTTCTTCTGTTCTATCTAAACCAGGTTTTAATCCTAATGAGACACTAAGATCAGATGGACCTACATAAATCCCAGATAATCCTTCAACAGATGAAATTTCTTCCACATTTTCTAATCCTTCTTCTGTTTCAATCATTGCTAAAGTAATAATATTTTCATTTGCCTCGTCATGATAATTAGCGCCATGAATTAAACCCGCTCTTGTTGGACCAGAACTTCTAAATCCTTGAGGGACATACTTNGTTGTTTGAACAAATTTTTTGCAATCGTTTTCATTATTTATCATTGGACAAATAATACCAAGGAAGCCTGCATCTAGAAGTTTCATGATGATNCCTGGTTCATTCCATGGAACTCTTGCCAAAGGAGTTATATCTTTAGAGTTTATTGCTTGAAGCATATTCAATGCTCGCTGATAATCAACTAGCCCATGTTGTAAGTCTATTGTTAAAGTGTCAAAATTATTCAAAGACATTATTTCAGCAGTTACAGTTGATGGTATTGAACACCATCCATTTAATACACTTTTATTTTGATCCCATTTCTTTTTTAACCTTAATTTTTCCATTATACACCTATTTCTTTGTTGTTAACCACAACCAATTTATTCACTTTATTATCTAAAACATTTAAAACATTTTGAACTGTTTCTGTTGCCATTCTAACAGATGATTCAACAGTCACACCAGCAATATGAGGTGATAAAATTACATTATTTAGCTTAAATAAAGGATTAGTTGAAGGAGTTGGCTCTTCATCAAAAACATCTAAGCCAGCACCNGCTATGTTTTTTTCTAAAAGAGACTCGTACAAATCTTTTTCATTTAAAATACCACCTCTTGCACAGTTAATTATAAATGAATTATTTTTCATAATATCAAATTCTTTTTTTGTAAAAAAATNAGTTGTCTCATCATTTTTTGGGCAATGTAATGTTACAGCGTCCATTTTTGATAAATTTGCATGTACATTATCAATTGGTATTGCACCAGATTTTTTGATTATATTTTTGTTAACATAAGGATCATAAACATAGACATTCATCTCAAATGCGATTGCTCTTTTTACAAAGTTAGACCCTATTCTACCAAAGCCAATAACTAGTATATTTTTTCCAGCTAAATCCCAAGCTTTAACGTCCCATCTATTTGTCCAATCACCTTTTCTAGTAAAAGCATCATAATAAAACACATTTTTATTTAGAGCCATTAAGAAAAACATTGCTTGTTCTGAGACTGAAATCATATTTGAGTGTGCTGCAATTGTAAGAGGAATTTTTTTCTTATTTAAAGTTTTTAAATCAATTGAATCATAACCAACACCATGCCTAGATACTACCTGCAATTTTGTTGCATTTTCTATAATTTTATTTGTAATTTTTGCAGTTCTTACAGTAATACCGTTTGCATCTTTTGCTGCTTTTAAAATTTCATTTTCGTNATCACTCATCAAAACTTCAAACTCAATGTCAGAACGACCTTCTAACATTTTTAAACCTTNTTCATGTAAACCTTGCACCACTAATATTTTATATTTGTTTGTATCCATAATTGACACCCTTATAGAAGATAAATATTATTATATAGGTGATATTTTATTTTTAAAGGAAAGAGTAATGAATTTTAAAAAAGCACACCCAAACTTTGGGATTGAAATTGATAACTTAAAAATAAATAAAATAACTAATGAAGAAATAAATGAAATCATAAACTTGTTNGAAGAATATTCTCTAATTGTTTTAAAAAAACAAAAAATCACTAATGAAGAACAACTTGTATTTTCCAAACATTTTGGNGAATTAGAAATAACAAAACCTGGAACGATTGGTTCAAACTCAAACCTTGTTATTCTAACAAATATAGATGAAAATGGTTTAGTTGTTGATCATACACATAAACAAGCAAAAAATGATAGAGCTAATCAACAATGGCATAGTGATAGTTCCTTTAAAATTCACCCTGCTCATGCATCAATATTGAATGGTAGAGTTACTCCAAAAAATGGTGGAAGTACTCAATTTATATGTATGAGAAATATATATAATAAACTTGATAAATCTATTCAAAATCAATTNGATAATTTAAATGGCATTCATCATTTTGCATTTTCTAGATCAAAAATTGACTCATCTATGGTAAGTCAAATTGAATTAGAGAAATTTCCACCTGTTGTTCACCCAATGGTAAAGATTAATCCAACCAATAATAAAAAAGCTGTTTATTTTGGTTCACATACTAAATCAATAAAAGGTCTAGATGCACAAAAAAGTTCAAATTTATTAAAATATTTAAATGATTTTATTAATAATGAAGAATATATATATTCTCATAAATGGGATGATAATGATTTNATCATATGGGATAACCGATCAATGGTTCATAGAGGCCAACCATATGATATAATGGAACCGAGATATTTAGTTAGAGCTACTGTTTCTGATACCAAATCCAAAGGTATTTATTTAAATCAGGAAGCTACAATTTGAAAGTATTAAATTGTGACTTTTTAGTCGTAGGCGCTGGTGCAGCTGGTTGTGTTGTATCTAATAGACTAACAGAAAATAAAAATTTTGATGTAATCTGTATTGAAGCTGGAGGAAAGGATGATAACCTTTTTATAAAAATTCCTGCGGGTTTTTCAAAAACTGTTTATAATGACAATCTTAACTGGCCTTTCTATACAGAACCTACGGAAAACATTAATAATAGACAAATCAAATTTCCAAGGGGTAAAGTTATTGGGGGATCAAGTTCAATCAATGGTCATTTGTATGTTAGGGGTCAATCAGAAGATTACGATGGTTGGTCACAAAAAGGTTGTATAGGTTGGAGTTGGGAAAATGTTTTACCATATTTCATGAAAGCGGAAACACGCCTTGGTGGAAATAAAGAGTATAGAGGAAGTAAAGGCCCTCTNGTTATTTCAGATTTGACAAGTCCACACCCTATGGCAAAATTGTTTATAGAAACTGCGCANAAGATTGGTCTNAAAAAAAATAAAGATTATAATTCTGGTATTCAAGAAGGATCATTTCTCTACCAAACTATGATTAAAAATAGTTCAAGATGGAGTGCATCAGATGCTTATTTAAAGCCAATTTTAAATAAAAAGAATTTTAAACTTCTTATNAAGACTTATTTACATAAAATTAATTTTAAAGATAAAAAAGTTAAGAGTGTTATAATAAAACAAGAGAAAGAATTAAAAAAAATTATAGTAAATAGAGAACTAATTCTTTGTGCTGGTGCTATCAATTCTCCACAAATACTTCAATGCTCTGGAATTGGTGAAAAATTGAAATTAGAAAAACTAGGTATAGATTGTATGCAAGATATTCCAGAAGTTGGTAAAAATTTAAAAGATCATTATGCAATTAGAATTGCTATGAGAACAAAAAATATAAGTACTTTTAATACTGAATCGAAAGGCTTAAGTCTTGTTAAAGAAATATTNAACTACTATTTACTAAAAAAGGGACTTCTAACAAATCCTGTGTCNACTGCTGGTGTNTTTGCAAANACAAAAAATGAGTTAAAATCACCTGATGTTCAAATGCTCTTTGCTCCAGCTAGCTTCCAAAACCAAAATGCTGGAACAGCTGGGTTGGAATATGTCGACGGCATAACATGTGGAATCACACAATTAAGGCCTAGCAGTAAAGGTTTTGTTCACATTAAATCAAAAAATATATATGTTGCTCCAAAAATTGATCCTAATTACCTAGATAATGCATTTGATAGAGATACNCTTGTTGAAGGTGTAAATTTAGTTAGAAAAATTTTTTCTTCCAAACCAATNAGTGATTATTGCAAGTTTGAAACGTTGCCTGGNAGTAAAATTTCATCCTATGATCAAATAATTGATTATGCTCGAAAATTTGGTTCCACTGTTTATCACCCTATTGGCACTTGTAGAATGGGTGATGATCCTTATGCCGTTGTAGATTTAAACCTAAAGGTGAAAGGTATTAAGAATATTAGAGTTATAGATGCNTCNATTATGCCTGAAATGGTTTCAGGAAACACNTATGCAGCAACAAATATGATTGCTGAAAAAGGATCAGACATAGTTATTAAGCAATGGAAGAACGTCTAATTTAGTTAAAATTTGAAATTCTAAAGTAAAATTTAGAAGATATTTTTAAATCTATTTTCTTTACCTAAATCAATATCATCAAGACCATTTAGATCAAAAGGATTCTCAATATTATCTTGAATGTTGCTAAGCATTACCAATACAGACGAAAACAAAATTGCCACTAAGTACCCTAAAAAATTTAGTTCAACATTTAACTTTGCAAAATAAGGAGCAAATAATATTGGAAAAATATTAAGAAATATTTTGCTNTATGCTCTTAAGCCTTTGGGAGTTCTATAATCTGAAATTGAACTCAAATTTTCAAATGAAGAAATAATGTTGTTTAGATATATATTTAATGTTTGGATTTCGGTTGGTGNNATCCCAACGTATCGTAACTCTTCGTTCTTGTTTGATATATCTGAAAAATAACCATAAACTTTTTTTTTCTCTTTTTCATCATAACTTTCTTGTATNAAGTCTTTTTTGATTGATTCAAGCAATTCTATAATTAANATTAATAATTCCTTTCTTACTTTAGATTTTTCTTTTTTACTAAATTTACACCAATTAATGTGAGCAAAGAATATTGAAGCTAAATTAGAATTAATGTTACCATATAACTCCAATGCTTTATCTCTTCTAAGAAAGGCAGAATTAATGCTAAAGACAATTGGAAAAACAACAGCTATACCTATTAGTGATGTTGGCATATCACCAATGATATTAAATTTGTTACACAAAAAAGTAGCAAAAATTGAAATTATAGCAACTAGNACTACTTTGTAATTAAAGACAAAAATAAACTCTTTAAAAACTCGCAATTAAAATCCCATATTTTGTTTTTAAAAATANAATAATAATATATTAGAATTACAAAAAAATACATCAAAGAATTTGTAATCATAATAACAAAATTAAATGTAATAATTGAAATTTTATCAAGATTGATTATTAATTATGTATTTAAATAATTTATTTTAANCAAATCTTTATGTCTTATAAAATATTAAATTTATTAAAACAATTTATAGAAGCAAAAATTACAAATTTTTTTATAACATTTGTTATTATTCTTAATGCAATCACTCTGGGTTTAGAAACCAGTCTCTCTGTAACATCTAAAATAGGAAATATTTTAACTTTTTTGGATAAGATTGCTTTAGGTATTTTCGTAATAGAATTGATAATAAAATTAATTGTTTACAGAATTAATTTTTTTAAAAATGGGTGGAATGTTTTTGATTTCATTATTGTAAGTATAGCATTAATTCCGTCCTCNGGCTCATTATCAATTTTAAGAGCATTTAGAATTTTTAGAGCATTACGTCTGTTATCTGTAGTACCNTCAATGAAAAAAGTTATACAAGCTATGTTTTATGCAATTCCAGGAATAGCTTCAGTTGGCACAATAATTTTACTCATTTTTTATATTTCATCAGTTTTAGTAACAAATTTTTTTGGGACAAGATTTGAAGAGTGGTTTGGAACTATTGGAAACTCTATGTATTCCCTTTTNCAAATAATGACTTTAGAGAGCTGGTCAATGGGTATAGTACGNCCAGTAATGCAAGAATATCCTTATGCATGGGTATTTTTTGTACCTTTTATTTTAATAACAACTTTTGCTGTATTAAATTTATTTATAGGTATAATCGTTGATGCAATGCAAAAACAGACTGATGAAAATGANAGTAGTGATAAAGAAAATTCAAATATTGAATTAAAAAATAAAATATCTTTAATTGAAAAGGAATTGAAAGAAATAAAAAATTTATTAAAAAATAAATAAACAATTTTTTTTAAAATATAAATTTGTTATTTTATAAATGCTGTTTTATCATTAATTAAACAAATGTGATTTTTATGCTAGATCATCTCGGACTATTACCTAGTTATGCCGCCCAAAAGTTTGATAATAAAGAAGCTTTAATATTTGAAAACCATTCTTTTACATATAATGAAGTTAATTCATTAGTTGAAAACTTGGCATCCAATTTAAAGTCCTTAGGTATAAAGGAGAAAGATGTTATCACTTTGTATGCATCTAATTCATGGGAATGGATAATTAGTTATTTTGGGATTGCTAGAGTTGGAGCTGTAATTAATCCTGTTAATACTATGCTAACATCAGAAGAAATTAAATATGTAGTTAATGATTGTAAAGCCAAAGCTATTATAACCTCTTCAGATAAAGTATCTGAGATAATAAAATTAAAAGAAACAGGNCAAATTAATTTTATANTTTCTTTTAATGNTTCAATTGAAGGATCTATTTCTTTTAATGATTTGATTAATAATAAAATATCTCCAATTGATATGCCTAATGTTTCTTCAGANACACTTTCAACGATTGGTTACACTTCCGGAACTACCGGTCATCCNAAAGGTGCTATGCAATCTCACAGAGCAGTAATTTTAAATGGATCAATGACTAGTCAAATGCACATGCGAAATATTAATGATGTAGTTGTAAGTGCTTTACCTTGTCCTCATGTTTACGGAAATGTTGTTATGACTGGAATGATGATGTTTGGAACAAAATTNATTCTTCATAAACTTTTTGATGTATCTGCAATATTTAAAGATATAGAATATNATAAAGCTACAATCTTTGATGGTGTTCCTACTATGTTTATGTATATGATCGATCATCCTGATTTTAAGTTAGCAAATCTTTCTAGTTTGAAGAGATGTTATGTAGGTGGCCAAACAATGCCAGTTACTATAATGGAAAATGTTGAAAAAAAATTTAAAGTTCCGTTAATTGAATTATGGGGTATGACAGAAATTGCTGGTCTGGGTTCTACACATCCTCTTTATGGTAAAAATAAACATGGATCTATTGGATGCGCTATGCCTTATTGTGAGTTAAAAATAGCAGATATTGATGATCCAACAAAAGAAATGCCTGTAGGTGAAGTTGGAGAGTTAATGGTTAAAGGCCCAATCACAATGATGGGATATTTTGGNGATACAAAAANAACTAATGAAACGCTTGAGAAAGATGGTTGGCTTCATTCAGGTGATTTAGCAAAAATAGATAATGAAGGATATTATTATATTGTAGATAGAAAAAAAGATATGATTTTAACTGCAGGTTATAATGTATATCCAGCAGAAATTGAGAGAGTATTAGCAAAACATAGCAGTATATCTATAGCAGCTGTAGGTAAAGAAAATGATAAATTAAAAGGAGAAATAGCTAAAGCTTATGTTGTGTTAAAGGAAAATGAAAAAATTTCTGAGGAAGAATTAATAAATTTCTGTAAAACACATTTAGCTGCTTACAAATGTCCTAGAAAAGTTATTTTTGTTGATGACGTTCCAAAAACAAGTTCTGGAAAAATTATGCGACGCGAACTTTATAAATTAGATAAACAACAATCATAATTAACAAAATAAAACAAGGTTTTAACCTCAAGATTTTTTAACAATTTCTGAACTTTTAAAAATTATAATTTCATAACAGGTGTGTTACTCAAAAGACTTAGATTTTTTAATAAATTGAGACTAACAAAATAATACATAATTCAAAAATCTTGAAACTCTAACCATTTTCCTTCCTCATCATAAACTGNTTTAGTATTGGAACATAAACTATTTATTTGTCTATTAAATTTATAATTTTTCATATTTGCATAATATTCATCATGATTTTCAATTTTGATTTTTCTTTGAGATACTACTTCATCAAAATCAATTTCTTTTTCATAAAATTTTCTTTTAAATTCTTNAATTGAACCAAAGTTTTCTTTTACAGAATTTTCATCTAATTTGCACCAATCTGTTTTATAAGTNTGAACTTCAACAACTTTAGAAATATATATAGCCATTAGTTTATCCTTTCAAAATAGGTATTATTTTTCATAAGATTTCAATTTTATTAAAACTTCATTTAGATATTGTTTTATTTCACTTAACTCAATTTTTAATTTTTCATTTTGTTCTTTCAGGAAATAATTTTCCCTTCTTAACCATTCATTTNGATCAATCTCCATATAATTTAAACCTTTCTGAAATTTGATTTTTTGTAATTATTAAAGTGTGCAGTTAATCACAACTATTCGTATAATTATTAAAAAGGTAACCCTACATAATTTTCAGCAAATGACTTTTGCGCTACTATTGAGTTCTCTAAATATTGAATCTCACTTTCTTGCATTTTTTGGTCAAAATTAGATTGATTAGGAAATTTATGGAATGTAACNGTCATCCACCAGCTAAATCTAATAGCTTTCCAAACTCTACTTAATGCCTTNTCAGAGTATTTNAAAAGAATTTTTTTATTTTTTTCTTGGTAATACTCATTNAAAGTTTCATACAAATAATTTACATCAGAAAAAGCTAAGTTCAATCCTTTTGCACCAGTAGGAGGAACAATATGAGCTGCATCTCCAACTAAAAACAAATTACCAAAACTCATTGGCTCTACTACAAATGATCTAAGTGGTGCTAATGACTTTTCTACTGATGGGCCTATAACCAAGGAATTCAAAGATTCAGTTGGAAGTCTTTTTTTTAGCTCACTCCAAAATCTGTTATCGTCCCAATCATTGATTTTTTCATTTATTGATGTTTGAATATAATATCTACTTAAATTTTCATTTCTCATAGAAGCTAGAGCAAATCCTGTTTTATGGTTTGCATAAATCAATTCATGACTTATTGGAGGAGTTTCAGAGAGAATGCCTAGCCAAGCAAATGGATAAATTCTCTCAAAAACTTTTAGTTTTTTTTCTGGAATTGTTTTTCTTGATACTCCATGAAACCCATCACAACCAATTATAAAATCACAATATATTTTTTTTTCTTTGTCATCAATTTTACAAGTGACAAACGGTTTGTCAGTTGTGAATTCATGTGGCATCACATCCTTAACAGAATTATATATCTTACCACCATTTTTTTCTCTAACTTCGTACAAGTCTTTAGTTACTTCAGTTTGTCCATAAACTGTGACTTTTTTATTTATCAACTTTTTTAAATCAATTCTAAACCCATGATTTTTTAAAGATAAGAAAATTCCATCATGCTCAAAACCCTCTTCATATATTCTTTTAGAAATCCCTGCTTGTTTTAATAACTTAATGGTNCCCTCTTCTAAAACTCCTGCTCTAATTCTAGATAAAACATGTTCCTTAGTGTGTTTTTCGAGTACTATACAGTCAATCTCTACNTTACTTAAAAGTTGTGATAATAAAAGACCAGATGGTCCTCCACCAATAATAAGAACTTGAGTTCTCATAGACAAACATCCTCAATAATAATTAATTTTATCTTAAAAAAGATAAAATATTTTGTATAATATTTAATACACTAAAATATTAAATATTTTTACATTAAAATTTATTTCTAACAATTCAGACTTTAAAATATGACTTATTAATAAAAAACTCTTAACATTATCANTGTAATACTTGGGAAAATGAATAAAAGAATTATTCTTATTATATCGCTNATTAAGAATGGTATTACACCTTTAAATGTTTCAATTATTGGGACATCCTTAGCCATTTTATTTATTATAAAAACATTTAGTCCCACTGGAGGTGTTATCAACCCAACTTCAACAACAACTAATGTTAAAATTCCAAACCAAATAGCTGTCTCTTCAGGGGACAAGCCAAAATCAAGTGACATTATCAAAGGAAAAAAAACTGGTATTGTTAATAGGATCATAGCTAAGCTATCCATTAAACATCCTAGTATCAGGTATAAGATCATTATAAGTGCTACAACCAATAATGGTTTTAAATTATTCTCGGTCGAAAATTCAGTTAATAAATTTGGAAGTTGGGTCAAAGCTATAAATGAATTAAAAAACTCTGCACCTAATATAACGAAAAAAATCATACCTGTTGTGACGGCTGTACTTTCAATAACTTCAATAAATGATTTTAAATTAAAAGATTTATTTGTNACAGCTATTAATCCCGTTCCAGCAGCACCGATTGCAGCGCCTTCAGTTGGGGTGAATAAACCAAGATAAATGCCTCCAATCATGACGATAAAAATTAAAATTATATGCCAAATATTTTTAAATAAGGAAAAACGTGCTTTCCAAGGAATTCTCTTTTTAGTAGGTCCCGCNTCTTTATTTATTCTAACATAGATACTTATTGCTATAATATATCCTAAAGCTGCTAATATACCNGGTATAAAAGCACACAAAAACATTTTNGCTATATTTTGTTCAGTAAGTATTGAATAAATAATTAAAATAACTGAAGGGGGTATTAAAATTCCTAAAGTTCCTCCAGCAGCTAAAGCTCCAGTACTTAATGCACCTGAATATCCNAATCTTCTTAATTCTGGCAATGCAACTTTCCCCATCGTTGCAGCAGTTGCTAAAGATGATCCACATATAGCTCCAAAACCTGCACAAGCACCGACAGCAGCCATTGCTACACCACCTTTTTTATGACCTAAACAGGCCCCAGCAAATTTGAATAATGCTTCACTCATTCCTGCTTTAGATGCAAAGTTGCCCATCAGAAGGAATAAAGGAATTACAGAAAGCGAATAATTTGAAAATAAATGCCATGCACTAGTTTTNGCAAGTGACATAATTGGAAGCCATCCAGAAATCAAAATTGTTCCAACGCTTCCAACTATCAACATAGCCAAACCAATTGGAACTCTCACAGCTAAAAGGGAAAAAAGAATAGGAAAAGCAACAATACCAAGAATATATTTTTCCATTGTCAATCTCTTGCTAAAACTAATTCACGGTAAAATGTATAAAAGCAACATAGAGAAAGTAATCCAAATGAAAATGTCACAGGTAAAAAAGGTATCCATATTGGAAACTGTAATAACATTGTTTCTTCTTGATAATTAAACATATCATTCGCTCCAAAAATCATTCTCCAAGTGAAGAAAAATGCAACAACGGCATAAGCAAATGAGCTAATACAATCAAGAAATGCTATTTTTTGTAAATTTAATTTTGAAGTAATAAAATCAACAATAACATTACCTTTTTTTAAATGGCACAAAGGTAAAAAAGAAGCAATTGCAATTGCACTTCCAATTTCAACTAACTCAAAATCACCTACTAAAGGGTTTAAAAATATAATTCTACTTAAAATTGATACAAAATTAATTAAGATTACTAAGACAAGAGTTAAACCTCCTAAAATAGCTAANACATAAGAGGTATCAAATAAAAAGCGACCAAATTTATCGTTTGGTCGCTTTGTAAGCTCATCTATTTTAGTAATTGATGAACTCATTAAATTATAAGGTTTTCTCATATTTTGATATCAAGCTTTTAGCTGTATCTAGAAGTTTCTGAGCATCTAAACCTTTTTTATTTGTACTTTTGATCCAATCCTCAGTTACTTTCTTACCAGCTGCTTTCATTTTTAATAGTTCATCACCTTGTAAAGTGAAGAATTTTCCACCAGCAGCTACCGCTAATTTTCTTGCAGGAACTTCAAAACCATCCCAAAGTTTTCCGGCCTCTTTTGCTAAAGATAAACCTGAGTTATTATCAATAACTTTTTTTTGTGATGGTGTTAAACTTTCATATTTAGCTCTATTCATAATAAATAAAAATGGAGTAGTATATAAACCTCTATTCCCAGCAACATTNGTATGAGCTTTAGTTAACTCTTGCAACTTAAATGAAGGCATTATTTCCCATGGTACAACCATTCCGTCAATTACACCTTTTGACAATGATGGCGCAACTTTTGGAACTGGCATTCCTACTGGTGTAGCACCCAAACTTTTAAGCATAGTTGTAATAACTCTTGTTGGGCCTCTCATTTTCATTCCTTGAAAATCACCTATTGACTTAATCAGCTTGTTTTTTGTATGAATCATACCTGGCGAATGTACATGAACAGTTAAAATTTTATAATCTTTTAAATCATCAGCACCTATAGTTTCTACATATTCTTGTACAGCCTGAGAAGTAATCACTGATTTTGTAGGTAAAAAAGGTAATTCAAACGCCTCAAGTCTTGGAAATCTGCCTGGTGTATAACCAGCAACTGTCCAAACAATATCCACTACACCCTCTCTAACNTGATCGACAAGTTGAGGAGGCTTTCCTCCAAGTTGCATAGAGTAATACATTTCAGTAACAATTTCACCGTTAGATTCTTTTTTAACTTTTTCAGCCCATGGCAATACAAATTTTGCATTAGAGTTAGCTGGTGCTGGAACAAATGTATGAAATTTCAAAGTCACCTTATCAGCTAATGCAGAAAATGAAAAAAAAGTTAATGAAAGAATAATCATTTTTATTAATATTTTCATTATTTCCTCCTAAATAATACGAATTAAATCATAAAAAAAAAAAACTTACTAATATAAATTTAAAAATTTGATTTTAAAAAAATCGCTTGATAAGATTCACTTAGTTAATANTATGGCAATTAAAGCTCTTTCATATTTAGGTGTTAATTCTCAAAAAATTCAAGATTGGTCATCTTATGCAACAAAAAAACTTGGCATGCAGGAAATTGATAAGACAAAAAACTCCTTAATGCTTAGAATGGATGACCAAAAACAAAGGTTTTCTATATCAAATGATGGTGGCGAAGGACTTGCATTCATGGGTTGGGAGGTNGAAAATGAAAGTGATTTAGAAAGTTTTTCATCTAAACTTGAAAAGAATCAATATAGGGTTTTTAGAGGGGAAAAGTCTCTTTGTGATAAAAGGTTTGTTGAAGAATTAATTTATTTTTATGATCCAGCAGGAAACAAAATTGAATTAATTTTCAATCCATTTAAGACTGATGAAGAATTCAAACCAGGTAGGGCTATTTCAGGTTTTGAAACTGGAATTTGTGGCTTAGGACACGCTGTTTTGCATACAGACAATATAGAACCTCTAGTCAGATTTTATAAAAATATTTTAGACTTTAAAGTTAGTGATTATAGTTTAAAGCCTATAAAATTACATTTTTTTCATGTGAATGAACGACATCACAGTTTTGCTTTAGTTGAAACAGGTAAAGTTGGTTTCCACCATTTTATGGTTGAATATAAAAATTTAGATGATGTTGGACAAGGCTATGATTTATTCCAATTTGAAGATAATCAAATTGCTTATACAATGGGACGACATACAAACGATTATATGACGTCTTTTTATTCTTATTCACCTTCAGGATTTTTTGTAGAAAATGGGTGGGGTGGGCGTATAATTGACCCCAGAACATGGGAACCTGAGTTAACTGATATAGGCCCAAGTTTTTGGGGTCATGAAAGACTTCATTTACCAGAAGACCAAAGACGAATATTTCGAAATAAACGAATGGAAATCGCATCAAATGGCATTCAAGCCCCCTTAGTTGTAAATTGTCCATGGTTATACCAAAATAATTTAAAAAAATGATCCATAGTAATTGTAATGTTCTTATCATTGGTTTTGGTCCAACTGGAGCGGTGCTTGCAAATTTGCTTTCAAAATATAACCTGTCAGTTCATGTAGTAGAAAAAGAAAATAAAATTTATAATTTACCTAGAGCTGTACATTTTGATGATGAAATCATGAGAATTTTTAAAAGTATTGGTGTTTATAAAAAATTAATTAAAAAAACTATTATTAATAAAGGTACAAAATTTATTGATGACGATAACAAATTAATTCTAGATTGGCCAAGACCAAAAGTAATCACTGATAATGGATTTTATCCTAGCTATAGATTCCATCAACCTGACCTTGAAAAAATTTTAAGAAAAAATATTTCTTCAAAAAAGAATATCAAAATTGAATATAATGTTGAACTTGTAAAAATTGAAAATCATAATAATTTTGTAAAGGCTGATTATTTCGATAATGGTAAAAAAATATATAAATCAATTTGTGCTGATTATCTTGTAGGATGTGACGGTGCAAACTCTTTTGTTAAAAATGTAATCGGAACCGAAATTATTGACTTTGGGTTTGAAGAAGAATGGGCTGTCATTGATTTAATCTTAAAGAAAAAAAATATTAATTTACCTGACAGAACCATTCAATATTGTAGCAAAAAAGCTCCTGCAACATATTGTAGAAACGTTGGAAGGAGAAGAAGGTGGGAAATTTCATTAAGCAAAAGTAAAAATTACAAAAATTTTTTAGATGAAAAAAACATATGGAAATTCCTTTCAAAATGGATAACACCTAATGAAGCAAAATTGGAAAGAAAAACAATTTATACATTTAAATCTCTAATTGCAAAAAAATGGAGAAAAGGAAGAATATTTATTGCAGGAGATGCTGCTCATTTATCCCCACCATTTATGGGGCAAGGAATGTGTGCTGGCATAAGAGATGTATCAAATCTATTTTGGAAAATTGCTTATTGTTGTACTTTTGGTCATAAAGAAAAACTTTTACAATCATATGAAACTGAAAGATTTGAAAATGTTAAAGAATACATAATTACGACAATAAATATGGGAAAATTATTAAATTCTATTGGAGATTTAAATGTTTCTAATACTGTAAAAGAAAAACAAGATGGTTCTGGAACAATGACATCAATTAAACCTCCTTTGGGCCCTGGATTAGGATCTAGAAAAGATAAATTAAGAGGAAAAATTTTTCCTTATATTTTTTTCAAAAACAAAAAATTTAATGCTTTTGATGAATACTATGACAAAGAATTAATACTTTTATCAAAAAAAGAATTAAAAAACAAAAAAATTAAAAACATTAATATTTCACAATTTGATGAAGTATTAAAATTCTTTGATAAATTAAATATTGAAGCTTTAATTGTTAGACCAGATAGATATATATTAGGCTCTTTANATAAAAAATCTGATATGAATTTGTTTATAAATAAGTCAATATTAGAATTTGGTTAATATATAAAATGAACTTAAATGCATTACAGTTTGGTTTTAATTTAGACCATATAGCACTTGAAAGCCCAAATCCAAAAATACTAGCTAATTTTTACAAAAAATTCCTTATGATGGAATTTCAAGAACAAAGGGATAAAGAATTAATTTGTGAGGGTAAAGATAGAAAAATCATTTTTAAAAAGGGAGTAAAAAATAAACTTGCTTATGCTGGATTTACTTGTAGAAATAAAGAAAATTTAGTTAAATTCAAAAAATTAATTATAAGTAATAATGTCGAAATTTTAGATTTTAATAATATTCATTTTGAAAATGAGTCATTTACAATAATCGATCCTGACAAAAATAAAATATCTTTTGGTTTAAGAAAAAAAACTAATTTTTCATTCAAAAATAAATTTTGTATGCCTTTACAACATTTAACTTTATCTACTAAAAATATTAAAAAGTTCGAACATTTTTATAATAATATTCTTGGTTTTAAAATTACAGATAGAGTTATTCATCAAAATGGATCGTTAGCTACATGTTTTTTAACTTCAAACCACGAACATCATACTATTGCTTGTTTTAAATCTCATCAAATTGGTGTTGATCATCATTCCTATGAAGTGGGAACATGGGATAATATAAAAATACTCTGTGATTTTTTTTCTGAAAATAATATCAAAATAATGTGGGGTCCTGGAAGACATGGACCAGGTAATAATTTATTTATTTTTGTCGAAGATCCAGACAAAAACTGGATAGAATTTTCTGCAGAATTAGAACTTATCGATGACAGAAATTATAAAGAATGGCCTCAATGTGAAAAAACTTTGAATTTATGGGGAAAAGGAATTTTAAGATCCTAAATTTTGCTTTTATTATCAACCAATTAATGTTTAAGCAAATTTATAGGCTGAAATTTTTGTATTGGAAGTTAATTCGAGTGCTTCCTCAATTCTTGAACACATTATGAAATCTTTCTCATATTTAATTAACATTCCTGCAAGTGTACTCACCTCAACTAATTCCATATTACCTGGAAATAACCCTTTAAAACCTTCATTTCTATGTTTAACATAAGTTGCCCTTTTCCAACCCATACAACTGTAAATATATCGTTGAATAGGCTTAAGATTTTGTGTCATTTCAAAAGAATTGTTCCGATTAAAATTTAAGGGATTATTTTCAATACAACAATGTTGATATAAAGTGTTTATTGCCATTACTGAATCTACACCTGGATCTCTCAATCTAAGGCCACAATTTTTAATATCTTGAATAGATTGTAAAGGGCTAACACTATTAACCCACAAAATTGATTCACAAGAAGAAAATTCCTTAAAGAAAAAATCTACAACTACATCCGTCGTTGCTTTATCTCCTGCTAAATTTTGATTTCTTGATAAAAATTTTACCTTATTACAGTTTACAAGTCCTTTAAAAAACTCGTCATCGCTGCTTATAATAATTTCATCAAAAATGCCAGAAGATAAACATTTATCTCTTGCAATTTCAACTAAATTTCTAGAGTTAAATGATTTATAATTTTTTTTTGGCAATCGTTTACTACCAGATCTTACAGGAATTACAGCAATTTTATTCATCGGGAACTCCAATTTTGGGCTAATTTAGATATATCTTCCGCAATCTCACAAAATGTATTTTCCCAAGTATTACAAAAATCTCGTTCGAAGATATCTACCGAAGAAGCTATAGGATTATATAAAATATTATTCCATGAACTTTGTTTCCAATTAGCAAGCTTAGTCAATGTCCCTACTGAAGATGAAATTAATGGCACTGTAGTTTTAGTAGAAACAACTACATCAAGTGCAGCGCAAAGTGCGGCAACATCATCTATATTATCAAAGTGATCCAAGTCATCAAAATTATGTATTATTATTCCAAATTCATTTTCAATTTTAAACAAGTCATCAGAGAAATCTTTGTTTTGAAGATTCACAAAAATAAGGTTTGGAATTTTAAATAATGGATAAAATTCTGATATTTTAGCGTAATTTTGAAGACGCTTTGGTGACATATTAGAACTTTTCCAACAGATACCAATGAAAGGCCCTTTTCCAAGAGAATTTAATCGTTGTTTCCAAAATTTAATTCGATCTGGATCTGGAAAAAGATAAGCATCAGATTTTTTTGATTTAAAAATTTCATTAAAAAAATTTTTGTAAAGGCTTCCCATTGGTAAATGAAAATCAAAATCACATCTATCATAATCTTGAGTTCTATTTTCTGATTTTACATCAATTTCTGGGAATGATCTTTTTAACAAAGGAACTAATTTTTCCTGACACTCCAAAATACAGTGTCTGGCAAGCCTAGATATAAGTGGTATGTAAGAAGACCAATTGATTGTATCTCCAATTCCTTGTTCATTCCAAAGAAGAATTGTTTTACCTTTTAAGCTTTTTTTTCCATCCCACAAAGGTCGTGAAAAATAGCGTTGACGTGATAAATATCTCTTTGTTTTCCAGCGCCATTCATTTTTATGAAGACCTTGTGAAAACCTACCACAACTTAAAAATGCAAAGCCTAGGTTTTGATGTGCTTCTGCATAATCAGGCTTAAATATTATTGCCTTATTATACGCCTCTATAGCATCTTTTAGCTTTCCTTGATATTGGAGAGTTATTCCCATATTGTTGTAAGCTTCTGCATAATCAGGTTTTAAAGAGAGTGCTTTTTTAAAAGATATTAACGAATCATTCAACTTTCCTAAATCCTGTAGAGAATTTGCCATGTTATTATAGGCTTCAACATAATCTGGTTTTAACAAAAGTGCATTTTTATATGCATTTATTGCTTCTTCAAGATTATGTTTTGCTCTTAGAGAACTTCCTAAATTATAATACGCATTTGAATAACTAGGTTTAAGTGAAATGGCCTTATGATATGCATCAATAGAGTCATCTAATCTACCTTGATCTTGAAAAACATTGCCCATATTATTAAACGTTTCCGCACAATTAGGAGCAAGAGATAGTGCTTGGTTGTAAGCACTAATTGCTTTATCAAACATACCTTGTCCTTGGAATGCAATTCCGAGATTGTTAAAACCGTCAGAAAAATTGGAATTCAATGAAACAACCTTTTTAAGAGCTTTTGAAGCTGATTCAAATTGACCTAAGCCTATATTTGCTACACCTAATATATTCCAAACTATAAATGAATCAGGATACTTTTTTGTAAGTGTTTGAGCTTCTTTTACCAAAATTGATAGTTGTCCTTGATTGTAAAGACTTATAATACTATCAATTAATTCTTTAGGTGGATTTAGCTTTGTATTTTTTTTCTTTCGTTTATTAAGATTTAAAAATTCTATCTGTGTGTTTTTTTTTTGATGAGAGCAGGTTTGTAAAATTGCCTCATATATCATTTGAGCTTTTGCTGCTTCTCCTCGCTGTGAATGTAATTTAGCTATCTCGAGTGCATGACCTACTGATAAATTTGTATCAATCACTTTAGCCCCTTACCTTAAAATATAGTCAGTATTAAATTGAATGTTTCATATAGATTATTGCAATACTTATGCCATGGTTATGAATTTTATTCTAATCTAGAAAGTCTCAAGAAATTAAGAAGGGATGTGAACAAAAAGATTCTTGAAATAATGTGGTACCAAGAGGAAGATTCGAACCACTGACACGAGGATTTCTAGTCCTCTGCTCTACTACACAATTACACTGGCATTACAAAACTTATAACTTCATAGATTTCAATAGTCACACATCCGTCACAACGGAGGGTTAAAATGGNTAGTTTTTGTAAAAGAAACAATTTATGGCAAGCAAAAGTAAAAAAAAACAAGTTGGATCAATATCTAATTATTTAAAATCAAATGGTGGTAACTCTTTAATGCTTTTTTTTAGAGCCTCTCCCCAACTATTTGATATTTTTTCAAAATAAGGATCATTTTTTTCAATTCTAATTTGATTATTAAATTCAAAATCATCTTTTTTTAAAGTACAGACATCTATAGGCATNCCCACTGAAACATTTGCCTTCATAGTACTGTCAAAAGATACTAAAAGTAGTTTTATAGCATCACCAAAGTTTGAATCCTTTTCTAAAGCTCTAACAATAATTGGTTTGCCATATTTTGTTTCTCCGATTTGAAAAAAAGATTGATCTTCAGATGCCTCTATAAAATTACCCTCAGGATATATTAAAAATAACTTATGTTCTTGACCTACTATTTGACCACCTAAAATTAATGTAGAGGAATATGGATTTTCACCAACTTGACCATCAAAAGAATATTCATTTGAAATATTTCTTAAAATTTTTCCAACAATTCTAGCAACTTGAAACATTGATTTAGTTTTAAAAATATTATCACTATCACTACTGGGGTTATCAATAGCCTCATTTATGAGATTAATAGTAGCCTGAGATGTGGCTAAGTTTCCAGAAGTTAATAAAACTACGCTTCTTTCGTTTTTATTTGACCAAAAGAACATTTTTTTATTTGTATTTACATTATCTATACCTGCGTTAGTTAAAGTATCTGACATAAATACTAAACCTTGATTTAATTTTAATCCTACACAATAAGTCATTAAGCACCTTAATTATTGATTTAAAATATCAATTGATAATTCTAAATTTTGATTTTCAATAAAATATCCATTAATTATTCCTTTTACTGGAACTACATCATTATAATCGAACCCTTTTGCTATTTCTACATATCTGTCGTCTGGAGAAATACCATTAGATATATCAAAACCTATCCAACCAAGTTTTTCTATAAATACTTCAGCCCAAGCATGCATGGAAAGATCAAGAGAATCTTGTATAGGTTTAAATAATCCACTAACATATCTACAAGGTAGATTATTCATCCGGACTATAGATAAAAATATATGAGTGTGGTCCTGACAAACACCAAACCTTTTTTTAAATGCGTCTTCAGCAGTTGTTTTATAATCTGTCTTTCCTTTTTTATATTTAATTTTAGATTTGATATTAAATGATAATTGATGAAGACTTCCTATCAAGTCTTCGAAATTCAAAATATTTTCTTTGTAAAACTTTGATATATGTTCGCCAGGATTTGTCAGGTGAGTTTTATCAACATAACACCAAAGAGGAAGATCTTTTTTTGAAATTTCTTTTATTCCAAAATTAGACTTTGTTTCAACTTTACCAAAAATATTATATTCAATTTTATTAGAGTTATTTTGTATACTAACCAATTCAATTTGATTGCCAAATTGATCTTTAGAATTGAGTTCCTTTTTTCCACCTTGTATATTGATTTTCCAATCCAAAATTTTCTGGCTTTCATTATTTTGAGGAGTTAAAAGTAATTTATTAAACCCAAAATTAATTGTTCCATCAATCTCATATATAATTTTCTGTGTTATCTTTAAAATCATATTTTATTTGAAATTAAATTCTTCCTCTATATTTATAGCTAATGTCATATTTAATTTAAATAAACTATTTAAAAATGAGTAATTATTAAAATTAGTATTTTTTAGTTTAATTTTTTTTTGAATACTATGAGCATTTAAGTAACTATTATTTTTTGTAAAATTTTTTTTATGAATTGACTTTAAATTTTTAATAGTTTCATTAATACAAAACATAAGTGATTTAGGCATATCTTTATCTGATATTAAAAAATAAGAAACTTTATTAGCTTTAATTTCATTCTGATTTTTCCACATAAATGATCTGTAT
>NZIY01000032.1 GCA_002691795.1 SAR116 cluster bacterium
GGAAATAAATATAAATGATCACTTGTTGTAGTACACCCTGTTAAAACCATTTCTGAAATTCCAATTAAAGAAGAAATATAAATATCGGAGGGAATAATATTTTGCCATATTGGATACAAACTTGTAAGCCAGCCAAACAAAGACTTATTTTGAGCTGGTTTATAAACTCTAGTTAGATTTTGGAAAAGATGATGATGTGTATTTATTAGACCAGGTATTACAATTAGATCATTTGCATTAATTACTTTATCTAAATTTTTAATAATATTTTTACAATCACCTATCTCTTTAATAACCCCATTTTCACAGAAGATTGAAACATCTCTAAGTTCATTTTCATTTTTGTCCATTGTAGACACAAAGGAAGCATTTTTAATCAGTAAAGTACTCATAAATTAAATTTTAAAAAATTTAACAACTATTAATCATACTTGATAATTTATTGATTGAATACTTTTAAAAGTTCCATTGGAGTGATTGGACTATTTAAAGTTGAAGTATTTGATTTTTTTCCAGAATATTCTATAGCATTTTTTATGGCTAAAAAATGAGATATAGCTAAAAGTAAAGGTGGTTCTCCAACAGCTTTTGACCTAAATATTGTTTTTTCTTCATTTGGACTATTTTTAAGAAGTCTTACTTTAAACTCCTGTGGTATATCTCTACTCCCTGGAATTTTATAGGTTGAAGGCCCAACAGTAAGATTTTTTCCCTCCTCATTGAAATATAATTCTTCACATGTCAGCCACCCTAGTCCTTGTATAAACCCTCCCTCAATCTGACCAATATCAATTGACTGATTAAGAGATTCACCACAATCTTCTATAATATGAGCTTTTAAAATTCTATTTTCACCAGTATCTATATCTATTAGTGCTTCGGAAATTGCCGCTCCCCATGTATAATAAAAATATGGTCTACCTTTTAATTTAACTTGATCCCAAAATATTTTAGGAGTTTTGTAAAATCCGGTTGATGATAAAGAAACCCTGTTTTCCCAACATTTAAAACAAAGCTCCTTAAAAGTAACACTTTTATTACCATAAAAAACAAGATTATCTCTAAACAATATGTTGTTTCTTTTAACATTAAATAACTTTATAATTAAATCTTTCATTCTATTTCTTATTACTTTAGATGCATTCCATGCTGCCATACCATTAAGATCTGATCCAGATGATGCAGCGGTAGCAGATGTATTTGGAACTTCTGAAGTGTTGGTTGGGCTTAGGAAGACCTTGTCTAGAGTTACGCCAAAACATTCAGCAACAACTTGGGCAACTTTAATGAACAAACCTTGACCCATTTCTGTTCCACCGTGGTTTAATCTTATTGAGCCATCTATATATACGTTTACAAGAGCACCTGCCTGGTTTAAAGACGGTTTATTAAAAGAAATTCCAAATTTAGCTGGCATCATTGCTATCCCTTTTCTAAGAGATTTTCCATTTTTAATTTGGTNTTCATTAAANGTTTGTATTTCTNTAAANCGTGAAGAAAAATTACTAAATTTTTCGANTTCATTTAATATTTTTTGCAACTTTGAATTTTTAACTAATTGCCCATATGGTGTTTTAANNCCATTNTTTTTGTTATAATAATTTATTGCTCTGACATCGTTTANNGGCTTTTTNAGNTATTTTGAAATTTCGTCTAAAATATTTTCAATTGCAAGCATACCTTGAGGNCCACCAAAACCTCTAAAAGCAGTATTTGAAACTGTATTTGTTTTACAAATATATCCTTTTGCAAAAAAGTTTTTAAATGAATAACAGTTATCTAGGTGAGTTAAAGCTCTAGTCATAACTGGACCAGACAAATCTAATACATTTCCACCATTACTTAATAAAATAATTTTGATTCCATTAATTTTTCCATTTTCCGAAAAACCAACATTATATCTAACCTGAAAGTCATGTCTTTTACCACTAACCATCATGTCTGTTTTTCTGTCTAGTCGCAATTTTACTGGGTATTTTAATTTATAAGTTGCTAAAGCACTTATACAAGCAAATATTGTAGCTTGACTTTCTTTGCCACCAAATCCTCCGCCTAATCTTCTAGTTTTTGATTCAACTTTAGCAAGAGGGATGTTTAATACTTTACTTACACCATGTTGAACCTCAGTTGGATGTTGAGTGCTTGACCAAACAGCAAATTCGTCATTTTCACCAATTGATGTAATAGCAACATGTGTTTCAAGATAAAAATGATCTTGCCCACCAATTTTGAATTCTCCTTTTAGTTTATTAGAGGAGTTTTTTATACTTTTGTCTGCATCTCCATTTTCAATAACTTGAGGTTTCGCAAGAAAAGACTTATTTTTAAAAGCATCATTTATATTTAAAATTGGTTTATTATTTTTTTTTGTTTTAACTTTAACTAATTTTGAAGCAAATTTAGCCTTGTGGAAACTGTCAGCAACAACAGCACCAATTGGTTGACCATAATAGCTAATTTCTTTTTCTGCTAATATAGGTTCTCCAGAAAAAATAGGCCCTACATCATTTTTTCCTGGAATATCATTTGCGGTAATGAAGTAAGTTTTAAAAGGTAACTTTTTTAACTTTGAAGTATCAATCTCCAAAATAGTTCCACAAGCAATGTCAGATGTAACAAGTGATGCATGCATTAATTCTGAATTTTTAATCATGTCATCTATATAAATTGCTTCTCCTGAGACTTGTAAAGTAGCCGAATCATGAAGAAAATCTTTACCAACATTTATTTTTTTTTGATAATTCATTAAATTTTAATCCATTATAGATTGTAAATTAACTTTATTAATCAAATGATTTTTGAGTTTTATAAAAACACCTTTTAATGTGTTAATTCTATATTCAGAAGATCCTCTTAAATCAGAAATAGGATTTATATATTGCTGTATATCAGCAATTAAAGTTTCAAACGATGTGTCTATACTTTTTCCTACTATTAGCCTTGATATATTTTTTAATAATACAGGTTTTTCAGCAATTCCTCCAGCAGCAATTTGGAACTCTTTTATTATATTACTCTCTAATACATATAAAATACAAACTGATAAGGTTGATATATCCTGATCATATCTTTTGGAAAATTTCCAACTTAACAATTTTTGATTTTTTTTTGGTAAATTAATAATTATTTTTTCAATAATTTCATCTTTATATAATATATTTTTTCTATAACTTTTGAAAAATTTTTCTATTGGTATTTTCCTCTTTCCTTTTTTGCTAAATGTTATTATTTCTGAACTTAAAGTTAATAATATTGGAGCTATATCTCCAATCGGACTTGCAGTACAAATATTTCCACCAACAGTTGCTTGATTTCTTATCAATGGAGATCCAAATCTTTTTAAAATTTCCGTTATTTGAGGAATTTTATTTTTCGCAATTTTCAAAAATTCCTCTAGAGAAACACATGAACCTAAAATTATCTTATTTTTATCGATAGTAACCTTTTTCAATTCTTTGACATTCTCAAGACAAATAAGATTATTCTCATTTAAATCGTAAATTTCTCTTTCTAAATTAAGATCGGTCCCTCCAGCGATAAAATGAAAATTATCCAAATCAGATAAAATGTTTTTTAACTCTTTTAAATTTTTCGGATGAAAGTAAGTACTATTTCCAATCTTCATCTTTGGTGAAGTTATTACATCATTGTAGATTGGTTTTGAAGGAACAAAATTTTTTACATCCATTAAAGCTTTTATTATAGGCGCATACCCCGTACATCTGCATAAATTTCCAGATAAAGCGTCATGAATGATTTCATGATCTATTTTTTTATTTTGATGAAAAATTGAAGTTCCAGCAACTACAAAACCCGGAGTGCAATAACCGCATTGCGAAGCATGATTTTTTACAAAAGATTTTTGAATAGGATTGAGTTTCTTTGAAGTGCCAAGTCCTTCAACAGTTATAACGTTTTTTTTGTATAGCTGACCTAAGCGGACCAAACAAGAGTTGATAGGTTTAGGGAATTTATCGTTTTTGTCATAAACTAAAACAGAACAAGCACCACAATCCCCTTCATTACATCCTTCTTTAGTTCCTTTAAAAGGGGTGTTATCTCTTATCCAATCAAGTAGATTTATATCACAATCTAAGTTATCAACTTTGTATGTAATGTTGTTGACTGAAATTTCATTATGTTTATGAATTTCTAAAATTTTTCTTGCCTCATATGCTTTATGATCCAAATTGAGATCGATGAGCCCAAAATGTGAACTTTTTTTCTATTAAAGCCATAATAGCATACATACCAATTCCCTCAATAGCTAGTGCAACTANACCTGCNAAAACTANAGGAACCTCAAAATTTGANTGTGCAGTTAACATCATATGGCCTATNCCAGAATTAGCAGCTACAGTTTCTGAAATAACTGATCCAACAAAAGCTAGTGTAATAGCAATTTTTAAAGATCCAAAAAAATATGGTAAAGATCTAGGAATACCAACTTTAGTCATGATTTGGTATCGATTGGCACCTAAAGCCCTTAACACATCTTCCAATTCAGGTTCAATTGTAGCTAATCCAGTTGCAACATTTACAACTATTGGAAAAAAAGAAATTAAAAATGCTGTTAAAACTGCTGGAACATCCCCAATACCAAACCATAAAACTAGTATAGGTACAACTGCAACTTTTGGAATAGAGTTAAAGCCAACCATTATAGGGTATAGACCTACATAAATATTATTAGACCATCCAATTAAAATGCCTATCATTAACCCAAATATTATTGCCATTCCAAAACCAACAAAAGTCGTGTAAAAAGTTTGTATTGAGTTATCAATTATAGCTTCTGAAAACTCTCTAAATGCATCAATAATATCTGTTGGGCTCGGTAAAAAATAAACTGGAATTTTAAAAACATAACAAGAAATTTCCCAAAATAAAAAGAATACAATCATATAAATTGTTGGATAGTAAATTTGTTTCTGGGATTGTGATAAATCTTTCATAATCTATTATTAGATATTTCTTTTCTAAGATTATGAGTTAACTTTACAAATTTTTCACTGTAGGTAATTTTCAAATCTCTTTTATGTTCAAAGTTCACATTATAAACATTTGTAATTTTTCCTGGCCGTGAACTCATCACAAATATCTTGTCAGCTAAAAAAGCAGCTTCTCTAAGGTCATGAGTAACTAGGAGTGTAGTGAATTTATGATCAATCCACAAATCTCTTAGAACGCACCATAATTCTTCTCTTGTAAATGCATCGAGAGCTGCGAAGGGCTCATCCAAAACTAATAATTTAGGTTTATGAACTAGAGCTCTACATAACGAAGCCCTTTGTTGCATTCCACCTGATAACTGCCAAGGATAAGAATCAATAAAATCGCCTAAACCAACGATTTTCAAAAGCTTAATTGCTTCTTCAATATTCTCTTTTTTTGATTTATTTTGTTTTAAAATTTCAAATGGTATTAAAACATTATCTAATGTTTTTCTCCATGGCATCATCACAGGGTTTTGAAAAGCCATACCTACAAAATTTTGAGGTCCGGTAACCTGATAATTATTTATTTTAACATTTCCGGTTGTTGGTTTTATCAAACCAGACAAAATTTTCATTAATGTAGATTTTCCACATCCGGAAGGGCCAACAACAGCTGAAAATGACCCGGACTTAATTTTCATATCAAGTCCGGATACTGCTAATAGATTATTGATTTCATAATTTACTGAAACATCATTAATTTCAATAAATTCGTCAATCATTTAATTTATAACTTTCTCTTATAACTATCAGGTAAGTAACTATCATCAAATACCTTTGATCCATCCATTTTAGTTTTAAAGTTATATGTTTCACTTAATTGTTTAATGCTTTCATTAAGTCTTATCATGTCAACACTTCCTAATCCGTTAGCTTTTACTGCATCAGTTACAATATTGTCTCTAATAGCCATTTTCAATCTGGTAGTTTCAGTTTTTGCTTTGGCAATTTTGTTGTACTTTAAGACATATGGAATTGTTGAAGCTGGATCAGCAATCATTTCTTTCATTCCTTTAATAGTTGTTGAAAGAAAGGTTTTAACAACATTTGGCTTTTCTGCAGCAAAATCTGTATTGACAATCACTGCATTACCATACAATTTCAATCCATAATCAGCCATTAACATTAAACTTATATCGTCTTCTGATATACCTTTACTTGCCAAATTAATGTATGAAGAAAAAGAAAAACCGGTAATTGCTTGAACTTTTCCGGAAGCTAACATTGGTTCTCGAACTGGGAACCCAACATTTTCGATTTTTACTTTACTGGCGTTTATATTATTTGCCTTTACAAAGGATTTCCATTGCGCATAAGCACCATCTGGAGCAGGAGCTCCGAGAATTTTACCCTCAAGGTCTTTTGGCTTTACAACACCTAGACTTTTTCTACCTATTATTGCAAATGGAGGTCTATCATAAACCATCATAATAGCTTTTACTTTAGCTTTCGGGTTTTGGTCTAAAAATTTAATTACAGAATTTATATCAGCAAAACCTAGTGGATAAGTTCCTGACGCTACTTTTGGGATTGCATCCCTACTTCCTTTTCCGGAATCAATTGTTACATCTAAACCTGAACTTTTATAATATCCTCTTTCTTTACTAGTTAAAAAAATTGCTGATGGTCCTTCAAACTTCCAATCAAGTGAAAATTTTATCTTTTCATTTGAATTAGCTAAACTTGAAATAAAAATAATTAGAGTCGAAATTAATATATTAAATGCTTTCATAACATTCTCCTTTCATAGGATAAACTCTATAATTAATTAATTACTATAGCATCTTAAATCTAAATTGAAATAGACAAATGACTAATAATTAATCAAATTTATGATTTAAAAATTATTTGACTAAACTAAGAATTTGGCATCCATGTATTTGTAGTCTTTATTTCACTAAATGTTTGTAAATCTTGATTTATTTCAATTTCAACACTTTTTGGTTCGTTATCAAACTCTCCTTGAATTTTGACTATGTCTTGTGGACAAGATGAAAATACAATGTAACAATCCATTTCTGCTCTTAAGACGATTTTATCACCTGGACTGGTTACCGTAGGTAGTGTTTTTAGTGTTTTTTTATCATCTTGTACTTCTATATTCATAAATATATTGAATGAAGCAAGTATAGGTTTATTATAATATATTTCGTATTCTTTTAAGGCTTCAACAAGATTATCACAGCAGTTTCTATGATAGTTTTTTACACCTAGTAATTTATATCTTTTTTCATCGCATGCTGCCATGAAAGTATCATGAATTCCTGGAGATGTATCTTCAACAATTGTAAGAATTTTGTTTCTAAAATTAGTTACAAAAGTATCGCCTAATATAGGATTTAATCTTTGTGACCAGACTCTACTGGCTTCCATTGACATATATTCATTTGTATTAGCCCTATTAAAAGCCCAACAATCCACAACTTGTGTTCCAAAGGTATTTATTACAGAAATAGTTTGTGATTTATTTAATCTAAATGCCTTGCCATGACCTGCAGGAATTGTTGTTTTTTCTATCATATGTAAATGCCTAATCTAAATTAATAGATTAGGCTCTATTATTCAAATTTATAATGATGGTAATGGAGGTAAATCTTGTCCTAACCATTTATTAGATATTTTGTTTAGATCTCCTCCTAATTTTTTATGAAGTATGAAAACATTTACCCATCTTAAAAGATCTTCATTCCCTTTTTTTACTCCAATAAAACAAGGACTGTCCTTAATAATAAATTTTCTTTGTAAATCAAAGTTAGGGTCGCTTTCGGTAATAGAAGCAGCAACTGTATTACCAGAGACTAATACTTGAACTTGCTTAGATTTTATAGCACTTAAGGTTGCAGCATTATCTCCAAATCTTGTGATTTTTGTACCTTTTGGAGCTCGTTTAGTCAATTCTAAATCTTCCAAAGTTCCACCTGTAACCCCAACAGTCAAACCGTCTAAATCTGCATATGAATTTATTTTAATAGACGACTGAGCAAATACACCAGAGTAAAAAGGGGCATAAGCACTTGAAAAATTAATTGATTTTGCTCTTTTTGGATTGGCACCCATGGTTGAGATAACTAAATCAACCTTGTTAGTTTCTAAAAAAGGGATTCTTTGTTTGGATACAACAGGAACTATTTTCAAATTTACACCTAAATCTTTTGCGATTAACTTGGCTACATCAACATCATAACCTTCATGTTCACCAGATTTTCCAACCGCACCAAATGGAGCAAAAGCTTCAGGTACTGCTATTTTTACCTCACCTTTTTTTAAGATATCACTTAAATCTGCAAACGCAGAACTAAGAGTAAATGTGAGGAATACAAAAAATAATTTAATTAATTTTAACATAATATCTCCTTTCACTAATTTAATTATTTATTAATATTTTTTTCTCTAAATGCTTTGCATAAACAGCTAGAGGATAACAAAGACAGAAATACATAACTGCCATAATTGGAAAGATTATAAAAGGTTCTGATCCTGGAACAGGAGCATTTGCCCATCTCTTTCCCAATAACATAAGATCTTGAAATCCTATGATATATGCTAAAGAAGTTCCTTTAATTATNTGNATTAAAAAACTTATAGTNGGNGCTACACTATATTTAAAAGCTTGAGGTATAATTATCAAAACNAGGCTAAGTGTAAAATTTAAATTTATACTTNTTGCTGCTTCCCATTGACCTTGAGATACAGCGATAATNGAACCTCTCCAAACTTCAGATAAATATGCTGATGTAAAAATAACTAAGGATAATGTAGCAGCTATCCAAGGGTCTATATCATACCCTAGCAATCTAGGAACTCCTAAACCTGACAAAAATAAAAGCATTAAAAGNGGAACNGATTGAAACAACCAAACATAAGAAAAACTNAATTTNTTTAAGANCTTATTTGGAATTATTCTTAAAAANGTNATCAAAATTCCTAAAATTCCACCNCCTACAAAAGCAATTAGTGATAAGTATATCGTAAATCTACAAGCTGCAATTANTTGGGATATNATGATACCTTCAGGCTTACCTAAAATGTTTATTAATAAANCTTCCATTACAAAGCTCTTTTACCNAGTGAAANTTTAAAAATTATNTCTAAACATGATTTGTAAACTAGAGACATAANTATATATAGAAAAGTAAGTACAATAAATATTTCAAATGANCGAAAAATNCTACTNTCNATAAAAAGTCCNGCATGTGTTAANTCTGTNACTCCTATCTCNGAAATTATACCTGTTGTTAGAAAAATAAATATGAATTGGCTAGATAANGATGGAAACATTTTAATAATTGTTTGTGGCAATATTATTTTTCTAAAAACTATTTTTTTGTTTAGNTTTAAAGCCNAGGCAGCTTCAATTTGTCCTTTAGGTGTTGACTCGTATCCACTTCTTAATATTTCTGCAAAATATCCTGAAAAATTAACCGTTAAAGCTAATAAAGCGTGACACCAAAAAGGCCATACATAACCAAAAAGAGCTGGCAAGCCAAAAGTTATAAAAAATATTTGAACAATTAGTGGAGTATTTCTTATGAAATCTACATAACAAGTACTTATAAAACTTATGCCAAAAACTCTCCAATAAATTAAAGCTGCTAATATAAAAGCTATCATAAATCCCAATATCCCACCAAAAATTGTCAGAGCTGTGCTTACGAAGATGCCATCNAGTAAAAGTGATAAATACTCTTGAGAGCGATAAATTTCAAAAAATCTTAACTCAAACATATGCACACCAAAAGNNTGAGATTAATCTANAATGATGTTAAGTGATTGCTTTTTATTCAATATTTNAATTATTTTAATAATTAAATCGTTTTTGATTAAANTTTAATCAATANAGTTTGCTTTNAATTAACAATTTATAAAATAGCATTTTGAAATCTATTTAAATCATCAACACCTAAACTTTTTGCTCTTAACGTAATTAAATTCCATGCTTCTTGAGCAATAGGAATTCCATTTTGCATTCTATCNTTATAGATATTTTTTTCGTTATCACCAGGTATCATAACTTTTTCAACACCTTCTGCAGGAGGNGANGATCTTACAAANTTAGAATAAGCNTGAACTTCTTTTGAGAAATAATCTACATCAACAAACTTTTCAACATCTATGTAAATAGAAAGCATACCGTTTGCAAATGGTCTAATATTTTTATGATCTATTGCNCACGTATCATTACTTGTGAGTGCCCCACCTAAAATCTCCATCATAAAATTAATACCTGAACCCTTATGCATNCCAAATGCTGTTATTGCACCATCTCCTTTATCTGGATTTGGAACGTCATCTGGTCCAATTTTGCCGTATAAAGCTTCTGTATTATTTGTAAGATTTCCTAAGTTGTCGATTAAAGCACTCATAGGTAATTTTTTACCNCCTTTTTGAGCAACTAAAGCTTTGCCCTCAGCNACAGTAGATGTTGCCATATCTAAAATTACATGTTCTTTTCCTTTTACAGGAATTCCAATTGATAGTGGAGATGTGCTNCCTCGTCTATCTGAACCGCCATAAGGAGCTACTAACAAACTACCTCTTACATTAACAAAATGTAAAGAAACACAATTTTTGTCAGCAGCTAATTCNGACCAATCGCCAATTCTGCCAAGATGACCTGAGTTTTTCANTCCAATAAGAGCAATTCCATGAGTTTTTGCTCTATTAGTACCCTCTTNAACAGATTTTTCACCCATNATTTGACCAAANCCCTGATTAGCNTCTATCAAAGCAAGAGCTCCAGAATCTAAAATTAAAGAATGTTGTTTATTAGGAAAAACTTTGCCTTCATCTACCCAATCACAATATCGAGGAACTCTAACAATTCCGTGACTATCATGGCCTTTAAGGTTTGANAGGCATAATCTTTTAGAAATAAGATTTGCTTCTTCTTTAATACAACCTTTTTTTTCAAAAATCTCAGATATTAATATTTCAGCATCCNTAACATNTACTCTAAATTGATTATCCATTTAACGTATTCTTTCCATTTANTTTTTTTTTAATTATGTTACTAAATAACTTTCCGTTAATAACTTAGAGAAATAAAATATTAACATCAATAAAATATATATTACATACACTACTTATTGGCTTTATTGGCGGANGTATATTTAACTATTTATTACTTCCTNTACCATGGGTTTTAGGNCCTGCGTTTTTAGTAGCAATCTTTGCTTTATTTAAAGTCAANGTTTTAATACCACCAAANTTTAGAAATCCATTNATTGGTGTNCTTGGAGTTTGGTTNGGAGGATCTTTTGATTCNTCAATTCTTGATAATGTAGAAACATGGTTTTTCACACTATTATTGTTAGCTCTATATATACCTTTTGCATTTTCTTTAACATTCCTAGTACTTCATAAAATTAGAAAAATTGAAAAACCAGAAGCATTTTTTATTGCTTCACCTGGTGGACTTCTTGAAATGGTTTTGGGTGCTGAAGAATGTGGTGCAGATTCTAAACAAGTCGGAATAATACATATGATTAGAATTTTCTTAACAGTATTTACAATTCCATCATTAATTTTGATATCGTTTCCAGGGTCATTTAAAAGAGAAGCTATTTGGCCAATAATGGATCTAGATCTGATTAATTTAATCATTTTATTTGTGATTGTATATTTAGGTATTTTTATTGGTAAGATTATAAAATTGCCTGGCCCTAGATTATTTGGACCACTGTTGTTAAGTGCAATTATAAGCATTTTTGAAATTTACAAAATTGAAATGTCTATAACAGTGGTAATTTTTGCACAGTTAGTATCTGGAAGTTTCTTTGGTAGCAATTTCAACGGATTAAGTTGGAAAATTGCTGGAAAATATATTGGTCATTCAGTTTCAGTTGTTATAACTTTAATTATATCATTATTACCTTTCATTTTGATTGTAAAATTAATTTCAGAAATAACTCCAGCTGCAATTTTTCTTGCATTTGCTCCTGGTGGTGTAAATGAAATGGGNCTACTAGCTTTTCTATTAAATATTGAGCCAGCATTTGTAATTACACACCATTTATTTAGATTGTCAGTTGTAGTTATAATTTTAGGATTTGCACAAAAATTTTTGTATCCAAAATTTAAATTAATGGTAAAACAAAGNAAATAANNTATAGGAGGNNTNTTTGATAAAAGGATTAATTGCACCNATTCTATCACCATTNGANNATGANNTAAAATTCAATCAANANATGTATAANGANNTNGCTCANGATTTACTTGAAAACGGNTGCTCTGGATTAGCNCCTTTTGGNACNACTGGNGANGCNTTATCNTTNAGTAATAANGAAAGNATGAANGCNNTAGAAGGNTTATTAAATAGTGGTNTTAAAGCTGATCAACTAATNCCNGGNACAGGTTTATGNAATTTTCCAGATACTGTNATGATTAGTAAACATGCTCTAGATTTAGGNTGCCATGGCGTTATGACTTTACCACCTTTTTATTTCAAGGGCATGAGTGATGAAGGTTTATTTGAATATTTTGAAAAATTAATAGAAGAAATTAATCACAGCAANCTTAAGATTTATTTATACCATATACCTCAAGTTTCTGGGGTNGGACTTTCAATTGATTTAGTATCAAAACTNAAAAAATCNTATCCTGANATTGTTGTNGGNATTAAAGANAGTTCAGGNNANTGGGAAAATACAAAATCTCTATTAGGNATAGATGACCTNGTTGTTTATCCAGGCGCAGAGTTACCAGTAATTGAAGCAATAAAGCTTGGAGCTCCAGGNTGTATNTCAGCTACTGCAAATTTAAATGGNGGTGATATATCNAAAGTTATAAATTTTTGTCATGATAATNAATGGGAAAAAGCTGAAGATTTACATAAAAANGTNACAAAAGTAAGNCTCTTGTTTCAAGATTATGCNCCTATACCTGCACAAAAAGGTCTCTTAGCTAAAAAGACAAAAATTAGTGAGTGGTTAAATGTTAGACCACCGTTGAAATCTATCAATAATGATAAAGTATCAGAACTTGCTAATACCTTAAATAATGAGTTTGGTTATTCATATTAGTTGAGGAAATCTTTATGACTAAAAATCAAATTAAAGGTCAATGTCATTGTGGAAAAGTAAAGTTTTCTATTAATTGTGAATTAAAAGAACTTAGAAGATGTAANTGCTCTCATTGNCGNAGAAAAGGNTATGTNATGACAACTGTNAATAAAGANGAATTTNATTTAGANAGTGGAGAAGATTATTTGANTATTTATCAATGGAACACAAAANTTGCTAAACATTTTTTTTGTAAAATTTGTGGNATNAATACNCATAATAAAAGAAGAACAAANCCTAATGCTTTTGGNGTTAATGTTGGTTGTTTAGANGGATTTGATATGTCTTGGATTCAAAATGTTTCTGATTTTACAAATGGACAAGAGTTCACACTTGAANATCAAAAGCANGGCGAAGCTTCATTACANAAANAATAAAATTTTAAAATTTTGAATAATCAACTTTTNTATTTTTNTCNATNTAAGACTTTACATCTGANANTGGATATTTNAGACCAGACGCACAATTAAACAAAACAACTTTTTCATTATTAGANACTAGTCCTTGTTTNATTGCTTTTTTAANAGCNGANAANGTAGCAGCNCCNTCAGGACACATTAAAAGTCCATCTTGTNTAGATATAAAATCTCGGTCNTTTANNATTTCNTNATCAGANACNNTGATNGAAAATCCNTTACTTTCATTTAAAGCTCTAATAATTAAAAAATCNCCTACTGCNATTGGAACTCTAATTCCAGAAGCTACTGTTTTTGGATCTTCCCAAAGATCTGCAAATTCTTTATTTTCTTTCCATGCCTTATAAATTGGTGCACATCCATCTGATTGAACGGCAACCATTCTTGGTTTTTTTGAGATCCATCCAAGTTCCTCTAATTCATTAAATGCTTTCCACATACCTATCAAACCAGTTCCTCCGCCAGTTGGATAAAAAATCACATCAGGTAACTCCCAATTAAATTGTTCCGCCAGCTCAAGCCCCATAGTTTTTTTTCCTTCTATTCTATAAGGCTCTTTTAAAGTTGATACATCAAACCAACCTGTTTCTTCCTTTCCATCAAATACAATTTTCCCACAGTCATTAATAAAACCATTAACAAGATAAGTCTCTGCTCCCAGAGCGTTAATTTCTCTAATATTTATTTCTGGAGTATCCTCAGGACAAAATACAGTACATTTAATATTTGCCCTTGCACAATATGCAGCTAATGCAGCACCAGCATTTCCATTTGTCGGTATTGCCATATGTTTAATACCAAGTTGCTTTGCCATGGATACAGCTAAACATAAACCTCTTGCTTTAAAAGAAGAGGTTGGTAAATAACTCTCATCTTTTACAATTATATCACCTAAAAAATTAATACTTTTTTTTACATTTTTAAGATTTACTAATGGAGTTAAAATTTCATTTAAAGAAATTCTAAAATCTCTATCTACTGGAAGTAGAAAACTATATTTCCAAAAACCATTATAATTTATTTTATGAAGTTCTTCTTTAGATATTATTTTTTTAATCTTATCAAGATTATAAACAACTAAAAGTGGCTTACCAACTTTAGAAAGATTGTGAATTTCATTTTTATTATACTTTTCACCTGTAAGAGAACATTCTAAATGAGAAACATAAGTATCCATAAGCTACCAAATTAATTTTATAAAATTTAAATTTTTTTATAATTTTGCGCAATTATTTGTTATAAGAACATAGAAGGTATAACTTGAAAAGTCTTAATAAAAATATCACTCAAAATCTTTGGGTTTTTTTTTCCTTAATGGTCATTTTAATAATTTTAAGTCCTATATCTTTTATTTTATTTAACTCATTTAATTTTAATTTTTACAATTGGAATCACCTTTTTTCAACAAAATTAAGTTTATATGTAATTAATACTATTATTTTATTATTTGGTGTTGGTTTTTGTTCTCTAGTGTTAGGACTAACAACAGCGTGGATAATAGCAAGATACGATTTTTTCTTATCAAACATTTTGGAATGGGCACTATTACTTCCAGCAGCAATCCCAGCATATATAGTTGCTTACTGTTACACTGATTTTTTAGATTTTAGTGGACCTCTTCAATCTTTAATAAGAGATATTTTTTTGTTAGACAACAAATCTAGCTATTACTTTCCAAATGTTAGATCAATGGAAGGTACCATTATCGTAATGTCATTTGTACTTTATCCGTATGTGTATTTTTTATCTAAAGTTTCTTTTATTTCAACTCCAGTAAGTTTATATGAGCTAGCTCAATTAAGAGGAAATTCTATTTTTTTTAATGTTGCTCTTCCAATTGCAAGACCTGCTATAATAGGGGGGGGTTCTCTTGTTCTTATGGAAACAATTTCAGATTTTGGTACTGTTGAGTTTTTTGCAATTGAAACAATAACATTAGGTATTTTCAATCTCTGGCTTGGCATGAATGATTTTAATTCAGCGACACAACTCGCTGTTATTTGTTTTACTTTTATTATCATTTTGCTAACAATAGAGCTAATTTCAAGAAATAAAAAAAGATACAATGATTTAAATATTAAAGGTCTATCTAATTTTAAAATCAAACTATCTTTAAAGAATAGTTTTTTACCTATTTTTCTGTGTATGATTCCAATAACAATAGGCTTTGTTTTACCTGTTATAATTTTAGTAAATCAAAGTGTATCAAGTTTTAATAATCATAATTTTGAAATTATACTTGATATATTTTTGAATACTATATTTATAGGTGGGATTAGTTCCTTTTTGATTATATTTTTTGGAATTTTGTTATCACTTACAATTAATTATAAAAATAATAACAACTACCTGAAACTATTGGCAATTATTGCTGGAAGTGGTTATGCGTTCCCAGGAGTTATTTTAGCACTGGGAACTACATATTTTTTTAGTTACTTGCAAAATATTCCTGTATTAGAAAATTTCTTGCTTGTGGGTAGTATATTTTCTTTAATCGTTGCTTATATTGCAAGGTTTAATGCGATAGGTTTCAATTCAATAAATTCAGGTATTTTAAGGGTCCCAAAAAATATTGTAGAAGCTAGCCTGACATTAAATACTTCATTTGAAAAAACAACGTACAAAATTATATTACCATTAATTAAACCATCAATATTAATTGGAGCCTTATTATCTTTTGTTGATATTGTAAAAGAATTACCAATAACCTTGATTTTGAGACCATTTAATTTTGAGACTTTGGCAACTTATAGTTATCAATTTGCAAAAGATGAAATGTTTGAACAGTCTGCCTTATCATCTCTTTTAATAGTGTTTGTTGGAATTATGCCAATTATATTATTAAACTTAATACTAAAACCTGAAAAATTTTTATATAAATAAATATTGCTTGTGATAAAAAAAATTATAATATTATTTTAAAAAAGAATTTTTTATGGCCAAATTATATGACAAATGTCTAAAAGTAGGTTTACGAATGACCTTACCAAGAAAAGTTATTCTTGAGGTAATAGAAGACGCAGAAGATCATCCAGATGTAGAAGAAATGTATCGTAGGGCAGTTGTGAAAGACAAGACTATTTCGATAGCAACAGTTTATAGGACAATTAAACTTTTTGAAGAAGCAGGAATTATTGAAAGATTAGATATAGGTGATGGTAGAGCAAGATATGAAGAAGCTGGCGAACATCATGAACATCTTGTTGATGTTGAAACTGGAGAAATATTTGAATTTCAAAATGAAGAACTTGAAGAAATGAAAAGGCAAGTTGCATTAAAGATGGGATACGAATTAGTTGATCATAGATTAGAGCTTTTTGGAAAGAAAATTAAAAAATAAATTTTATACTTTAAATTCCTTTAAAAATATGTGATAATGATTATCATTATCAAGAGAAAAATATGAAAGAAAATATTATTATATTAACAGGTGGTAGTCGAGGAATAGGACACGCTACATCAAAGAGATTTTGGGAAAATGGCTGGAGAGTTATTACGTGTTCAAGATCAGAGGTTGCACCTCAATGTCCTTGGGAAAAAAGTAAGAGAGATCATATTCAAATTGACCTAGAAAACCTTCATGACTTGAATAGTAAAATTCAAGAATTAAAAAAATTATTAGATGGAAGACCAGTCAAAGCGTTAATAAATAATGCAGCTGTATCTCCAAAAAGTAGTGATAATAAGAGACTTGATTTCAGCGAAACAAATGTTGATCTTTGGCAAAAAGTTTTTAATGTGAATTTTTTTGCACCAATAATTTTATCCAAAAACTTGATAGAAAATTTACAATCAGCTAATGGAGTTATAATTAATATAACTTCAATAGCTAGCGATATGGTTCATGAATTTGCCGGACCAGCATATGCAACATCAAAAGCAGCTTTGAAATCACTCACAAGAGAAATGGCGTCAGATCTAAGTAAATACAACATCCGAGTTAATGCTATCGCTCCAGGTGAAATTGAAACTAGTATGATAACAAAAGACTCTCAACATCTTATAAAAAAAATTCCAATGGGCAGATTTGGTAAACCTGAGGAAGTCGCTTCTGTTATATATTCAATGTGCTCTGAGTCTTTTTCTTATGTCAATGGAACAGAAATAGCAATCAATGGTGGACAAACAGTCTAATTCAAAAAAAAAAATTAAGATAATTGGTTACAGCGCTTTTACATTTTTTTTAATAAAAGGTTTACTTTGGATTATACTTGGTGGATCAGCTGTTAATTATTTATTTAACAATTTTTAATTACCAATAAACAATGTCAATAATTTCCTGAGCTTTTGGAGCTAATTTTGCAATGTCTTCAATATATAATTTATCTTCCTTAAAACTTCCTAATTTTTTTAATTTCATAGGCCTTTCAAATTTATCATTTATAGGATATTCATAATTAACATTTGCATATAATTTTTGAGCCTCTTCACTTACTAAAAATTCTAAAAATTTTATTGCTTCTTTTTTTCTTTTTGAATATTTAACAACACCCCCACCTGAAATATTGATATGGGCACCTCTTTCATTTTTACTTTGATTTGGAAAAATAATTTTAATAGAATTTGCCCATTTTTTATGATCATCATTATCTGAATAATTAAGTTTACCATAGTAATAATGGTTAATTATTATAATTTTACACTCGCCAGAAAATATGCTTTTAATTTGTGCCCTGTCATTTCCTTGAGGTCTTTTGGCAAGATTATTTATTAATCCTTTTGCCCAAGCAAAAGCTTTATCATAACCATTATTTGCTATCATTGATGCCATTAGTGCTCTGTTATATACATGACTGCCTGGTCTTGAACAAACTTTACCCTTAAATTTGGGATTTGCTAAATCCTCATAGGTAGAAACTTCACCTTTTAAAAACTCATTTTTTGCTATCCCTATAACTCTAGATCTTTTCGACAATCCAAACCAAGTCCCATCTTTGCTTCTCAAGTGACTTGGTATATTATCATTCAAAATTTTAGAATTAACCTTAGCTAACAAATCTTTATCTTTATAAATATAAAGTCTTCCAATATCGACTGTTAAAACTAAATCAGCTGGAGTGTTTTTACCCTCAGATGCTAATCTTTGTGCTAAACCTTTTGAAGAATATACAACATTTAACTTAATATTAGTTTTATTTTTATAAGCATCTAAAAATGGTTGAAGAAGGTAGGGTTGTCTATGTGAATATATGTTAAGTTCTTTAGAAGTAGCTGTTTTTAAGCTACAAAACACAAGAATTGAGAACACTAAAATGTTAACTATTTTCATTTTGTATGACCTTGTTATTTTTGTTTAATTTGTGAGGTTTTAAATTTAATGAATAATTATAAATAATCTTAAAACTTTTAAAAATAGAATTAAAAATTAAAGTGCAACACTCGATTATAGGAAAAAGATAAATTTTAAAAATATTGTTCCTTGAAAAATTTTCTTTATCGGATAAACCATATTTAATTTTTTGGTTACTCTGAGAGTAAACTAAAGTATTAAAAAAATAATCCCAAATAGCAAAAGTTACTCCAAAATTTTTATCATGATGTTTTTTTTCAACAGAATGATGTATTTGGTGTTGAGCTGGTGAAATTAAAATTTTTTCAACTATTTTTCCATAAGATATACTTATATGAGAATGTCTTAAATTTGATCCCAAAAGATGAAATATAAAGGAAAAAAGATTAGCACCTAACACTGTTACTAAAGATAATTCTCCTGAGGATATAAAATAGAATATTCCTATAACTGCACCTTGTGAAATCGCATTTCTTAAAACAAATATAACACCTTCAATTGGGTGAGTTCTAAATACAGTCATTGGAGTTAAAACTTCAGCAGAATGATGAATTTTATGAAAACACCAAAAAAATTTTATTTTATGCATCAACATGTGAACTAAGAATTTTGAAAAATCGTCAACAATAAAAAAACATATTGTAAATATTATTGGTAAAAATATGCTTAGATAATTTATTGAAATTGGCTCAATAATATTTTGAGCATACATAAATTCGAAAATGAATGTAGCTATTACAATCTGCGATAACAGAATAGGTGAAAATATAATCATAATTAATGAATTAAAGACATAAAGTGAATAATCAACAAATGATGATTTCGAAAAATATACTTTCTTATCAAAAATTAATTTTAAAGAATTAATTAATGTATATTTTCTAAAACAATATAACCATAAAAAAGCGATCAGAAAACCAGACAAAAGATAACCCAAAAAAATTCTTTTTTGGGGATTTATAAAATTATCTGGTATAAAATTTAAAACTTCAAAATCCATTTTATTATAATATAGAGATGTAAGACATCAGGGTGAAGATGTCTTACAATAATCTTTAATTAGTCATTTTCAGCAGATTTTTTTGTGCCTAACGTTTCTATTAAGGATGCCATTCCACCTGTAACATCATTTGATCTAGACTTTAAAGCATACTCCTTAGCCATAAGTTTTTGGATTTTAATCATGTGAAGTTTATAATATCCAATAGATGAGCCTTGATCCTTAAGATAATTACCTGAGGAGTCAATGCCAACAACTTGTGAAAGATTTGGCATTAATGGACCAAAGCCCATCATTCTGTTTAACCTATTAAAAGTATCACTTTTATTTTCAACACCAGATTGTAAAGCCATTGCAAAGCCTTTTAATTCTCCCCAATGCTTTAAATATTTAGACATTGCCTTTTCCATGCCTGAACCAGATGAAAGTGCTTTCTCAACTGCTATTAAATCTTTGTAAACAGACCCAGCATACTTATGTACAGCCTCAGATATGACTTGAGCCCAGTTTGAACAAATTTCTTGAGCTAAATCTTGAACTTTAGTCAAATCTGATGAAGATAACTTATTACCATCAGCAGCTGTAATGATCTTTCTTCCATCTATAAATGCTTTTGTAACTGTTTTTAGATAATTAGTTTTACCACCCTTATCAAATGCAGAAGCATAATATGCATGTCCATATGTCATTTCCTTATACAAATCTACAACTCCATCTTTGTTAAAATCAGCAGCTTTAAGATCTTTCTTTTTCGCAACATCATAGCTTTGCTTTGCCGATAATGTCATAGTGTGTGCAGCAGCACCCCAATAACCAAATGCTTCATCCCAACTGTGCTCTTTTCCAGTGTAAGCTGCACCTTTTTTATAAGGTTTATTACTTGCTGTCATTTTCTCATCTAAATAATTGTCACATGATTGATGATAAAGGACAGCTCCCATTGTGTATTTTGAAATTAATTGCGGATAATTCATACCATTTCTCGTATCAACACCACCAGAAATCTTTGAAGCTTTTTTAATCATAAATCTAATAACATCAGAGCCTGACATATTGTTTGGCCAAGATAATTGAGGTCTTTTATCAGCTTTTCCAGCTAAGTTTGAACCTGTTGAAATTTCACCAACTATTTTTTGTTTTACAGGAAACTTTGATGAACTTTTTGGGTCTAGAATTGCCATTGTTTTAGTTTTGTCCTTATTTTCAAAATAATTTATCATTTTATTTAATGTGTTTGAACTTGGATCATTTGGATTACCATTTGACACAATTTTCTTCAAACTATTATGTTGAAGTTGCCTAGCTATTTGACCTGTATATGCGGTCGAATCAGTTTTGGAACCTTTATAACCTTTTACTGTAACGGGATTATTTTCTCCATAAATGTGACCATCAGAAAAAGAGCTTGAGGTCGATAACAAAGAAAGCGATAATGATGCTACACCTAAAACTGCAGCATTTTTTATAAAACTATATTTATTCATTTTTAACATAAATTCTTCTAATTAAATTAATAATCATTATTAATCATAGTGATAATGATTATCATTAACAACAATCTAAGGATATTGTCAATAGTAA
>NZIY01000033.1 GCA_002691795.1 SAR116 cluster bacterium
CAGAGGTAAGTTAATTTTTGAGTACTTTAATAACTTCACAAATTATTATACTCCTCATATTGTATTTTCTATCTCTAAATCAATAACATCTCTAGTTTTTGGGATTATAGTAAAGGAAATAGATTTAGATTTAAATACGTCCATATCTAAAATTATTCCTGAAACTAAAGGATCAGCTTATGAAACTGCAAGTATAAGAAATGTCTTGGATATGAATGTCGCTTCTAGTTTTGAAGAAGACTATACTGGGCAAGCTGAAATTTTTAAAAAATATAGATCTTGTACAGGCTGGGATATTGAAGATCCTTCTATTAATGATGCACCTAAAGGTTTATACGAATTTTTATCAAATTTACCTTCATCAGTTGCTTCTCACGGAATAAAATATCATTATTCATCACCAAATAGTGATTTATTGGGGTGGTTAATTGAGAGATTGACAAATGATAAGTATTACAATGTCTTATCTAAATTATTATTTATTCCATCAGAATTGCAACATGCATCAAACATTACATTAGATAAATGGGGAGCCTCAAGATCTGCAGGAGGCATTAGCATTTCTCCTTATGATTTATTATCTTTGTCGGAATTAGTAAGATGTTTGGGTAATTATAAACAAGGAAATATAATACCTGAATCATGGATAAATGATTTTACTAATTTACGAAATAATTCCTGTTATTTATCTCAGGATAATTTAGAGAGATTTCCAAATGGAAATTATCGATCTAAGTGGTATCAAACTGGATTTGATGATAAAGAGTTTTGTGGTATTGGTATCCATGGGCAAAACATATGGATCAACCCAAATAAAGAATTAACTATAGTAAGGATGTCATCTGCATCAGATCCAATTAATATAAAAATTGAAGAATTAATGTTTTCTGTTTTTAAAGATATTGGAAATTCAATTTAATTTTTAAAAATCATTGAATTTGCTTCTTTCCAAGCTGACTTAAGTTTATCAAAGTCAAAGTTTTTTTCTTTTGTTGCCTTGATAACAATTTCTTCTTTATCTTTCATAAATTGTATTGCTTTAGGTAATATTTTTAGCGCATCTCTTGGTATTATAACAGCGCCATGGTGGTCAGCATGAATAATATCATTTGGCTTTATTTTTAAACCAAGTAAATTGACTTCTGTATTAAATTCTACAACGTGAACATAAGCATGACTTGGCCCTACAGCGCTAGCTAATACCATATAATCTTTATCTATATCACCAAGATCACGAAGTAGTCCATTTGTTANAGTACCATTCAATTTTAAACCTTTATGAATAGATACATTGACTTCTCCCCAAAANGCACCAACAGGATTTGGCCAGTCTAAGTCTTCAATGACACATATATTCCCAAAATGTGTATCTATTCTTGTAGACATGTATTCATAATAATTTATTCGTATATTATTCAATTCTGTAGGAGTTAATGAAGATTTTATTGAAGCTTTGATTTTAGCTGTTTTTGCAACACCAATAATAGGCGTAAGATTGTTATTCGAACAAACCACTGGAAATTTTGTAAATCCTTCAGCTGATCTATCACCTCTATAAAGATCAAGTGCATTAGAAATAGTAGGAGTGTCAACTGTAGTTAAAATGTTTATATTCATTTAAATATTTAAAGAAATGAAGCTTAACTAACTATAGAAATAGTTAGTTAAGCAATTTTATAATAGGTTTATAATAAACCAATTTTTTTCATATATGCCAAATTTGAATCTAAAGCTTCTTTAGCAAGTGGGCTTTTTGCTGCCGAAGCATTCCAAGCCTCAACAGCTATTTTTCTAAATTTAGCTCTTTCAGATACTGGCCAATCTATGATTGTTAAGTCGCCAGCTGCTTTGTCTTTAGCTACTTGTGCTCTTCCATCTAATCCAGCATCTCTTAACTTACTAGTCCACACCCAATAAGTCCAAGTTTTAAGCGCAACTTGATTTTGTTTACTCAATTTATTGAAAACCTTCTTGTTGATTATTGTTTGAAGGTTAGCCATAGAGTGTATACCAGGATATAGCGGATACTTAGCAATTTTATGAAAACCACTAGCGTGATTATTTATGTATACAGAAGCGTCAGCTGCATCAACAATACCTTTTTCTAGAGAAGTGTAGACCTCTGAAAATGGAATTGATGATGGTGATGCACCAGCTCTTCTGAAAACATCAGCTGCAAGTCCTTCAGGTGATCTGATTTTAACACCTTTTAAATCTGCAACGCCATTAATTGGCACTTTTGAAACTAATGCTTCTTTACCGTATGGGCCACAACCTAAGACTAATATTTTACCAGGTAAAACTTTGTCATAAATTTTTTGAAGCATTTCTTTCCCGCCACCGTGCATACAATACTCTTGATATTGTTTTGGTGTGTCATAACCTGCGATTAGATCGCCCATAATTGCAAAAGCAGGATCTCTTCCTGCAAAATAAGCTATAGCATTCATGTCACCATCTAAAATACCATTTGCTACAGCATCAATTGTTTCTCTATGAGGGACAACAGATTTTGTTGGAAGTGGATCAATTTTTAACTCACCATTTGTTAGTTCTTCAAGAACTTTATTTTTTGTATTCAAATAAGTATGAGCCCAATCTCCAGCTTTAGAACTTATTTGAAATTTTAATGTTTTAGCACTAAGGCTGCCAGAAATTAATAAAGCAGAAGATAGTACCGCACTAATTAATAATTTTTTCACTAATTACCTCCTTGTGTGACAAAATTAACTGAATCCATCAGCTAAATGAAACATTAACCAAACAATAATTGCTGCAAATGCAAATCCAATAACCCATGCCCAAACACCATAAGTATTAACATGATCATCTCTTACTGGTTTAGCCATAATTCATTTACCTTTCTTTCTTGACATAAAAATTTTTATGTAACNAATATTAAGAATGAGCAATTGTCTTTAAAAATCAAGCTATATTTTATATTTGGAGAATAAATGTCAGAAATTACAGTTAACAAAAAAGGAACAATTTTGGATGANGACGAAAATTTTAAACCAATTCACGATAATTTCAGGTTCTATGATCACTTTAGTAAATTTTCTGGACTAGCTGTNGCTCAACTATATTTAATTTGTGCTGCAGTTACNGGATATGAAGTAATATCAAGATATGTTTTTGATNCNCCAACTCAATGGGTNTTTGAAGTTGTNATGGTATTAGCTGCTACTGCATGGATGTTATCTGCTGCCTATGTGACATTGCATAAACGTCATATAGGTATAACGGTCTTTTACATTATGGCATCTGATAGAGGGAAGTGGTGGCTTGATTTGTTTGCCTACGTTATTGGTGTNATAGCATTATGGTTATTAATTGATGATTCTGTGATTAGGGCTTTGGAATCAGTAATGATGACTGAAAGAGCTGGTAGCGCGTGGAATTCACCACAACCACTTATTTTAAAATCAATGTTAACACTTGGAGCTTTTTTCTACATACTTCAGTTGATGATAAATTTATATAGACATTTTTCATCAAAGTTTGCAAAAAATATTGTTTTAGTAGTTTGTGGTTTAATTTTATTACGTATAACTTGCGTTATAATAGTTCATTTTGTTGGTGAAGAAAGTTTTTTTGGTCACATTAATTCAATCTATGCTTACATTGGTGGTTTCATAAACCCTCAAGAAATTATTAATATGAGAGATATGGATATTGGAANNGCAAGTCTNCTCATTGTTGCNTTAATGCTGATATTNATGATGACAGGTATGCCTTTAGGANTAGTTACACTTTTTGTTTCAATATTAAGTGCTTTATTTTATTTTGGTTATGGAGGCTTATACTTAGTTTCAACAAACGCTTTTGGATTATTAGAAAAATATCCCTTAATCGCAGTTCCTTTATTTGTTTTAATGGCATCAATTTTAGAAAGAGCTGGTGTTGCTGAGGATTTATTTGACGCAATGTCTATTTTTGCTGGGAAACTTAGAGGTGGAGTAGCCATTCAAACAATTGCAGTAGCGGTTGTCTTGGCTGCCATGTCAGGTGTGATGGGTGGTGAAATTGTAATGTTAGGCTTAGTAGCTTTGCCACAACTATTAAGGCTTGGCTACGATAGAAAAATGTCAATAGGATTAATTTGTGCATCTGGTGCATTAGCTACTTTAATACCACCTAGTATTATTATGATTATTTATGGACTTTCAGCTCAAGTAGCTATTGGTGATCTATTTATGGCAGGAGCTGTTCCAGGACTTCTTCTTGCTGGATTATATGCTATATATGTATTAGTTAGATGTAATCTTAATCCATCGATGGCTCCTACTGCAGAAGAAGTAGCTTCTGCTAGAAAAAAAGAAATGAAAATGTCTAAGGACAAACTTTATGCTGTTTTCTTAAGTATATTTTTAATATTCTGTGTAATGGGATCAATATATGGTGGAATAGCTTCTGTTACCGAGGCAGCGGCTGTTGGAGTATTAGGCGCTATTTTTGTAGCTGCTTTTAGAAACTCTTTTGATTGGAATTTGTTACAGGTGGCTTTAGCTGGAACTATGTCGACTGTTGGAACAATTATTTGGTTAATATTAGGTGCTGTAGCATTTGTAGGAATATACAATTTGATTGGTGGTGCAGATTTTATGAGATCTTTATTTTCTGGTCTTGGGTTACCCGCGCTTGGTATCGTTTTTGTAATGATGGGTATTNTAGTTGTTCTTGGAACTTTTATGGAATGGATTGCAATTGCATTTATTACTGTTCCTGTATTTGCGCCTGTTGTGGTAAGTATGGCGCCTGAACTTGGTTTAGAACCTGAATGGGCTGCAGTATGGTTTGGTGTGCTTTTTGTGATGAATATTCAAATATACTTTTTATCACCTCCTTTTGGTCCTGCTTGTTTTTGGTTAAAATCCGTAGCACCTGCTGATATCGAGTTACAGGAAATATTTTACTCTGTGCTACCATTTATTGCATTACAAATCATAGGAATGTTATTGGTAATGTTTTACCCTGAAATCGCACTATGGTTTCCTAAGTTTTTGTCTTGATAATTGTTTTTAACAATACGGTTGCAATTAATTTTTAATTAATGACATTTTGAACAAGTGCCAGACATTTCTATAGTGTGATTTTTATATTTGCTTCCATATTTTTCGCAAGTTTTATTTAACTGTTTATTGATTTTTTGATCTTCAAGTTCAATGATATTTTCGCAAAGATCACATATTAAAAAAAATGTAGAATTTTGATTCNAACAATTAATTTTACTGCAGGCAACGAATNCATTTTTACTTTCAATTTTATGAACTTTACCTAATTCAATTAATTTGTCTAAAGCTCTATAAACTTGAGTAGGGGATTTAATTCCTAACTTTTGAGTTTCAAATAGAATGTTATATGCTTTTAGTGGTTTATCAGATGCTTNTAAAAGTTTGTGAACAGTTTCCTGATTATATGATAATTCAAACATTTTTTAAAATATCAAATTTTTGATTTTTGTACAATANTCATTCCTTTTTTAAAAAATAAGGAGATTATAAAAAGCATCAATGAAGCAACTATAATACTGGGGCCAGAAGGAGTATTTAATTCTAAAGAACAAAATAAACCTATTACCACTGATAATATGCCACCAATGATTGAAAAAAACATCATTTGAANGGGACTTGTACTAAAGTTTCTAGACATGGCAGGAGGTATTAATAGCAAACCTGTAATTAATAAAACACCAATCATTTTGATAGATATGGCAATAATACCTGCTAAAATTACAGTAAAGATATAATTTGAAATATCTGGGTTCATTCCCTCAGCTTTTGCTAAGTCATAACTTACAGTTGCTGCGAACAAGGATTTCCAGATATAAAATAAGACTAAAAGGATTAAACTTCCTCCAAGCCAAATAATTATAATGTCATTCGGTGTCACAGAAAGAATGTCACCCAGTAATAGACCCATTAAGTCAAAACGTATTGTTGTAAGTATTGCGATGAAAACGAGGCCAATTGCAAGTGAAGAATGAGCAAGCAAACCTAGCAAAGCGTCACCAGCTAATTTAGTTTTCTTTTGTAAAACTATAAGAAGTAAAGCAATAATTCCAGATATTACAAAAACAGATAAAGATAAATCAATATTTAATATAAAGCCTATTGTGACCCCAAGCAAACCCGAATGAGCAAGAGTATCCCCAAAGTAAGCTAATCTTCTCCAAATAACAAAACATCCTAATGGACCAGCAACAATTGCCATCCCTATACCAGCTAAAAGAGCTCTTGTAAAAAAATCATCTAGGATCATTTTGAAATACTTCCATCTTGACTATGAGTATGGTTATGGTCATGTCTATATAATGAAATAGCAGATGCTGCAGTTTCTCCAAATAATTCTCTATAAGCTGGGTTTTTTGCAACATCGTCAGGTGTTCCAGAGCAACAAACATGACCATTTAAGCAAATAACATGGTCCGTTGATGACATAACAAAATGAAGATCATGAGATATTAGTAAAATACCACATTTAAGTTTATCTGATATTTCTTTAATTAAATTATACAATTTTATTTCTCCGTTAAAATCGACACCTTGGACTGGTTCATCTAAAATCAAAAGTTCAGGTTTTTTTGCTATTGCCCTCGCAATCATGACTCTTTGAAATTCTCCTCCTGACAAATTTAATAGATTTTTATAAATGAGATCATCTACACCTGTTAATTCTAAACTTTGTATAATTTTTGATTTATCGAGTTTGGAGGTAATATTCATGAAATCTATTACCCTTAGAGGTATTGCCCAATCTATATTAATTTTCTGAGGAACATATGAAATTTTTTTTGTACTTAAATTTACATTTCCTTCGTCTGGTTGAAATATATCTAAAATTAATTTACCTGTAGTTGTTTTTCCGGATCCGTTTGGACCAATTAATGTCACAATTTCTTTTTTATTTATTTCTAATGAAATANCTTTAACTAACCATTTTTCATCTCTATAAACACCCGCATTGTTTAATTTTACTAAAGGTTTATTATTTTTCATTTTAATGTTGCTATAATAATTTTATTGATGTAACAATATAACATTACATGTTTTTAAGTAAACAATATTNTAATTAATTCAAAATACTATAAGAGGGTAAATAATGTTTAAGTCAAACAAAATTAAAATTTTTTTTAAATATTTANTTTTATCAATAATTNCAATTAGTTTTATTACNGGAGTTAATGCTGAAATTAAAGTTGTAACAACGATACAGCCGCTTCACTCTCTTATTTCAAATGTAATGGGAAACAAAGGTAAGTTAGATCTCATTTTGGAGGGAACAGCATCACCACATAGTTTTACTTTGAAACCTTCACATGCAAAAATGCTTGAAAATGCAGATGCAATTTTTTGGATTGATAAAGATTTAGAAAGTTTTTTAGAAAAACCACTTAAATCAATACCAAAAAAAGCTAAGGTCATTCATTTAATGGATTTAAGTAGTTTAGAAATACATAAATTTCGTGAAAAAAATATTTATGGCGGTCATGATGATCATGATAAGCATGATGATCATGACAAGCATGGTCATAAGAAAGATAAGCATGATAAGCATGATGATCATGACAAGCATGGTCATAAGGAAGATAAGCACGCTAAACACGATGATCATGACAAAGATGTTCATGGGGAGGNGGCATTCGAATGGGCTGGTTTATTTGAATTAAAAGCTGGAACATACGTTTGGTCTTTTTCAAAAGTAGATGGTGTTTACGCTGACCCAGCTATGAAAATGGTCATAATTGAAACTAAGGACATACATGACTCTGAGGAATTAGCTGAAAAGTTATTGGAAGCAAAGAACTCAGATATGAAAAGTAATGGGAGTGTTCTTACAGCAAAAGACATTTCTTATACTTTAAATTTTGATAAATCAAAAAATATTACAAGTTTTAAAGTAGAAATTAAGAAAGATGGTAAATATGCATTTTTCACTGAACATATGCCTTTCGAGTTTGAAGCTAATGAGCACTTTTTTAAAGACAAACCTGGAAATGATATAGAGCCAATTGCTCAAGAGCCTAGTGATGGTGGTGGACAGCACCACGGTCATGCTCATGCTCATGGTGAATTTGACGTGCATATATGGTTAGATCCAAATAATGCAAAAGTTATTGTTAAAGAAGTCGCGAATGAATTAGCTGCTCTAGATTCAAAAAATTCAGATTTTTATAAGAAGAANGCTAAAATAACAGTAAAAAAACTTGATGATCTAATAAATAAAATTGATAAATCAATAAATAAAAAAGCAAGTTTTGTAACATTTCATGATGCTTACCAATATTTTGAAAAAAGATTCGGTGTTGAGGCATTAGGTGCACTTACTATCAATACTGATGTTCAACCTGGTGCAAAGCAAATTGCAGAAATACAAGAACTTGTTGAAGATAAGAATATAAAATGTATATTTTCTGAGCCACAGTTTAATCCGAAACTTATTAATATGATTGCAAAAAGTTCGGGTGCTAAAACTGGTATATTAGATCCTCNTGGGTCCTCTTACAAACCTGGAGAAAATTTATATTTTAATTTGATCAATGACTTATATGAAAATCTGAATAAGTGTTAGTTGATTCACACTTAGCTAATATTTTTAGATTCATATTAAACAATGATAATTAAATATAATTTCTGATTATTGTTATGTTATAACATTGCGTTTTATTAATTTTTTTTATAAACTATATTAACTAGAGTATTATATGTCTTTAAAAAAAAATCACGAAACACATGCGAATAAAGTTTATAATTTTTTAAAAAAAAAGAATAAACCTTTATCAGCATACGAAATACTTGAAGAACTAGTTTCTCATGGTATTACCGCTCCTACAACAATTTACAGAGCACTAAATAAACTTGTATCTAAAGGTTTAATCCATAAGATTGAATCATTAAATGCATGGACAGTATGTTGTGGTAATCATAATAATAAAATTCCAATTTTTGAAATTTGCAANTCGTGTGGAAATGTAACAGAGCATTTAGATCTAAATATTGCCAATAGCGTTAAATTATTATCTAAAAAAACTGGATTTCTAGCAGATAACCCCATTTTTGAAATACATGGTCAATGTAATAATTGTATTTTGAATTAATAATTGAAAGGATGACTTATGCAAACTTCTGAACAAGTGCCAGTTACAGTATTAACTGGTTTTTTAGGTGCAGGTAAAACAACTCTTTTAAATCGTATACTTACCGAACATCATGGACGAAAGTATGCTGTGATAGTTAATGAATTTGGTGAACAAGGCATTGATAATGATTTAGTTGTTGATGCTGACGAAGAAGTGTTTGAAATGAATAACGGATGTATTTGCTGTACAGTTCGTGGAGATTTAATAAGAATACTAGGTGGCTTGATGAAACGGGCTGACCAATTAGATGCAATCATAGTTGAAACAACAGGCCTAGCTGATCCTGCACCTGTGGCACAAACTTTTTTTGTAGATCAAGATGTGGCAGATAGAACAAAATTAGATGCTATTGTTACAGTTGCAGATGCAGTTCATTTAAACTCTCAACTTGGTNAACATCACGAAGCTGAAGAGCAAATTGCATTTGCTGATGTGATTTTACTTAATAAAGTTGATTTAGTAGATGAAAAAGGCTTANAAAATGTCAAATCAAGAATAAAAAAAATTAATCCTTACGCAAAAGTTATTAATACAACACGATGTGCTGCACCTTTAGATGAAATACTTGGTCTGAATGCTTTTAGTTTAAAACGNGTTTTGGAAGTAGAACCTGACTTTTTAGAATCAGATCATGACCACGATCATGACGATGATGTGACAAGTGTTTCATTTGTTTCTGAAACTCCATTAAGTATGGANAAGTTTCAAACTTGGTTTGGAAATCTTTTACAAACTTATGGGCAAGATATTTTAAGATCAAAAGGTATTTTGAATTTTGCTGAGAAAGATGAACGTTATGTCTTTCAAGGTGTTCATATGTTAATGGATGCTGCTCCAATGGGTCCATGGCCAAAAAATGCTGAAAGAAATTCAAGAGTTGTTTTTATAGGAAGAAATTTAGAAAACATGGGTCTTGAAGAGGGTTTTGAAGGTTGTAAATCTAAATGAATCTAGTTTCAGAAACTAAAAATATTACCAAAACAAAATTAGAACAAAGAGGTAACGAATTCAAAATTAAGGCTCCAGTTACTGGATCTGTGGTTCTTAATAATGCAGTTGTAGCTAGTTTTGGTGATGGATCACTACGTTTTTTTCGTCAAAATCAAGAACCGTTTGAAGTTAAAGCCCATAAAGGAGTTATACTTAATATGAGTTCGAATGGTCAGTCTATCTATACTGGCGGAGATGATGGAAGGTTTCTTAAAATATCATCTGATGGGCAAATAAATGAGATCTACAATTATGGTTCACAGTGGGTTGATTGTGTTGCTTCAACAGAAAATCATTTTGCTTGCTCATCAGGTAAAAAAGCATATCTTTGGGCTAATTTCGATAGAAAGCCTTTAATCATAGATAATTCAAGTACTGTTGGAGGTCTTTCTTTTGATTTCAATGGGAATAAGCTAGCTGTGTCTTCATATGGAGGTGTTACAGTTTGGCAAAAGGGTGATCGGAGATGGAAATCATCTCGATTTGTATGGAAAGGTTCCCATGGGAAAGTTACTTTTAGTCCTGATGGAAAGTATCTTGTTTCAGCCATGCAAGAAAACGAAGTGCATGGGTGGCGTNTNAGAGATAAAATTGATCTAGCTATGGCAGGGTATCCTGCTAAAATTAAAAGCTTCACTTGGGCAGGAAANACTCCTTTTTTGGTAACTTCTGGAGCAAGCGAAGCTATATGTTGGCCTTTTGATGGAAAGGAAGGCCCACTTGGAAGAAAACCAACTTGTGTTGCTAGCGGCGGTAAGCAAAATGCAACTTTTGTTGAAAGCTTGCCTCAGGAAAACGCTATTTTTGCAGGTTTTCAAGATGGATCAGTGATTTTATCAGAAATTGATGAAACAAAAAAATCTTATCTCATCAGAAATGCAACAGGCTCAGAGGTTACAGCAATATCCATATCCAATGATAAATCTAATATACTTATTGGTGACGCACACGGAAATATACTTTGGTCACCATTATGGGCTGGAGATATTTAATGGTTGGAATGTTTGATAATAAAAAAACAAATCCAGAGATCATTAGAAATTTGAAAACTGTTTTTACTGAAAAATTTTATATTTCAAAGGATTCAACAATTAGTATTGCTGAACTTCGTTGTCATGAACCTAATTGTCCTCCAGTGGAAACAGTATTTACCTTAAGAACATGTGATGGTTCAATTAAAGATTGGCGAATATCAAAGTCTGCGAGTGAAATTCAAATAAAAGATATTGAACTTCTATATAAAAAAGAAAATTGAATAGATTATGAACTTAACTATAGCTAAAAATATCAGTGAATTTAAAAACTTTTCTCAAAGTAAAAGTAAATTGATAATTTATGAGAGGAGTGAACCTAAAGGTTCAGTAAATTTTTTTAAAAAGCTCACCAAAATTGATTTTTCAATCAATGCTGAAATTAGTAAATTTGATGCTGAAAAAAATATTAAATCAGTTTTATTAGATGTTTTTCCATNTNAAATCAAAGCTTCTATTTTTTATGAAACTTGGATAAATGACATTGCTTATTTGTGTAAAATTTTTTCTGATATTCTAAATACTAGCACAATAAGTATGTGGCTAGGTTCAAAAAGAGGGTGTAAGCGTTACCATATTGATAATGTGCCACAAAGATTATTAGTAACGTACTCTGGAGAAGGTACAGAATGGTTGCCTGATGAAGCTGGAGATAAAACAGCTTATTTAAATGATGAGCCAAATGAAAAAATATTAAAAAATTATAAAAAAAAACAATTCGTTAATGAGTGGGATATAGCCATTTTTAAAGGTGGTTCAGAAGGCCTTCTTCATAGAACTCCAGATTCTGCCTTAAAAGAAAATTCTATTTTGCTTAGATTAGACCACGCTGGCTATTGGAAAAATATTTACAATAATATTTCATAAAATACCTAAGTAATTAATGTCATTTTTTTTTTCTAATTAAGAAAAAANTTTGCTATTCAAATNTGTAATGTTATAAANTNACATTATNAAAAATTATAAATTCAGGATCTTTTAATATGCGTTATCTAATTTTTATCATTTTTATATTATTTTCTTTTAATTCATTTTCTTCAGATGATCATAAACATGACCACGACCATAAAGAAAAAAAGGTTATTAAAAAGAAACATGATCACGACAAACATGACCATGACAAACATGATCATGATAAAAAAGGATCTTTAGATGCTCATTTACATGGCCTTAGTGTNATTAATGTAGTTCAAGAAAANAATAAAATTCTTTTTGANATTGAAATGCCTGGTTTTGATGTAGTTGGGTTTGAACATAAAGCTAAGTCACAAAANGATAAAGATTTAGTCAAAAAAGCTTTAAATATNTTAAAAAANCCAGATAAATTATTTATTATACCATCCGAGGCCAGTTGCAAAATNTCAAATAANTCATCAACAATTTTAGAAGAAAAAAATCACACTGAGTTTAGAGCTAGATATGAATATAATTGTTCAAATATAGCTAAGTTTTCTTCCATAACTTTTAACATTTTTGATAGTTTCCAAAACAGTAAAGATTTAGAACTTAATATTATTGGAAAAAAATCTACTACAAAACATAAAATAAATAAATTTACAAAAAAACTTAGTTTGTATAACTTTTCTAATTAATGAATTCAAAGAATCTTATAGAGGTTAAAAATTTAGAATTTTATTGGAATAATCAAAATGAATTTAAAATTCAAGTAAAAGATTTTTCAATCCAGTCTAATGAAAGAAAACTTATATTAGGAAAAAGTGGCATTGGTAAATCAACTTTTCTTAATTTAATTTGTGGCATGATCCCACCAAAAGTAGGAGAAATTTATGTTTTGTCTCAAAACTTAAATTCTCTTAAAGCTTGGGAATTAGATAAATTTAGATCTGAGAATATTGGAGTTATATTTCAGGAATTTAATTTATTAGATCACTTGTCACCTTTAAATAATATTTTATTACCATGTTATTTCACAAAAAATGATTTAAAGAAATCTAAAGATAGAGCCTTTTTATTTGGAGAAAAATTAAATTTAAACAGTGAGTTATTAACAAAATCTAATTCTAAAGATTTGTCTACAGGACAAAAACAAAGAATTTCTATTATAAGGTCAATAATTAATGAACCGAAAATTATTTTAGCAGATGAGCCTACTTCATCTTTAGATTTTGACAATAAAAACTCTTTTTTAAATTTACTTTTTGATATTTGTAATACTGAAAAAATTTCGTTACTGATGGTATCTCATGATTTAAATCTTAGGAGTAAATTTAAAGATGTAATAGAATTTGAAAGTTTTTTTAAATCATGAAAGTTTTATTATCTTTAGCTTTTTATTCTCTTATAAGCAGAAAAGTCTCTGTTTTTTTAACTATTTTATGTATTTCTCTGTCTATTATTCTTTTTTCATCAATTGACAATTTTAGAAAAAGTGCAAAAAAAACATTTTTTTCTAACGCAAAATCAGGTGACTTAATTATCTCTTCAAGATCTGGAGAGATAGAAGCACTATTATATTTAATTTTTCAAATTGGAACACCAACTAATAATATTAGATGGAAATCTTTCAAAGATATTGAAAATCATCCTGATGTAAAATGGGCAATTCCAATTTCTCTTGGTGATAGTCATAAACAATATCGAGTATTAGGAACTTCATCTGATTATTTTAAAAAAATACAAATAAAAAATAAAAAATTAGAATTTCATAAAGGTGAACACTTCAAAGATATTTTTGATGTTGTGATTGGTCATGAAGTAGCTAAGACACTAAATTATAAATTAAATGATAAAATCATAATTGCTCACGGAATATCATCTCAAGATTTTCATGATGAATTTCCATTTAGAATCAATGGTATATTAAAAAAATCAGGATCGACTACTGATAAATTGATTTTTGTTAGTTTAGAAGCGTTGGAAGCAATTCATAAAGATTGGCAGGGCGGATTTAAATTGCCAAACTTCAAATCTAAGCCAAGATCATTTAATGAAAGTGATTTAGTCCCCAAGGAAATTACAGGTGCTATAATAAAACTAAATTCAAAGATTAAAATATTTCAATTTAAAAGAGACTTAGTTAAATATAAAACTGAACCTATACAAGCTATAATACCTGGCTTAGCATTAACAAAATTATGGCAAATAGTTTCATTTGTAGAACAGATACTTTTTTTAATATGTTATTTTGTTGTTTTTATTACCTTACTTGGAATGGCTGCATCAATTTATACAAATGTAAACCAAAGAAACAAAGAAATTTCTTTATTGAGAGTTGTGGGGGCTTCTCCAAGGTCAATTTTTTCTATATTGATTTTAGAGGGGATTATGATTTCTCTTACAAGTATTTTAATATCTATCTTATTCACACTTCTTTTAAATGTTATTTTAAATCCTATATTAGATATTGAGTATGGCATTTACTTAGATAATAACTTTTTATCTACTTATAATATAATTTTTTACTGTGCAGTGGTGTTAATATCTATCCTAGTAGGTTTAATACCAGCCTATAGAGGATATAAAAAATCACTAAACTCAGGTATTTGATATATTTAATAGTTAAAGAATATGACTAAAAGATTATTTTGTTTTTTCGTAATAATTTTTTTTCTTTTAAGCAATTCTTTTGCTAAAGAAAATTATATTTTAAATTGGGATAAGTTAATACCTTTAAATGCTTACAACTTTGTTCCAGAAACGGGAATAACATTTGAAATGTGGGATGATAAAAATTTTGTAAAAAAATTGAATGAAGCAGGTCTTAAGTTTAATAATAAAATTATTGGCAAAAACATTAAGTTGTATGGTTTTATGGTACCATTAGAAATGGATTATCAGCAAGAATTAATCGTTAATGAATTTATTCTTGTTCCAAGCGCAGGCATGTGCATACATGTTCCACCTCCACCTCCAAATCAGATGGTTATGATTAAACTAGATAAACCCTTAAAAGCTAGATTTATGTATCAACCTATTTCTGTAGAGGGTGTTTTAAAAAACACACCTCCAATAAAGGATACTTTTGATAGTATTTATGAAATAAGTACGAACATGATTATAGACATTGATAATAATGAATTTATAAAGCACTTTGAAGAAAGCCAAAAATGATTTTATATTTAATTTTCTTATTTATATTATTTGTAGCTCCAATAATTTGGTATAACTACATATTCAAAAAAAATGATAAAGTATTGATAAATATGCCATTTACTGGCTTTGAATTTGGTAGAGAATTACTTCAAGAACATAATCTTAATGATGTTCAAATAGAAGCAACNAAACTTGGAGATCATTATGATTTAATAAATAAAAAAGTTATGGTCTTAGAAGATAGACTCGCGAAAAAAAGTTTAACGTCTATTACCATAATATGTCATGAAATTGCTCATGCAATACAACATAAAGAAAACTTTAAACCACTAAAAAGAAGAAATGTTATTATAAGGAATACTTCATGGATTACACAATTAGGTAGTGGTATTTTATTAATAGGATTTCCTATAATCTTTGCAACTGGTTCTTATGGATTTATAAAAATATGTTTAGCTATAGCTGCCTTTTCCTTATTAATTAGTGCTTTAATACACATAATCACTCTTGATGTAGAAATTGATGCAAGTTTTAATAAAGCGTATCCAATTATAAAAGAAAAAGTTCCAGTTGAATATCATCAAGCTTGTAAATCAATCTTATTAGCTGCAGCATTNACTTACGTAATAGGTGTNTTTAGAAGTTTTTTTTCATTGAGATTCATATGGTTGTTAATTACTAGAATGAGATAATTATATAATCATATGAGTTAATTAATATTATTAGAAAGATCTTTGATTTTTTTTATAAAATTGTCATCTACTGATAAAAAATGACCACTTTCTTCATGAATTTACAAACCTGAAGAATGGTATATTAAAATATACTCATAAAATTTTTTATCAAACAATCTTTTTTATTATTAGCTTTTATATAAACCATGTTCAATTCATCCTTCTTCTTTTTTAATCAATTCTAAATAATTTAGCACTTTATTTAATTCATAATCTGGTAAGTCTTTATAACTTTTTCCAAAATATGATTTAATTCTTAATGCAACGTGTGCATAGGGGTTTCTGCCTTTTGGATGATTGGGGTGATCAGGAAGNTTCTTTAATAAAAANTCACCTGTTTTCTGAATTTGTAACCAAAGAAATTTTTTATTATTTTCATTCATTAAATATANTTTAACTAACAATTAAAGTTTATTTCAAATAAAATNTTTTANTATCTATCATCATATGTANTTTAATAATAATTATGAGAACAATAATTTTTGATTAAAATATTTATATAAAAGTAACTTTANATTATTGNACAATATCTNAAACATTTACCNNTTTANTAATGATAATNNNACTTATTATCAATATTNANAATAAGTATTATAANTTTTTATAATATTAAGTATTGAAAATANTTTTANATAAATGCATAATTAATAAGCATAAATATTAAAATTATATTTTTAAATTCTGCTTAATTTACAGGCGAATTAATATAGGGGGGGGGAAATGAGTAAGGTTACCTTAAAGATAAATGGGGAAAAAATTTCGAAAGAAATAAATACAAATACACTATTATCAACACTTATTAGAGAAAACCTAAATTTGACTGGCACACATATTGGTTGTGATACAAGTCAGTGTGGTGCTTGTTCAGTTCATTTAGATGGAAAAGCAGTGAAATCATGCACTATTCTCGCAATACAAGTAGATGGTTCTGAGGTAACCACTATTGAAGGAATTAGTAAAGGCGATAAATTGCATCCAATGCAAGAAGCATTTAGGAACAATCATGGTTTACAATGTGGATATTGTACACCAGGTATGATTATGAGTGGTATAAAGCTTGTTGAAAATAATCCAAATATATCAGAAGAAGAAATCCGAAAGGGATTAGAAGGCAATATATGTAGATGTACTGGATATAATAATATTGTTAAATCAATAAGTGAAGCATCAGCTGTAATGGGAGGAAAATAATGCCAGATGATATTAAAACTGGAATAGGAGCGTCAGTAAAAAGAAAGGAAGACTTTAGATTTATAACGGGGAAAGGTAGATTTACAGATGATATCAATAGACCCAATCAAGTTTATGCTTATATGTTGCGTTCAAATGTTGCAAGAGGTTCACTTAAATTAGACATTTCAAAAGCAAAATCAGCAAATGGTGTGGTTGATATTATTATTGGAAAGGACATGGATGTTGGAAGTATTCCATGCGGTTGGCAAGTAGACTCAAAAGATGGTACTCCTATGCGAGAACCTGCACATCCGCCAATTGCTATAGATAATGTTAAGTATGTTGGTGAGATAGTAGCTGTATTATTAGCTGATACTTTAGATAACGCTAAGTCAGCTTCAGAATTGATTAATGTTGATATAAATCCAGAAAAACCAATTCTGAACCTTAATGATGCTTTAAATACTAAAAATGGTTTAACTCATAAAAGTTTAGACTCTAATATTTGTTATGATTGGGAGCTTGGTGATTCTAAAGCTGTTGATGAAGGATTAAAAAAAGCAGATCACATAACAGAGATCAATATTAGGAACAATAGACTAATACCAAATGCCATTGAAACAAGATGCGCTTTAGGAGATTATGACACAGCTAATGATCATTATACACTTTATACGACTAGTCAAAATCCACATGTTATAAGATTATTAATGGGAGCATTTGTTTTAAGCATACCTGAACATAAATTAACGGTAATTTCTCCTGATGTTGGGGGAGGCTTTGGTTCAAAAATTTTTCATTATGCTGAAGAAGCTATTGTGACTTGGGTATCTAACAAAATAAAAAGACCAGTAAAATGGACATCAGACAGAACAGAAGCATTTATATCAGATGCTCATGGAAGAGATCACGTTACAAAGGTAAAGTTAGGACTAGATAAAAATGGTAAATTTCTAGCACTCAAAGTCGACACTATTGCAAATCTAGGGGCATACTTGTCAACCTTTGCGTCAAGCGTGCCAACATATCTTTATGGAACATTAATGGCTGGGCCTTACAGTACACCAGCTATTCATTGTAATGTTAGATCAGTATTTACTAACACAGTACCTGTTGATGCAGTCAGAGGTGCAGGAAGGCCAGAAGCAACATATGTTTTAGAAAGAGTTGTTGATACAGCCGCAAGAGAATTAGGAATTAATCAAGAGGACATAAGAAAATTAAATTTTATACCTCCATCAGCTTTTCCTTATCAAACTCCAGTTGCACTTCAGTATGATAGTGGTCAATATGAAAAAACTTTTGATATAGCTCTGAAAATGTCAAAGTTTTCTAGTTTTTCTGGACGAAAAGAAGAGTCAAAGAAAAAAGGTAAGCTTAGAGGCATTGGTTTTTCAACATATCTTGAGGCTTGTGGTTTAGCTCCGTCAGCTGTTGCAGGAGCTTTGGGTGCTAGAGCTGGCCTTTATGAAACAGCTGAGCTGAGGGTTCATCCAACAGGTACAGTTTCAGTTTTTACAGGCTCTCATAGTCATGGCCAGGGTCACGAAACAACTTTTGCACAGCTAGTTAGTGATAAATTAGGTATTGATATTAATCAAGTTGATGTAGTTCATGGCGATACTAGTAAAATTCCGTTTGGCATGGGTACATATGGATCTAGGTCTCAAATTGTTGGAGGTGAAGCTATCTATAGGGCAACTGATAAAATTATAGATAAGGGCAAAATAATAGCTGCACATATTCTTGAAACTGATGAAGGAAACATTGAGTTTTCTGATGGTAATTTTAAGGTAAAGGGTACTAATCAATTTAAATCTTTTGGTGAAATAGCTCTTGCAGCATATGTCCCGCATAATTTTCCTCATGACAAACTTGAACCAGGTTTAGATGAAAAGTGTTTTTTTGATCCACCAAATTTTACTTATCCAGCAGGTTGTGTGATATGTGAAGTTGAGATTGATCCGAATACAGGTGAATTGGAAATAACTAATTTGACTGCTGTTGATGATTTAGGAAAAATTGTAAATCCAATGATTGTAGAAGGTCAAATTCAAGGAGGGTTAGCTCACGGTATTGGTCAAGCTTTATTAGAAAATGCAGCATATGATGATAATGGACAATTGTTATCAGCTAGTTTTATGGATTACGCAATGCCAAGAGCTGATAATTTTCCAAATTTTGATATCAGTGCAGAAGAGATTTGTAAAACGAATACTAATTCTTTAGGCGCTAAGGGATGTGGAGAACTAGGAACAATAGCATGTCCACCTGCAGTTATAAATGCTGTTGTAGATGCACTATCAGATATTGGTGTCAAGGATATATCTATGCCTGCCACTTCTGAAAAGATATGGAGAGCAATTAGTGAAGCAAAGAATAATTAAAGGAGTTTTTTATGTATAATTTTGATTATGTAAAAGTAACTAGCTTAGATGAAGCATTAAAACAAAGTAAAAACGCATCAGAAGGTAAATATTTAGCAGGTGGCATGACTTTAATTCCTACTTTGAAATCTAGATTAGCTTCTTCAGATTGTTTAATTGATCTTAATAATTTAGGTTTAAGTGGAATTAGTGTCTCTGGTAACAAAATAACTATTAAAGCAATGACAACTCATGCAGATGTTGCTGCTTCAAAAGAGGTCAAAAAAATGATTCCTGGTTTAGCAAATTTAGCAAAACATATTGGAGACCATATGGTAAGAAATAGAGGTACAATTGGAGGTTCAGTGGCTAATAATGATCCCTCAGCTTGTTATCCTTCAGCCATTCTGGCATTAGATACATCAATAAAAACAAATAAAAGAGAGATTAATGCTGGTGACTTTTTTGATGGGTTATTCGAAACATGCCTAGAGGCTGATGAATTAATAACAGATTTTACTTTCAAAGCACCTGAGAAATCCGCATATGCTAAATTTCCAAACCCAGCGTCTAGATATGCTATGGTTGGAGTATTTGTTGCAAAATTTAGTGATAATGTGAGAGTTGCAGTGACTGGAGCAAGTCAAAATGGTGTCTTCAGATGTAAAGAGATTGAAGATGCGCTTAATAATAATTTTTCAGATAACGCTTTGAATAATATCAAGATATCTAAAGATAATATGTTAAGTGATATTCATGCTAAAGGTGATTATAGAGCCCACTTAATTACTGAAATGGCTAAGAGAGCGCTTCAGAATATATNATNTTATTGTTATTAATTTTTGATTACTGATTCATAACAAAACCACCATTTGGTGATATCGTTTGTCCAGTCATAAAACTTGCCTCATCAGAAGCTAAATATACTGCGGCCCAAGCTATATCTTCAGGTTCGCCAAATTGTTTCATAGGAGTTTGATTTTTTATCAATTCTCTTACAAACCCTAAATTGTTTGTCATATCAGTTTTTATATAACCTGGAGCTATAGCATTAACTCGAATGTTTCTACTTGCCAATTCTCTAGCTAAAGCACGTGTATAAGCTAAAATACCCCCTTTAGCAGCAGAATAATGTGGTGATGAGGGGCCACCAGTGGTTCCTAAAACTGACCCCATATTAATTATTGATCCAGAATTATTTTTATTCATAATTTTTAAGACTTCTCTTGTACAGAAAAATGTTCCACTAAGGTGAGTATTAATCATCTTAAACCATTCTAAATCTGTCATATTAACAGTGATATCAAAATGTGTATTAATTGTTTGNGTTTCTGAATATTCCTTAATTTGAGCTTTGTTNGTNTTTATGCGTTCATCTATAATATCTTGTCGATTTTCAAAACCATTTATTCCAGCATTATTAACTAAAATATCAATTTTTTTATATAAATTGTTGATTTTATTAAATATATTTTTAACATCTTTAGATTTTGTTACATCTAATTTAAATGAATCACCATTAATTTTTTGAGCTGTATTTTCTCCCTCAGATTGAAGAATATCACAGATTATTATTTTCGCTCCTTCTTTGTAAAAGGTTTCAGCTATACATGCTCCTAATCCTTTTGCTCCTCCAGTTATAACTGCAATTTTATCTTTTAATCTTTTAGACATTACATAAACTTTTAAATTCACTTATATTAGTTAGAAATATATACATTAAGCAAACTATAATTAATAAATAATTTTAAGTTAATTTAAATAGAAAAGGAATTTTTATGTTAACTAATCTTGGTTTTGATTTACAAAATAAAGTNGGANTTATAGCCGGTGGTGGATCTGGNNTAAATGGTATTGGAAATGGCAGGGCTGCTGCTATNTTGTTAGCTGAAGCAGGAGTTAAAGTTTTANTAGTCGATATAAATAATGATTATGCACAAGGGACTGTTGAAATGATTAAGAAAAATAGAGGTGAAGCATTTGGAATATCAGCTGATTTAACAATTGAGGATGAATGTAAAAGAGTAATTGATGAAGTATTAAAAAAATGGGGAAGACTAGATATTCTTGATAATAATATTGGTATTGCTAGTAATTCAACAGTTGTAAATGAAACTGAGGATTATTGGGATAAGGTAATGAATATTAATTTGAAACCAATGTTTTTAATGTCCAAATACTCTATACCAGAAATGATTAAATCTGGTCAGGGAGGAACTATCGTCAATATTTCTTCAATATCTGCAACAAGGCCAAAAGGATATACTGCTTATTCAGCATCAAAAGGGGGAGTAATTTCTTTAACTAAAGCTATGGCTGTTGACCATGGTTCTGCTGGTATAAGGGTTAATTGTATTTTACCCGGCCCGGTTTATACACCCATGGTATACAAAGATGGTATGACNGAAGAATTAAGGGGTATTAGAAAAAATGCATCCTTATTAAATATTGAAGGTAGTGGATGGGATATTGGAAAAGCAGTCGTTTATTTATGTTCAAATTGGTCAAGATATGTTACAGGTCAAATGCTTGTTGTTGATGGTGGGTGTTCTTTGTCTTATAAATCNAGAGNATAANATNNAAATATTTTAAAATTNAGGTAAATCTAGTTTATTTTTTTTTGAAATATCTTTACCTCTAACAAGATAAATTTTTCTTTTTGAAAACNTAGAAACATTTAAATTATTATATTTTTCTTTAGCTAAATTNTGATCAAAGATACTACTTGTAGGCATAAACCTCATAGTCATTCCTTTTCTTGGGTCAGGTGAATTATTAGCTTCAGATCCATGTATTAAATAAACATCATGTAAAGAAATTTGACCTCTATTTAATATAAGATTTACTGATTTACTCTCATCATATTCAGATTTTAATAATTCTTGATGTAATGTAAGATTCTCATTTTCATTGATTTCGTGCTTTTTTAGAATTTTTTCTTTGTGTGAACCTTTTATGAATTTTAAACATCCATTTTCTTCATTTGCATCGTCAATCGCCAACCAAACTGTACATGTTGCTAAAGGCCTAATAGGCCAATATTGACCATCTTGATGCCAAGGTGTCGCATGACCTTTATGCGCAGGTTTTGCAAAAAAGCTAGAATTCCACAATGCAAAATTATTACCTATCAATTGCCCAACCATGTCCAATATATTTTTATTAAGACAAAACTTTAAAAAATTCTTGTCATATTGAAGAATTGCTGGGCAATAATTCACAAATTTTGGAAATTCTTTTATTAAATTTTTATGTAATTTTTCAATTGCTAAAAGGTCTTTTTCTGGCATTTGGAAGTCAGGAATAACAAATCCGTCTTCGTAATATTTATTTATTTGTGCTTTATCTAACATTTAAAAATATATTAGGTTTATATATCTTTACGTTGTCCAAGCCACACTTCTTGAGCTTGTTCTTTAATAATCTTAACCCGTTGTAAAACTTCATCATTGGTAATTGAACTAACGGGATGATCAATTACAACCGGTCTTAAATCTGGCATTCCAATGGCAACTCTAGTTAATTTTGTCTCATTTATAAATTCTGTTGTAATTATTGGTGCAGCAGGAATTCCACGATCTTCTAACGTAATTGCATCTCTTATACAAGAGGAACAACACGATCCGCAGTCTCCAATTGCTGTTAATACTATATCATTATCATTTGTAATTTCATCAATCATTTCAAGTGGTGCGTCAGTTGAAAAGCCATGCTTTTTAACATAATAGTTTATTTTAGAAAATTTTATTTCTTTTGACAACGCATCTGCTGAACCGCGAAGGATTTTATTTGCATTCCATTTTGAATTGTCCAGAATTGCTAATCTTAATCCATTAAGAGTATTTTTTCTATTTGATAAATTCCTTTTCTCTATAATTATTTGACCTCGAGGATCATAAACCTCAAATAAATTACTTTTATTTTTCATAGTATCACCCTTATATTTTACATAATCCATCATCGCAATAATCATCAATTAATTGATCTTTTTCGAAAACTGGTTTTAAAACTGGATTACTCATGTGTCCCCAACCTGGAATAAATGCTGAAAAACGTCCTGCTTCACCACCAATAATAAATAAATGAATATTATCAGGACTTTCAACTATNGGTATCCAACTTTCCGGTTCTCTCTTATACCATTTTGGTAAATTTCTATTATACACTTTTCCATATTTNTTATTTCTTGTGTGTTTGATAAATTTATTCCCAGAGTGCATGAATAAGTAGTTTTTAATATCATTTCTTGTCCATCCATATTTTGAAATAGTTTTAGCATGCTCCAACCCAAGAGCCACAGTACAATGACCATTTAAAACAGATGTATTTGATGCGATATTACTCATTGCAGAGCACATTGTATCTAAAATTCCTTCAGGATCATTNCATAAATGATCAGTTACACTATGAGGNGATTCNGCNGCAATTGTAAAGACTGTTGAAACATCTGCTCTGTAACCTTTTTCAACGTGATAAGGAGGAAATGGAGAATATTCCTCATTTTCACAAATGCAGTATGTGTATTTTGCTGGATTTCCAAGAGTGCATTTATCCAAATCAGGAGCTCTTCCACCACCTACATTTAACATAATTAGTCTTATTGCTCTTCCTATAGTAGCATTTGCTCTATTACCAGATCCAAAAGCATTACCGCCACCATTCATTCCAATTGTTTTTGCTATTGGACCGTTTACTATAATTAAAGGGGAAGCCATATGAGTAGTGGCTTGAACACCATTTAAATTAAAAGATCTTTCTGTTAAAGCTTTTATTGCAGCTCGTACTATACTTGAGTACTCGGGTTTACACCCGGCCATTATCATATTAATTGCTAGCACTTCTCTTGTTAACGCACCCCACCTAGGAGGTATATTACATTCTACAAAATCACGATTTCCACCAAGTACATTTACAAATTGATCAATTTTATTTTTTGTTGGCGGCACTANTGGTAACCCATCAGTATANCCTAACTCATAATATCTTTCTATTAAATCATGTTCAGTGTTTTTTANATTTTTNCCATCCAATTTGTCTAANTTATTCATACACGCCTTTATTTATTTATTTAACATGTTAATTTTCTATTATTCTAAATACAATTTTCTTTGTCAATTAATTAAATTGGTCTATCACCTTTAATTGTAACTCTTCTTCCTTTTCTTTCATTTGGCCAATAATCCCAAATAGCTCTATGCATNGTGCACCTGTTATCCCAGAATGCCATATCATTTAAATTCCAACGATAACGTATTTGAAAATTAACATTTTCACAGTGATTGAATAAAAANTCTAATATTGTTTTACTTTCTTGTTGATTCATACCCACAATTCCTGTGGTAAATGTTCTGTTTACATATATTGATTTCTTTCCTGTTTTNGGATGAATTCTAATTAAAGGGTGTTTTGCAGATGGTGTATTTATTTTTTTTTCTTCTACACCTCTATCGGTATATCGACCCTTATAGAGATGTTCAGATTCATGAATCGCAATCAAACCATTTAGCATAGATTTAAATTTATTGCTTAATTCATTATATGCTGCATACATATTTGAAAACATTGTGTCTCCACCACTATCGGGAAGAATATGTAATTGAAGCATTGTTCCAAGAGGTGGTGTTACATCACAAGAAACATCTGAATGCCAAAATTCTCCATTTGCAACTTTACTATTTTTATGAGCATGAATTTCAAAAATTTCAGGGTATCCATTCATTGAAGGGGCTGCTGGATGTTTATGTAATTTACCAAATAAACCACCTAATTTTAAATGAATATTAGGTGGAATTTCTTTTTGTTCTTGAAAAAATAAAACTTGATGATCTAAAAAAGCTCTTTGAATATCATTAAATTGTTCCCCATTTATTTCTTTTGATAAGTCTACACCAGTGATAACGGCTCCTAGATTTGGGGAATATTTTTTAATAGTTATTCCAGTAGTAGTTTTTTTCATATTAATGCAGTAAAATTATCCAAATATTAAAATACTATAATTAATTAAGTGCAATTATAAAAGAAATTAATAGATTCTATTTAACAGTTGATACTAAAATTTTAATAAATAAATAGCCCCATTGACATCTTTTGTATCCTCCTTTCTAATCATTGCTTTATTAAAATAGCATAATTCATATCCAAACTTTTCAGAGAGGTTTTCTATGTAATTTTTTGAGTGAGAAAAGCGTCCTGTTGTTTCAAGTTTATAATCCTCTGAAAAATTATGTTCAGTAGTGAATAAAAGTTTACCAGACGAAATATTTCTACGTTTAATTAAATCAAATATTTTATTAAGATCTCCTATGTAAACAAATACATCTGCAAAAATGAAATAATCAAAATTTAAAACATCCTTCTCAAGATATGTAATAATATCTTTGTTAATTAGTTTGTTATATATTTTTCTTGTTTTGGCTTTTTTTAGCATTAAATCTGAAATATCAACACCTTCAAGGTATTCACAATAATCGATAATTTTTTGTCCCATTAATCCTGTGCCGCACCCTAAGTCTAGAA